>CAZLNO010000083.1:16544-18359 GCA_964561005.1 uncultured Rhodovibrionaceae bacterium | reverse complement strand
GATGCCGCCCAGGATGCCGAAGACGCTCTGCACGAACAGCGGCGGCCGGATCAGCCCTTCGTCGAGGAAGTGCGCCAGGTTGTAGAGGTGGCCGATGTCGTAGCACTCGCACTCGAAGCGGGTGCGGTTCGCCGCGCAGGCGCCCAGGATCGTGGCGATGTCGTTGAAGGTGTTCTTGAACACCAGGTCGCGGCTGTTCTCCAGGTGCTGGCGCTCCCAGTCGTGCTCGAAGTCCTGGAAGCGCTCGAGCATCGGGAACAGGCCGAAGTTGATCGAGCCCATGTTGAGCGAGGCGACCTCCGGCTTGAACTCGACCGCCGGGCGCATGCGCTCCTCCACCGGCATGTGCGGGCTGCCGCCGGTGGTGATGTTGATGGCCGCGTTGGTCGACTGCTTGATGCGCGGCAGGAAGCGCTCGAAGACGCGGGTGTCCTGGGTGGGTTTGCCGGTCTCGGGGTCGCGGGCGTGCAGATGCAGGATCGCCGCCCCGGCCTCGGCGGCGGCGATACCGGCCTCGGCGATCTCCTCCGGCGTGACCGGCAGGTGCGGCGACATCGAGGGCGTGTGGATCGCGCCCGTGACGGCGCAGGTGATGATGACCTTGCGGTTGGCTGCCATCAGTGAAGCCTCCTCAATCTCCGATATCGCACTCGGCCGCCTTCTTGTGCGCGACGAGCGCCATCAGCCGGCGGTCGCGCCAGGCCTGCCGCGCGCCCAATCTGTCCTTCGCCAGGACCTCGCGCCGCTCGCGGTCGAGGGCGGCGACGGTGGCCGGCGCCCAGGGCCTGGGGTCCGCCTGCTCGCGGCCCAGGGCCTCGTAGAGCGGGCCATAGCGTTCGGCATAGTCGGCCAGGCCGCCCGGCGCGTTCAGGTCGATGGTCTCGAACGGGCCGATGAAGGACCAGCGCAGGCCCAGCCCGTCCTTCATCGTGCGGTCCAGGTCCGCCGCCGAAACCACGCCGTCCTCGTAAAGCCGCAGCGCCTCGTTCAACAGCGCGCCCTGGAGCCGGTTCAGGACGAAGCCGCGGACCTCCTTGCGCACCGTGACCGGGGCCTGGCCGACGCGCTCCATCAGCGCTCGCGTCGCCTCCACCGCCGCGGCGTCGGTCTGCGGCGCCGGGCAGATCTCGACGAGCGGGATCAGCGAGGGCGGATTGACCGGGTGGGCGACCAGGCAGCGCTCGGGGTGGTCCAGGTGGTCGGTGAAGCTGCTGGCGACCAGACCGGAGGAGGAGCTTGCCAGGACGGCCGCCGCCGGGGCGGCCTCGTCCAAACGCGCGAAAATCTCGCGCTTGACGTCCAGCGATTCCGGCCCGCACTCCTGGACATACTCCACGCCCGCAAGGGCCGAGGCGAGTTCCGAGGCGGTCGTGATGCGCGCGCGCACCGCCTCGGGGTCGTCCACCAGCCCGAACTTCCGCAGGTCGCCGAGTGCTTCCGCGATCCTTGAATCCGCCGCCGCCAGCGCCGCCGGATCGGAATCGTGCAGTCGAACCTCCACGCCTGCGCGGGCGAAAACGATCGCCCAGGCGCGGCCGATCAAACCCGCGCCGATGACTGCGACTGTGTCGATCATCGCCGTGCGACCTTCCCCATTGCCAATCCGGTTCGTGCTTCGCGGCCGGTCGACGCCCCGCCCCCGATCCCGCGAAGTGTGATCACAGCAAGAAACCAGCTTGTCCCCTTCACACACCCCGGTCAATGGTCTGCCTCCAGGAACTTAGACCATCCGGACCGCGAGTTTTCCGGTTAGGCGGTGTGAAACGGGTGGAGGAGTCCGAGCGATGAGGGCGAGTCGCTTTACGGCTTAGCAGA
>CAZLNO010000083.1:0-16444 GCA_964561005.1 uncultured Rhodovibrionaceae bacterium | reverse complement strand
CGGCGATCCCGGTCGGATCGTCGAACTGCCCCGACCGGTCGCCGGCTTCCCCGAAGCTGCCGGCAAAGCGATAATCGGGTCCGTCGCCGAAGGGGACGAAGGCCAGCGCGCCGGCGCCGGCTAGCGCCGCGCCGGCCAAGGCCGTGCTCGCCCCGAGCAGCAGCGCCGCCGAGAGAATGATGGCTGCGAGCCGGCGCACCATGATCGCGCAGCTCCCATTCGGCCGACAGACGCCGGCGAGGTCGAAGGCGTCGTCGGGGATATCGCAACAGGACGTCCGGATCATGGTGCGGCGCTCCCGCTTTTGCGCTGGCGATAAAGCCGGAGGCCGGCGACGGCGGTGACCGCGAGCGAGATCGCCAGCAGCGGCAGCAGGACATAGTCCAGCCATGCCAGCCAGGCCGCGAGGCCGATGGCCGGCAGCACCACCACGAGCAGCGGCGTGAAGCAGCACACCGCCGCGATCACGGAACCGGCGCCGCCGGCGCAGAGCAGCTTGCGGTCATCCATCTGCCGACTCCTCGACCTCTTGCTTCGAAAACGTTTGCGAGCAAGATGGCACCTGTAGCGACTTCAGGTTCAAGGGATTTTTCGGAGCTGAAGGATGTCCGACGGCGAACGCCGCCTGAGTATCGGCGAACTGGCGCGGCGCACCGGCTGCCGCGTCGAGACGATCCGCTATTACGAGCGCGTCGGCCTGCTGCCGGCGCCGCCGCGCACCGCGGGCGGCCTGACACCTGCCATCTGAAGCCCTACGGCCGCTTGCGGCCGGTGATCATGGCGCGCACCAGGTTCTCGTGGTGGAGCAGGCTGGACAGCACCACCCCGGCGATGTGGGCGAGCACCAGGGCGAGGGTGAGGTTGGCCGCCGCCTCGTGCAGCTCTTCCACGGCTTCGCCGCCCGACAGCGTCAGTACGCCGCTGGCGCTCGTCGCCAGCAGGGCCGTCAGCAGCGCCACGATCATGGCGCCGCCGGCCGGGTTGTGGCCCAGATAGCGCCTCGGCCGCCCGGCCAGGAGGTCGCGCAGATAGGCGGCGAGAGTCCCCGGTCCGGGCACGAAGTCGTCGAAGCGCGCGTGCCTCGGGCCCACCAGGCCCCAGAGGGCGCGCACGCCGACGATGGCAACGATGGCGTAGCCGGCCAGCTCGTGCAGGCTGAGGATCGCCTCGCCCGTGGCATAGGCGAGGACAAAGCACCCCGCCAGCGACCAGTGCAGGACCCGCACCAGGGGATCCCACACGCGAACGCGGTCGTCGCGACGCCCCGCGCGGCCATCGGCCGGTTGGGAAGCGGCCGTCATTCGCGCTCCTCCTTCAGAATCTCGCCGGTCGTGCCGTCCACCTCGAGCTCCACCTGCCGGCCCGCCCGGTTGCGCGCCTCGACCTCGTAGCGGTTGCGTTTGCGCTCGATCTCGCGGACATCCGTGTAGCCCTGCTCGCCGAGGCGCTGGCCGGCTTCCAGCGGACGCTGGCGCTGTCGCTGGGCGTGCTCGGGCTGGGCCTGGCAGGGGCCGCCGCGGCCCAGGTGGCCGGCGGCCTGCGCCCGTTGCGCCGGCTGCGGGCGGCGCTCGGCGATGTGCGCGGAGGACGCGCCCGCCGACTGGAAGGGCGGTATCCGGAGGAGATCCAGCCGCTGGTCGACGACCTGAACGCCGTGCTGGACCAGAACGAGGCCGTCGTGGCCCGGGCGCGCACCCAGGCGGGCAACCTGGCGCACAGCCTCAAGACGCCGCTGGCGGTCCTGGCCAACGAGGCCGCCGACGTCGCCCGCGCCGGCGAGGAGGGACCTGCGCAACGGATCCGCGAGCAGACCGAGCTCATGCAGCGCCAGGTCAACTATCACCTGGCGCGCGCCCGCGCGGCGGCCTCGGCGCGGGTGCCGGGGGTGCGCACCGAGGTGGCGGCGAGCCTCGAGCGGCTGGCGCGCACGCTGCGCACGATCCACGCCGCGCGCGGCGTGACCATCGCCTGCGCGGTCGACCGGGCCCCGTCCTTTCGCGGCGAGCGCCAGGACTTCGACGAGATGGCGGGCAACCTGCTGGACAACGCCTGCAAGTGGGCGCAGCGGGAGGTGCGCGCGTCCGCCCGCGTGACGGCCCCTGGCCGGCTCGCCGTCGTTGTCGACGATGACGGACCAGGCCTGCCCCCGGCGCGCCGGGCGGAGGTGTTCGACCGCGGGCGCCGGCTGGACGAGGCCGTCGCGGGCTCCGGGCTCGGCCTCACCATCGTGGCCGAACTGGCCGAGCTCTACGGCGGCGGCATCGAGCTGGCGGACTCGCCGCTCGGCGGCCTGCGCGCGGTGCTCACGCTGCCGGCGGCGGCTTGATGGCCGTCAGCCGGCGAAGCCGGGGAAGCGGTTCGTCGCATAGCGGGCATGGCAGGCGGCACAAGCCGCAACCATTTCCGCGTCGCTGCGATAAAAGGGCCGGAAGACCGCCTCGAGGTCGGTTTCGCTCAGACCGGATGTAACCGCTTGATTTCGCTGGGTTATTCGGGCGACTGGGCGAACTGGCTGGGGCGGCAGGATTCGAACCTGCGAATCACGGTACCAAAAACCGTTGCCTTACCGCTTGGCTACGCCCCACTGGAAAGGTGGCCGGAACATAGCGAACGCACCCGGCGATGACAACGCCTTCCGCCAAGCATCGGCGATCGCGCGTCAGGGGCCTTTTTTCTTCTCGCGGACTGTGTGGCCGGATCATGCGTGCCAAGCCGATCGCGTAGCGCACAGACGCGAGCGCCACGCCTCGCCGGTTCGCGCCGACCGGGCGCCACCCCCGCTCGCCGCTTCAGCCGCCCGTTATCCGTGGTGGTGCACGGCGTTGGCGCCGGTGCTGCCGATCAGGGCCAGGAACTCGCGGCGGGTGGCGTCGTTGCGGCGGAACAGGCCCAGCATGCGGCTGGTCACCATGCTCACACCCGGCTTGTGGATGCCGCGGGTGGTCATGCACTGGTGCTCCGCCTCGACGACGACGGCCACACCCTTGGGCTGCAGCACCTCCTGGATGCAGTTGGCGATCTGCGCCGTCAGCTTTTCCTGGATCTGCAGACGACGGGCGTACATCTCCACCACGCGGGCCAGCTTGGAGATGCCGACCACGCGCCTGTCCGGCATGTAGGCGACATGGGCGCGGCCCAGGATCGGCGCCAGGTGGTGCTCGCAGTGCGACTCCACGCGGACGTCGCGCAGCACCACCATCTCGTCATAGCCGTCCACCTCCTCGAAGGTGCGCTCCAAAATGGCGACGGGGTCGTCAAAGTAGCCGGAAAACCAATCCTCGAAGGCCCGCGCGACGCGTGCCGGGGTCTCCCTCAGGCCCTCGCGCGCCGGGTCGTCGCCCGCCCAGCGCAGCAGGGTCTCCACCGCGGCCTCGGCCTGCGCCCGGCTGGGCCGGTCGGCCGCCGGGCTGGGCGCCAGGGCGCCGGGCGCCGGCGCGTCCGGGCCGGCATCATGGGAAAGGCCGTCGACCGGCTGTCGCGCCGGCGTCTCTTCGCGGTCGTTCACGCTTGCTATCCTCGTTGTCGCGGTGGGGCGGCGCCCGCGGGCGCCGGTGTCACGCCAAGGGGGTCAGTTGAGCTGGACGGCCTGGTGCGGGCTGTCAAGCGAGAAGGCGGGGATGGCCACGTCGAAGTGCTCGCCGGAGTCGGTGCACATCTCGTAGGTGCCCACCATGATCCCCGAAGGCGTGTGCAGCGGCGTCCCGCTGGTGTACTCGAAGGCCTCGCCGGGGTCCAGCACCGGCTGCTCGCCGACCACGCCGGCGCCGCGCACTTCCTGCATCCGGCCCCTGGCGTCGGTGATGTGCCAGTGCCGGTGCAGGAGCTGCACGGTTCGCTCTCCGACATTCTCGATCTTCACGTGGTACGCCCAGACATAGTGGTCATCACTCGGCGAGGACTGGTCCTCGAGGTAGTAGGGCTCGACCGTGATTCGGATGTCCTTTGTCGTCTGGCTGTACATGGTCACGCACCGTACGGGTTGCACGACGGCTGATGTCCGTTTCAGCGGCAAATATAAGCGGCAGCGCCGTGCTTGTCCAACCGGCGTGGGCGCATTCCCTTGCCACGGCGCCCCCTGCGCATGAAAAAGGACCCTGCTCCCAAGGAGCAGGGTCGAGTTCGAGGTAGCATGTTACACACGGCGAGACACCGTCGTGTAACACCCCGGTATATATGCGCGCGGACGAATGTATGCCACCGCCGACGCGGCTTCGTCGCGCGCGACCATTTGCCACCCTGCTCAGGCCGTGCCCCGGCCCGGCAGGCATCCGCGGCATTGAAGCGAAGCCGAACGAATGCTACGCATATGCCAATATTCGTTTATGCGCGCAGCGGAGTGGGGGCGGCGCATGCTGCAACCGGCGGAAATCGTCACCGTGGGCAATGGCGCGCCCGCCCTGGATCACGCCCACCTTCGCGAGGTGGCGCGCTACTGGCTGGGGTTGCGCGGCGCGCGCGCCCTTCCGGCGCGTCGGGACCTGGACCCGCTGGCGCTTTCGGCCCCCATCCTGCCCCGGCTGTGGATCGTCGACTGCGAGGCCGGCGGCACCTGCTTCCGCTTTCGTCTGGCCGGCGAGGAGATCAACGCCACCTTCGGATTTCCGGTCCGCGGCCTGACCCTGGCGGACGCCTTCCCGGACCGTCTGCGCGCCAGCGTCCAGGCGCGCTTCGAGCGGATTGCGCGCGAGGCCTGCGGCTGCCACTGCGTCGGCACGGTCTATGTCGAGAACGAGCGCAACGGCCATGGCGAGCGCCTGATCCTGCCGCTGTCGGAGGACGGTCGCAGTGTGACGCAACTTTTGGGCGTCACCCACTATGCGCCCGGCCGGGGCCTCGACCCCAAGGTGGCCCGCGGCAAGGTGCTGGAGACCTTTTTCCGTCCCGAAGCACTGGCCAAGGCTTGTGGCCTCGCGGGCACGGCGGAGGGCGCCGATGCCGGCACCGCGCCCGCGGTACCAAGCGGCCAACCCGGCGCGACCCGCGCCGAAGCCTGAGCCCGCCCGCCGGGCCGAAACCCGGCGTTTCTCGGCTCACCGCATGCCAGAACGCCGGCCGTGGGGCCTATGCCGCCGCGCCCGCGGCCACGCGCGGCAGGCGCTCCAGCAGCGCGGCGTGCGACTTCATGCCGTTTTCCAGGCACTTCAGCTCGAACTTCTCGTTCGGGCTGTGCATGCGGTCATCGTCCAGGCCGAAGCCCATCAGCAGGGTGTCCATGCCCAGGATGTCCTTGAACTTCCCGACCACGGGGATCGAGCCACCGCTGCCGATCATCGCCGCCTTCTTGCCGTAGACCCGCTCCAGGGCCTCCAGCGCCGCCCGGAGATAGGGCGACTCGGACGACACCTGGAAGGCCGGCGCGGTATGCAGCACGTCCAGGTCCCAGCGATAGGGTTCGGGCAGCGTCGCCGCAATGAACCGCCGGAAGCCCTCGGCCACGCGCTCGGGGTCCTGGTCGGGCACCAGGCGGAAGGACACCTTGGCCGAGGCCTGGGCCGGAATGACCGTCTTGCTGCCGGCCTCGGTGTAGCCGCCGATCGTGCCGTTGATGTCGCAGGTCGGCCGCGACCAGAGCTTTTCCAGGATCGAGCGGTCGCGCTCGCCGCAGGCCCGGTCGACGCCGATCCCTTGCAGGAAGCCGGCCTCGTCGGGGTCCAGGGCCTCCCACTGCGCCTTGGTCCGCGGGCCCAACTCCGCCACGTCGTCATAGAACCCCGGCAGCGCCACCCGCCCCTCGGCGTCGTGCAGGCGGCCGAGCACCCGCGCCAGGCCGTTCAGCGCGTTCGGCGCCGGGCCGCCGAAGACGCCCGAATGCAGGTCGTGGCTGGGGCCGTGGACGGTCAGCTCGGTGTACACCATGCCGCGCAGCCGGGTGGTGATGGCGGGGGTGTCCACGGTCCAGCCGCCGGTGTCGGAAACCACGGCCACGTCCGCCGTCAATTCCTCGGCATGGGCCTTCAGGAAGGGCTCCAGGCTGGGGCTGCCGCTCTCCTCCTCGCCCTCGAAGAACACGGTGATGCGGATCGGCAGCTCGCCGTGCACCGCCTTCCAGGCGCGGAAGGCCTCCAGGAAGGTCATGGCCTGACCCTTGTTGTCCACCGCGCCGCGGGCGACCATCCGCCGGCCGCGCGGGCCGTCGACGACGGTGGGCTCGAAGGGGCCGCTGTCCCAAAGCTCGACCGGGTCGGCCGGCTGCACGTCGTAATGGCCGTAATAGAGGACATGCGGCACGTTGCCGCCGCTGGGGCCGGGGTAGTGCCCGACCACCATCGGATGTTTCGGCGTGTCGCGCAGCCCCGCCTCGAAGCCCAGTTCGCTCAGGCGGTCGACCACCCATTGCCCGGCCTCGCGCGTGCTGTCGTTGTAGCGGGGATCGGTGCCCACGCTGGGAATGCGCAGGAAGTCCGACCAGCGCCCCACGGCGGCCTCGAAATCCTGGTCGATACGCGACAGAACGGGGTCGAGATCGGACATGGCCTTGCGCTCCTGATTTCCACGGATGTCGGATGGCCGCGCAGACTGCCACAAGCAGACCGCAACGCAAGCCCGAGTCCGCCGCGCCGTCCAGGCGGAACGGGCGGCGTCAGGCGGCGACCGGGCGTCCGTCCCGCGCCGGGGCGGGCGTCGGCAACGGTGTCTCGCGGCCCACCTCGCACAGCGTGTCGAGCAGGCCGATCGCGCAGTCCCAGTACCAGGCGCGCCGGCTGGGGCGGGCCACACAGGACGCCGCGGCCATGATGAGGCGCGCCACGGCCTCCGCCTGCTGCACGCCGGCGCCGTCGCGATGCGCCGTCAGCGCGACGCGCAAAGGCGTGATCAGCGCCGCGCCATCCCATGCCGGGTCCTGAACCAGACGCGGCTGACGCGAGGCCGGCGTGTCGCGCAGCGCCTCCAGAAGCCGCGCCGTCGCCTCCGCCGCGCTGGCCTGGACGTGGCCGCGGGCGGCCACCTGGAGATCGGTGGCGATGCGCGGCAACAGCCGCGTCATCAGCGCCTCGTGCAGCACCTCGCGGCGTGCCGGGTCATGGCGGGCGGAGGTCCCCCGGATCTGCGGCGCGAAGGGCACCAGACGCTGGCGGGTGGAGCGATCCATCGCGTCGTTGATCGGCCGGGCAAAAGCGGCGATCAGCGGCGAGGCGGCCAGCGGCCGATCACTGTGCGGCTCCTCGGCCAGCAGCGCGACCAGCGACATCACGCACAGGCGGCGGCGCGCCGGATCGCCCCGGCTCTGGACCAGTTCGACTTCGCCGAGAAGACGCTCGATTCGCGGATCGTGGGCCATCGCGTCAACGCTCCTTGCCAATGGGAAACGTGGACTTCGTCCACCCCTGACTCTGGCGCAGGCGCGCGCGTTCGCCAAGCCGCTTGGCACGCGAATCGTCCAGCGCGAGGCGCCGCGATCGCTAGCCGGGCTTGGCCTCGATCGTCCGCTGCCGGGTGTACGCCGCCGCGATGGAGTCGTCGAAGTCGCGCTGGTCGTCGGCGTCATTGCCCCCGAAGCCGGACAACTCCGACTCCAGGGCGTGCAACAGATGCCGCGCGACATCCACCTTCCCCTGCTCGCAAGCGTGCTGGTGGGCGGAGACGATCTTGTCGCTCAACCGTCGGGAATCGCTCATAGCCGCAACCATCCTGACTACGTCTTAGGAAACGGTAAACGTATCCTTTGGCCGGTCAGGCCGGCCCCGAGCACCTGGGTTGGCCACCGATGGGTTTATTTCAGTTGACGGGCGATGCCTCGGTCAAGCTAATCCTGTGCCGGGCATGCGGCTGTGCTGCGCCGCGTGTCGCTGCGATCCAGACCCAGGGAGGATTCATGGTGTCAAAAGCTGCGTGGTTTGCCGTCGCCGCCGCCGGACTGCTCGCCTTCGCCGCCCCGTCGGCACAGGCAGGGGGCGACCCGGACGCCGGCAAGAAGGTGTTCAACCAGTGCCGTGCCTGCCATTCGCTGGAGGCGGGGCAGCACCGCGTCGGTCCGTCGCTGCACGGCATCTTCGGCCGCACGGCCGGAACCGTGGAGGGCTTCAACCGCTACTCGCCGGCCCTGAAGAAGTCGGACGTGGTCTGGGACGCGGAGACGCTGTCCAGCTACATCGAGGACCCCAAAGGGTTCATCGAGGGCAACCGCATGCCGTTCGTCGGCATCGCCAACGACCAGAAGCGCGCGGACCTGATCGCCTACCTGAAGCAAGCCGCGCAGTAATACCAGTGTCGGTGTGTTTTGACCCGTCATCCCGGATGCGATGCAGCACGCCCGTGCTGCTTCGCTGATCCGGGATCTGGTCGCCGCGTGGCACGAGGTCCCGTGTCCGCGCCGTATCACTGCGTGCCGCGGCGCGCACGGGACGACGGGTCAAAAGCCCCACCACTGGCTTGAACCATCCCGATGACTTCCGGCCGCCCGGCCTACCCCGACGCGGCGGCCGGTGGCTCGGCGGCGAGGATGCGGCGCGCATCCGCGCAGTCCGCCTCGATCTGGCGCGCCAGCGCCGCCAGGCTCTCGAATGGGCGATCACCGCGGATGAACTCGATCATCTGCACGCGCAGGTGCTCGCCGTAAAGCTCGGGCCGGGCGTCGAAGACGTGCACCTCCAGGAGCACCTGCTCGCCCTGCACCACCGGCCTCCGGCCGACATAGGCGACGCCGTCCCACCACTGGGTGTGCGTGCCGCGATCGACGCCGGCGCGCACCGCGTAGATGCCGTGGGCCGGTTCCAGATAGTCGCCCAGCGCGATGTTGGCGGTGGGAAAGCCGATGTCGCGGCCGCGCTTGGCGCCGTGATCCACCCGCCCCTCCAGCTCCCAGGGCCGGTCGAGCAGCCGGGCGGCCTCGCGCGGGCAGCCGTCCCTCAGCGCCTGGCGCACCCGGCTGGAGGAGATGATCTCGCCGTCGGCGTCGAGGACCGGCGGCAGCGCGGAGACCCCGAATCCGTGCCGCGCCCCCATCTCGGCCAGCAGCGCGGCGTCCCCCTGGCGCTTGTGGCCGAAGCGGAAGTTCTCGCCCACCACCACGTGGCGCACCGCCAGGTCGCCGACCAGGATGTCGCGAACGAAGTCGGCGGCGCCGATGCGCGCGAAATTCCAGTCGAAGTGCAGCACGAAAAGATGCGCCAGGCCCTCGGCCTCCAGCGCGCGCAGCCGGGTGCGGAAGGCCGTCAGGCGGAACGGCGGTTTGTCGGGCTGGAAAAGCTGGCGCGGGTGCGGCTCGAAGGTCAGCGCCGTGGCGACGGTGCCATGCTCGGCCGCCCGGCCCTTCGCCTCCGCCAGCACCGCGCGGTGCCCCGCATGCACGCCGTCGAAGTTGCCGATGGCGACGACGCTGCCCCGGGCCTCGGGCGGCAGGTCAGCGGTGTGGCGGAAAACGGCCATGCCCTCTCTTCGCAATCGACAAGACACACGCCTCGCGGCCCGGGCGCCATGCGGCGGCCGACACGGCGCGCCACTCCGACGCCGGGCCGCGCCACGATATTGCGTGCCTGGACGGCCACGTAAAGCCCCGACGCAAAAGAAGCCGCCGAAGCGCCCCGGCGGCTTCCCCTCCGAACAGGCGTGCGCCCCTATTCGGCGGCCTCGCTCGCCTCGTCGCCGACCGGCGGCATCGCACCGACCTGGGCCTCGAGCTTGCCCTCCATCGCGGCGCGGCTGTTCACCATCAGCCTGGCCTCGCCGTCGACCACGACGGTGTCCCCCACGGTGCAGACCGTCTCGACCTTCACCCGCTTTTTCTCGCGGTTGACCTCGGTGACCGTCACGCGAGCGCGGACGGTGTCGCCGACCTTGACCGGCGCGCGGAAGTTCAGCGTCTGCCCCATGTAGATGCAGCCCGGACCGGGCAGCCGGGTGCCGAGCACGGTCGACAGGAAGCTGGCGGCCAGCATGCCGTGCGCGATGCGGGTCTTGAACACTGTCTGCCGGGCGAACTCTTCGTTCAGGTGGACCGGGTTGGTGTCGCCCGAGACGCCGGCGAAGGCCACGATGTCCGCCTCGGTCACCGTCTTGCCGTAGCTGTCGGTCATGCCGACTTCCAGGTCCTCGATGTAGTAGCCGTGCAGTTCGTTCATCCGTTCCGCCTCATGGTCGTGTTCAAGAACCCCGACGCCGCGTCGCTTACGGCGGTGCAGCAATTTGCTGCGTTGCACGGTAGCGACTCGTCCGGGGCCGGACAAGGTCAATTTTGCACTGCAACGGGCATACGAAGTGTTAAGCCGCGTCGGATCATGGTCCGGGATCGACGTTCTTGCCTTCAGCCTTCGGGAGGATGACGCCAAGGATGCGACCGTTCGGTGACCGCCCGACCGCCGCGGCGACGGCGCTGGCGACGGCGCTGTTGGCGGCCCTGGCGGGCTGCACGACCCGCCCCGGCCCCACGGCCGGGGAGCTGCCCCACGCGCTGGACCCGCCGGACGGGGGCGCCGGCCGGATCTACGTCTACCGCGAGGCCGATCCCGTGCTGTCGGCGAACGTCCCCGACGTCGTCGTGAACGGCCGACGAATCGGCGAACTGCGGCCCGGCGAGGTGCTGTTCCGCGACGCGGCGCCCGGCCGCTACGAGCTGCGGCTCAGCACCGATCCCGAGCATGTCGTGGTGCTGCGGGTGCTCGCCGGCCGCGCCCGCTATGTCGCCGTTCGACCCAGGTGGCAGGGCTTCGGCTGGCGGTTGCGGGCGGCGCGCAGCGATCGCGAGGCCGCCCGAACCGCCATCCGCGATCTGGTCGTGGTGCCGCCCCGCCCTCGGAGCGAATCGGAATGACCGTCCGCGACCGCCGCATTGCCGTCCGTTTTCGCGGCTGTCGGCGTCGTGATTTGCAAAAGGGCCGTCTCCCCAAAGACAGTTTCCCCGATCACCCCCGGTCAGTCTCGCTGGCACGTTTGGGAGACCGCTCGCCATCGCCGCGTATCGTCGACCGGATCGGCACGGACCGCGAGGGCGGGTCGGAGCGGACTCAGGCCGGGGGAACAGCAGTCTATCGTTTCTTGACCGCCACCGGTCGGGTTATGGTGCGCGCCCGGCGCGGAGCCGGGCGGGGGACCACTATCATCGCGGGCCGGCCCCATGCTGGCGGGCAAAGCATGTTGTCCATGTGGGGGTTCGGTTTCGCGCCCCGTCCCGGACCGCGGTGGCGGGGAGCGGTTCATGCCGGGCCAATAACGTAAGGCGCGACAAGCACGCCGTGCAGGTGGCCGAAAAGAGGGAGAGCACATGTACAAGAAAATCATGGTTCCGATCGATCTGGAACACACGGACAGGATCGGGAAGGCGCTGACGAGTGCGTCCGATCTTGCCCGGCACTACGGGGTCCCGGTGTGCTACGTCTCGGTGACGACAACCCTGCCGGGGCCGGTCGCGCACAACCCCGAGGAATATAAGAACAAACTCCACGAGTTCGCGAAAAAGGAAAGCGAGATACACGGGCAGAACATCGAGGCGGTCGTCTATACAAGCCACGATCCGGCGGTCGACCTGGACGAGAAGCTGCTCCAGGCGATCCACGACACCGGGTCGGATCTCGTGGTCATGGCGACCCACGTGCCGGGGCTGCCCGAACACATCTTCGCGTCCAACGGCGGGGCCGTGGCGTCGCACGCCGATGTTTCGGTGTTCCTGATCCGCTGAGGACGCCGGAAGGACTCGCGACAGACGGCGCGCCGGAGCGGCCGGGGCCAACCGCCCCGCAAGCGGGGGGCGATGTCCGGCCAGGGCGGCGCGCGAAAACAAGATCGAGGAGGCAACATGAGCGAGACAGGGCAAGTGGCCCCGGAAGGCGCGACCGAGATAATCGAGACCGATTACCAGGTCGGCCAGGACAACATCCAACCCCAGATCGGGCCGTTCGGCCTCGACGTCCACAACCCGGTGTTCATGATCTCCGGGCTGGTGATCGTCGCCTTCGTGTTCTTCGCACTGGCCCTGCCGGAGCAGGCCAACCAGATCTTCAACTGGCTGCGGCCGGCGATCACTTCGACCTTCGACTGGCTGTTCCTGCTGGCGGGCAACATCTTCGTGGTGGTCGCCGTCGGGTTGATGATCTCGCCGCTGGGCAAGGTGCGCATCGGCGGCACGCACGCGACCCCGGAATACTCCTATGCCGGCTGGTTCGCCATGCTGTTCGCCGCGGGCATGGGCATCGGCCTGATGTTCTTCGGCGTGGCGGAACCGATCTCCCACTTCTCGTCCTCCGTGGCGGAGAACGCGGGCGCGGCGGATAGCTGGGCGCCGCTGGCGGGCGCGGCCGGCAACGAGGAAGCCGCGCGGCGTCTGGGCATGGCGGCCACGATCTTCCACTGGGGCCTGCATCCCTGGGCGGTTTACGCCATCGTGGCCCTGTCGCTGGCGTTGTTCGCCTACAACAAGGGACTGCCGCTCAGCGTCCGCTCGATCTTCTATCCGATCTTCGGCGAGAGGGTCTGGGGCTGGACCGGCCACATCATCGACACCGTCGCGGTCTTCGCCACGCTGTTCGGCCTGGCGACCTCGCTCGGCTTCGGGGCGGAGCAGGCCAACGCCGGCCTGGAGCACATCTTCGGCATCCCCGTGTCCGATCTCTCCAAGGTGCTGCTGATCACCGGCATCACGGGAATCGCGCTGGTCTCCGTCATCGCCGGCCTGGACGCCGGCGTGAAGCGGCTGTCCGAGATCAACATGGTGCTGGCGGGCCTGTTGCTGCTGTTCGTGATCATCCTGGGCCCGACGGTCGCGATCATCACGGGCTTTTTCGGCAACATCGCGGCTTATGCGGAGAATTTGCCGGCGCTGTCCAACCCCTTCGGTCGCGAGGACGCCAACTTCGCGCAGGGCTGGACGTCGTTCTACTGGGCCTGGTGGATTTCCTGGTCACCCTTCGTCGGCATGTTCATCGCCCGCGTCAGTCGCGGCCGCACGGTGCGCGAGTTCATCCTCTGCGTGCTGGTGATCCCGACGGTCGTCTCGATTCTGTGGATGACCGCCTTTGGCGGCACCGCCATCAGCTTCGTCAACGAAGGCTTCCAGGGCATCACCGACGCGTCTCTGGAGCTGAAGCTGTTCGTCATGCTGGAACAGCTCCCGGTGGCGGCGATCACCTCCTTCGTCGGCATCGTGCTGGTGATCGTGTTCTTCGTCACCTCGTCCGACTCGGGCTCGCTGGTGATCGACACCATCACCGCCGGCGGAAAGATCGACGCCCCGGTCGCCCAGCGCGTGTTCTGGGCGGTGTTCGAGGGCCTGGTGGCGATCGCCCTGCTGCTGGGTGGCGGCCTGGGCGCCTTGCAGGCCGCCGCGGTGTCCACGGGGCTGCCTTTCGCCCTCGTGCTGCTGCTCGGCTGCTGGGCCCTGGTCAAGGGCCTGATGGCCGAACCCAGGGCCAAGTAACCCGTTATCGTCATGGGCGAGCCGTGCCCGGCCCCGGCCCGGCACGGTCCGCCATGAAGCCGGGACCGGCCGTCCTCCGCCACGGAGGGCGGCCGTTCCTGTGTCCGGGCCCCCGGGTCCGGCTTGACAGCGCCCTCGCCAAACCGAACGCTGCCCCCGCCTTGGATGCGCGTTTCGGGGGAGGCTGCGGGACATGGCCGAGCGCTATGACATCGTGATCGTCGGCGGCGCCGCGCTCGGCAGCGCCATCGCCGCCTTTCTCGGGATGCTCGGGGAGGGGCGGCCGTCGGTCCTGGTGGTCGAGCGCGACCCGACCTATCGCCATTCGTCGACGGCGCTGTCGCTGGCCTCGATCCGCCAGCAGTTCTCCTGCGCCGAGAACATCGCCATCTCGCGCTTCGGCGTCGACTTCCTGCGCAACCTCGGCGCCTGGCTCGCGGTGGACGGCGAGGTTCCCGACGTCGGCTTCAGGGAAGGCGGCTACCTGATCCTGGCGCCCGAGAGCGGACTGGACGTGCTGCGCCGCAACCACGCGCTGCAACGCGCCCAGGGCGCCGATGTCGCGCTGCTTGACGCGGCGGCGCTGGCGGCGCGCTTTCCCTGGCTCAACACCGAGGGCGTCGCCGCCGGCTCGCTGGGACTGTCCGGGGAGGGCTGGTTCGACGCCCATTCCCTGCTGCGCGCCTTTCGCGCGAAGGCCCGCGCCCTGGGCGCCATCTACCGCACCGACAGCGTCACCGGCATTCTCCGCGCGGGCGACCGGGTCACCGGCGTGCGCCTGGCCGGCGGCGAGGAGATCGCCTGCGGCACCGTCGTCAACGCCGCCGGCCCCGCCGCGCGCAAGGTGGCGGCGCTGGCGGGGCTGGACCTGCCGGTCCATCCGCGCAAGCGCAGCGTGTTCGTCTTCGACTGCAGGCAGGCGCTCCCCGACCTGCCGCTGCTGGCCGATCCCAGCGGCGTCTACGTCAGGCCCGAGGGACGATACTACATCGCCGGCTCCACCCCGCCAGAGAGCGAGGACCGCGACTGCGAGGACTTCGAGGTCGATTGGTGGCGCTTCGAGGAGATCGTGTGGCCCGCCCTCGCGCACCGCATCCCCGCCTTCCAGGCGATCAAGCCGCTGAACGCCTGGGCCGGGCACTACGCGGTCACGCCCTTCGACCACAACGCCATCCTGGGCCCGCATCCCGAGGTGCGGAACTTCTATTTCGCCAACGGCTTTTCCGGGCACGGGCTGCAGCAGGCGCCGGCGGTGGGCCGCGGCCTGGCGGAGCACATCCTGACCGGCGGCTACCGGAGCCTGGATCTCGGCGCCTTCGGCCATGACCGCCTGACCGCCGACCGGCCGGTTCGCGAGCTGAACGTGATCTGAGGATCCGCGCGCCGCTGCTTTTCCTTGGACAAGGGACGGCCCGGCGTGGGACAAGTCGATCCCGTTGTTAACCATTTTGGTCGTTAGCCATTTTGAAAGGGGGGCTGGCGCGATGGGGGCGTCCGTGCTCCGGGCTTTTCTGGCGGGCTTCCTGGCGACGCTGGCGTTTCACCAGGGGGCGCTCGGCCTGCTGCACGCCGCCGGCCTGCTTCCGGTGGCGCCGTTCAGCCTCGCGCCCACCTGGCCGCTCGGGGTGCCGAAGGTGATCTCCCTGGCGTTCTGGGGCGGCGTGTGGGCGATCGTGCTGTGGCGCCTGCTGCGGGCGCGCGTCGGCGCCTCATATTGGCTCGGCTGGCTTGTCCTTGGCGCCGTCGGCCCCACGGCGGTCGCGCTGCTGATCGTGTTCCCGCTGAAGGGAGTCGCCGTGTCCCTGGACATGCTGCCGGTCGGCCTGCTGCTGAACGGCGTCTGGGGCGTGGGCAGCGCGCTGCTCCTGGCCGCCCTGGCCCGCGCGCCCCATTTCTCGAAAAGCCCCTGATTCGGGAGACGGAGCGATGACCCGCGAACGACACCCACGCCGCCGCTTCCTGCGCGCCGGCGCCGCCTTTCTCGCCGTCACCGCCGCCCGGCCCGGCGGCGCGGCGGCGCAGCAGGACTGGCTGCGCAAGGGCCTGGAGGGCCTTGGGAGCACGATGGGCGGCGACGGCGGCACCGGCGGCGCGATGTCCTCGGTCGAGATCGGCCGCGGCCTGAAGGAAGCGCTGAAGCTGGGCACGGAGCGCGTGATCGGCCAGGTGGGCCAGCCCGGCGGCTATCTGAAGGACGCGGCCATCCACATTCCGCTGCCCGGCTTTCTGGGGCGGGCGCAGGAGCTGCTGCAAGCGGCCGGCGCCGCGGGGCTGCTGGACGACCTGGAGGTCCGCCTCAACCGCGCCGCCGAGGCCGCCGCACCCCAAGCCCGGGACATCTTCTTCGACGCCATCGGCCAGATGACCCTGGCGGACGCGCGCCAGATCCTGGACGGACCGGACGATGCCGCGACCCGCTACTTCCAGCGCACCATGACGCCGGAGCTGAAGGCCGCTTTCCGCCCCGTGGTCGACCGTGAACTGGCGAACGCCGGGGCCATCCAGGCCTTCGACTCGGTCACCGAGCGCTATGCGGCGGTCCCCTTCGCCCCTGCGCTGGGGCGCGACGCCAAGGACCGCCTGGTCGACCATGCGCTGGAGGGCGCCACCGACGGCATCTTTCACTATCTGGCGCGGGAAGAGAAGGCGATCCGCCAGAACCCGGCGGCGCGCACCACCGACCTGTTGAAGAAGGTCTTCGGCTGAGCGCGCCCGGCGGCGGCTGCACGCGCCGCGATATATACAAGAGGGTGGTACAATAGTGAAGGCTTATGTTCTTTCCGGAATATGGTTTTGTTTAACGACACCGAGATTCTATAAATAAAAATCCGAAGTGTGGTCATTCCCACATATGTCCTGGACTTCGGAGACTAGCGTGGCGGCATGGTCCTCGAACGAAAGGAGAGTCACCATGCTTCGAAGAACCATGCTTGCCCTGACGCTGATCGCGATGAGCACGCCCGGCTTCGCGGGCGACGGAAAGGTCGACGGCGCCCACAGGAATGATACCTCCACGCTCGCCTCGCGGATCGACGGCGACGGCAAGGCCCGCGGCCAGCACGCCGGCAATCCGGGTGGCTATGGCCCGCCGCGGCCGGC
>CAZLNO010000082.1:0-18390 GCA_964561005.1 uncultured Rhodovibrionaceae bacterium | reverse complement strand
GCACATGTAGGCCATGCCCTGCGCGTGGTTGCCGGCGCTGGCGCAGGCGAAGAGCCGCTCCGCCTCCAGCCGCTTGCGCATGGCGTTGAAGGCGCCCCGCAGCTTGTAGGAGCGCACCGGGCTCAGATCCTCGCGCTTCAGCCAGATCTCCGCGCCGAAGCGCTGGGAGAGATGCGCGTTCAGCGTGAGCGGCGTGGGCTCGAACACCTTGCGCATGGCGCGCTCGGCGGCGCCGGCGGTCTCGCGGAAATCCGTCATCCTCGCCTCTTGGCGCACGGGCGTGCGGCGCGCAAGCCCCGCGCCTTGCCCAGCCGCGGCAAACCCGCTATCCGCGCCGGGATTTCCCGCGCAGGAGAGAGACGAACGATGGACGCGCCCAAGAAAGTCGTGCTGGCCTATTCCGGGGGCCTCGACACCTCGATCATCCTCAAGTGGCTGCAGGCGGAATACGGCTGCGAGGTGGTGACCTTCACCGCCGACCTCGGCCAGGGCGAGGAGCTGGAGCCCGCCCGCCGCAAGGCCGAGATGCTGGGGATCAGGCCCGAGAACATCTACATCGACGACCTGCGCGACGAGTTCGTGCGCGACTTCGTCTTTCCGATGTTCCGCGCCAACGCCGTCTACGAGGGCACCTACCTTCTCGGCACCTCGATCGCCCGGCCGCTGATCGCCAAGCGCCAGGTCGAGATCGCGCGCGAGACCGGAGCCGACGCCGTCTGTCACGGGGCCACCGGCAAGGGCAACGACCAGGTGCGCTTCGAGATCGGCTACTACGCGCTGGAGCCGCACATCAAGGTGATCGCCCCCTGGCGCGAGTGGGAGCTGAACAGCCGCACGAAGCTGATCGACTTCGCCGAGAAGCACCAGATCCCCATCGCCAAGGACAAGCGCGGCGAGGCGCCGTTCTCGGTCGACGCCAACCTGCTGCACATCTCCGCCGAGGGGAAGGTGCTGGAGGACCCCTGGGAGACCGCGCCGGAGTATGTCCACACCCGCACGGTCGCCCCGGAGGCGGCGCCCGACGAGCCCACCGTCCTCACCATCGACTTCGAGCACGGCGACCCGGTGGCGGTGAACGGGCAGAAACTGGGCCCGGCGGCGCTGCTGACCCGGCTGAACGAGCTGGCCGGCGCCAACGGCGTGGGGCGAATCGACATCGTGGAGAACCGCTTCGTCGGCATGAAGTCGCGCGGGGTCTACGAGACGCCGGGCGGGACCGTGCTGCTGCATGCCCACCGCGCCATCGAGTCGATCACCCTGGACCGCGGCGCCGCCCACCTGAAGGACGAGGTGATGCCGCGCTACGCGGAGCTGATCTACAACGGCTTCTGGTGGTCGCCGGAGCGCGAGATGCTGCAGGCGCTGATCGACCGCAGCCAGCATCACGTCACCGGCACGGTGCGCCTGAAGCTCTACAAGGGCGGCGTCATCGTCGAGGGCCGGCACTCGCCGTTTTCGCTGTACTCGCAAGAACACGTGACCTTCGAGGAGGACACCGTCTACGATCAGCGCGACGCCGAGGGCTTCATCAAGCTGAACGCCCTGCGGCTTCGCCTGCTGAACAGCATGCGGGGCTAGGGCGGCCCGCGCCGCCGCCGCAGTCGTCGGGATTCGGTTGAAAGCCCCTCTGTTTCGGCCCAAATTCGCCGTGTTCGGGTCGAGCCTCGCAGGGGAGCAACCGGATGCCGGCGCCGAATCGAGACCTGGCGATGGACAAGAACGAAGGCGCGAAGGCGCAGCCCAAGAAGGAAAGGCAGACCGGCGCGGCCACGGTGCGAATCGATTCGCGCGAGGTCCGGCTGACCGCGATCTCGCGCACGAAGCTGCTGCTCGAAGGGGTGGAGGGCGACTTCGTCGCGGGCCAGCGGCTTCACTTCGCCATCATCGTGCCGGTGAACGGCGAGCAGGTGGAGGTGCCGACGACCGGCATCATCAAGAGCATCAACCAGGGCCGCATGGTGGTGCTGTACTTCCGGCCGCAGCCCCGGCACGAGCGCTATCTGCGCATGGCCGCCAAGAACCTGCCGATCCAGCCGGAATAGCTTGTTCGCCTGTTATACCGCTCGACATTTGAGCGGACTCGTCCTTGACGCCCAAGGGCGTCGACTGCGTGTCCGACAAGCTCAGGACGAGGTCCTCATGCCGAGCCTGTCGGACACGAAGTCGGCGGGACGCCAAGCATGAAGACCCTCCAGATGTACGATTTCATTCGTCGGGCGGGCTTAAACCAGCCGCCACTGATTGTGATCGTCATTCCGGATGCGATGCAGCACGCAGTGCTGCTTCGCTGATCCGGGATCTGGCTGCCGCCTTCGCACGGGATTCCGTGTCTGCACCGCATCGCTGCGTGCTGCGGTGCGCACGGAATGACGGATCAAAAACGAGACCCTCGTCAGCTAGCCTGGCAACGCCGGGACCCCGAACAGCCAGGGGTGGAGCTGTAGCAGGATGGCGTAGATGGCCAGCCCGACCACGACACGCGCCGGGCCGATTCCCTTCCAGTCGAATTTCGTCCGCCCGGCGACGATCGCCTGGAAGGGCACCCGCGAGGTGGTCAGGGCAATGGGTCCCCAGGCCGCGCCCAGGCTGCGCTCGCGCTTCTGGTCGATGTGCCACATGCCGCCGAGCGACAGCACCAGGATGCCGCCGAACAGCAGGATGCTGGCCCCGTCGCCATTGACCGCCAGATGCCCGACCGCCCAGAGGGTCGTGCCCCAGAGGAAGGGATGGCGCGTGATGCGCAGGATGCCCGGCGCCGGATCCTCCGGGCCGCTGCCGTGCCGGTCGCCACCGACCATGGTTGGGCTGCGCGTGGTCACCCCGGCGACGACCAGGATGCTGGCCAGCGGCATCAGCACCGCCGGCACCCAGCGCAGGGCGGGCGGCGGCGTCCAGAGGGGACGGAAGGGCGCCTCGGCATAGGCCGCGGCCATCCACAGCAGCGGCCCCGTGACCGCCAGCGAATAGACGACCAGGAAGCCCTGCGCGCCCAGCCACTTGTGCAGCGGCGCGCGAATCGGCTCGCTGGACAGCAGAAAATGACCGCCCACGAAAAGGACGGTCGCGGCGAACAGGGCGTCGAGGCTTCCCAGCATGATGGCGGCATTATCGTGAGCGAAGGGGGCCGCGTCCAGAGAGTCGGCCTTGTCGCGCCAGGCAAATCGTGCAATCTCCCCGCCCATGAACGATCGCCACGACGACGCGGAACACTCCGAGGCAAGCGACCCCCTGGTCGACGAGATCCTGCGCCTGGTCGGCGAGCGCGGGCCGGGCAAGTCCGTCTGCCCCAGCGAGGTGGCGCGGCGCTTCGCGGAGGCCCGGCGCAAGCCGGGCGATCCGCCCGACCTCTGGCGGCGCTACCTGGCGCCGGTGCGCCAGCAGGCCAAGAGCCTGGCCCGCCAGGGACGCATCGTGCTGTTGCGACGCAAGCGGCCGGTCGACCCGCACGCGCCGGTCAAGGGCGTGATCCGCCTCGCGCTGCCGGCGGGCACCGGCGCGCACGAGGACACCGGCTGAGCGGCGCCGGTCCGAACCAGGTCGATCGCGGCGAGGACGGCAGAGCTATTTGGAGAGACGAGGTGAGCGAGATCCCGCAGCCGGTTCCCGACGCGCCGGAGTATACCCCCGAGATCGCCGCGCGCACCGCCGACATCTGGGCGAAGGTTTCCGAGGCCATCGCGCCGGCGGAATGGCCGCACCTGGCACCCCTGGTGGACGAGGTACGCCGGCTGAAGGCCGAGCGCAACGCGGTGGTGCTGGCGCACAATTACCAGACCCGGGACATCTTCCACTGCGTGGCCGATGTCGTGGGCGATTCGCTGGCCCTGGCGCGCAAGGCGGCGACGATCGAGGCCGACGTCATCGTCATGGCGGGCGTCCACTTCATGGCCGAGACCGCCAAGCTGATGAACCCCGGCAGGACGGTGCTGATCCCCGACACCCGCGCCGGCTGCTCGCTCGCCGAATCGATCACGGCGGCGGAGGTTCGGGCCCTGCGCGCCCAGCACCCCGGCGTGCCGGTGGTGACCTACGTCAACACCTCCGCGGCGGTGAAGGCGGAGTCGGACATTTGCTGCACCTCCGCCAACGCGGTGCAGGTGGTCGAGTCGCTGGGGGTCGAGCGGGCGATCCTGCTGCCCGACGAGTACCTGGCCCGCAATGTCGCGGCGCAGACCGAGGTGGAGATCCTCACCTGGCCGGGGCGCTGCGAGGTGCACGAGACCTTTAGCGCCGAGCAGGTGGACGCGGTCCGGCGGGACCATCCCGACACCCTGGTCATCGCCCACCCCGAATGCCCGCCGGAGGTGATCGCCGCGGCCGACTTCTCCGGCTCCACCTCGGGCATGGCCGACTACATCGCGCGCCAGCGGCCGGAGTCCGTGGCGCTGATCACCGAGTGCTCCATGGGCGACAACCTGCGCGGCCTGTTCCCGCGGACCGAATTCGTCTCGGCGTGCAGCCTTTGCCCGCACATGAAGCGGATCACGCTCGACAACATGGCGCAGGCCCTGCGCGAGCTGCGGCCCGAGGTCACCGTGCCCGAGGAGGTGGCCGAGCGGGCGCGGCGAGCGGTGCAACGCATGGTCGAGCTGGGGCGCTGAGGCCGGCGGGATGGCTTGCCCCGAAGCGCCGGGCGGCCTGGCACGGCCCGTGGTCGAGGCGGCGGTCCGCGCGGCGCTGCACGAGGACCTGGCTCACGCGGGCCGCGACCTGACCACCCAGGCGGTGGTGCCTCCGGGGACGACCGCGACGGTGCGGATCGCCGCGCGCCAGCCCTGCCGCGTCGCCGGACTGCAGCTCGCGGCGGCGGCCTTTGCCGCCATCGACCCGGCGGTGGCGTTCCGCCCCGCCTGCGCCGATGGCGACGACCTGGAGGCAGGCGGCGTCCTGGCCGAGGTCGCGGGGCCCGCCGGCGCCGTCCTGACGGCGGAGCGCACGGCGCTGAACTTCCTCTGCCACCTCTCCGGCATCGCCACGGCCACCCGAGAGGCCGTGGCCGCGACGGCGGGCACGGCGGCGCGCATCGCCTGCACCCGCAAGACCACGCCCGGCCTGCGCGCGCTGGAAAAGTACGCCGTGCGCGTCGGCGGCGGCGTCAACCACCGCTTCGGCCTGGACGACGGCATCCTCATCAAGGACAACCACGTCGCCCTCGCCGGCGGCGTGCGGCCGGCGGCCGCGGCGGCGCGCGCGGCGGCGGGGCACATGGTCCGCGTCGAGGTGGAGGTGGATACGCTCGACCAGCTCGACGCGGCGCTGGCGGCCGGGGCCGACGCGGTGCTGCTGGACAACATGGACCCGCCGACCCTGCGCGAGGCCGTGCGCCGCATCGCCGGCCGCGCGGTCGCCGAAGCCTCGGGCGGCCTGACCCCCGGGTCGATCGCCGAGGTCGCGGCGACCGGCGTCGACCTGATCTCCCTGGGTTGGCTGACCCACAGCGCCCCGGCCGCCGACATCGGCCTGGATTTGGTGGCGGGTTAAGCCAGCGGGTTCCGAGCGTGGCGCACCGGCTCAGCCCTGCCCCCGCGGCGGCTCCTCCACGCCGGCCTGGCGGCAGGCGGCGGTGACGGTGTTGGCCAGCAGCACCGCGATGGTCATCGGCCCGACGCCGCCCGGCACCGGCGTGATGGCGCCGGCCACGTCCTTGGCCGACTCGAAGTCGACGTCGCCCACCAGGCGTCCCTTCTCCCCTGGCGTCTCGGGCTCCAGGCGGTTGATGCCGACATCGATCACCGTGGCGCCCGGCTTGATCCAGTCGCCCTTGACCATCTCCGGCCGGCCCACGGCGGCCACCAGGATGTCCGCCTCGCGCGCCACCGCCGGCAGGTCGCGGGTGCGCGAGTGGGCGATGGTGACCGTGCAGTTCTCCGACAGCAGGAGCTGCGCCATCGGCTTGCCGACGATATTGGAGCGGCCCAGCACCACGGCGTGCTGGCCGCCCAGGCTGCCGAGCTGGTCCTTCAGCAGCATCAGGCAGCCATAGGGCGTGCAGGGAATCAGCGCCTTGTCGCGGGCGCCGGTCGCCAGCAGGCCGGCGTTCACCACGTGAAAGCCGTCGACGTCCTTGGCCGGGTCGATGGTGTCGATCACCCGCGCGGAATCGATGTGGCCGGGCAGGGGGAGCTGCACCAGGATGCCGTGCACCCGCGGGTCCTGGTTGAGCCGGCGCACGAGGTCCAGCAGCTCGTCCTCGCCGGTGTCGGCGGGCAGGACGTGCTGGAAGGACTCCATGCCCACCTCGACGGTCTTCTTGCCCTTGCTGCGCACGTAAACCTGGCTGGCCGGGTCGTCGCCCACCAGCACGACGGCCAGTCCCGGCGTCAGGCCGTGCCGCTCCTTCAGCGCGGCGACCTGGCGGCCGACGCCCTGGCGCAGGGTCTCAGCAAAGGCCTTGCCGTCGATGAGGGCGGCGGTGCCGCCGGCGTGCGATACGGAGGCCTGGCTCATGGCGCACTCCCCTTCCTTCCTGGCCCGTCACGGTGTTTGCAGAGGCAGTCCGGAGCGGAGTCTGGTCACGCCGACGCCCTCGCAATCGCCCGAAAGCGGCGTTCAAGCCTCCCGCACCGACGGGGAAAGGGGGCTAGCCTTCGAGATCGGCCCTCAGCCGCGCGGCCAGTACCTGTGGGTCGCCGCGCAGCAGCAGGCTCTTGCGCCGGCTGGTCTCGCCGGCCAGCAGGCGGATGTCGGACTTCGCGAGCTTCCAGCGCTTGGCGAGCAGCTTGACCAGCGCGGCGTTCGCCTTGCCGCCCTCGGGCGGAGCGGTGACCCGCGCCTTCAGCACCGTCGCGCCGTCGGCCAGCGTCTCCAGGCCGTCCAGCCGGTCCGCCCTGGCGCCGGGCTGCAGGCGGACCTCCAGCCGCAGGCCGTCGGCGACCGGCCGCCAGGCCGCCGCCGGGGACACTTCCTAGAAGCCGCCCATCGCCGGGCCGCCGGCCACGGCCAGCTCGTAGCGCAGGTTGCCCAGCACGCGCTGCACGAAGAACAGGCCCAGGATCAGGATGATCGGCGAAATGTCGATGCCGCCCAGGTTCGGGATGAACTGCCGGATCGGGCGCAGCGCCGGCTCGGTGATCCGCCACAGGAAATCGACGATGGTGAAGACGAAGCGGTTCGAGGTGTTCACCACGTCGAACGCGATCAGCCAGCTCAGGATGGCGGAGATGATGATCGCCCAGACATAGAGGTCGATGGCGATGATCACGACTTCGAGCAGCGGACCCAGTATGGCTCCCATGCGGACGATCCCGATGTGTTGCGCGCGGTCGATGGCGCGCCGGGCCGGTGGCGATACCGGCCGGCGCCGAGCGGCGCAAGCCTAGCCATCGCGCCGCGCCGACACAAGGCACGAAGCCGCCCTCGCCGACGATCTTGCCGACGATGCGGGCTGCATCCCGGCGCTTGACAACGCCCCGGCGGCTCACCATTATCCGCCGCGCCCGCCCCGAACCATCGCGTCCGGGGTTGCGCGACGGCCGTCCGCGCCTGATCTTCCGGGCGGCCTTGCCGGTGGGGCCGTAGCTCAGTTGGGAGAGCGCTAGAATCGCACTCTAGAGGTCAGGGGTTCGACTCCCCTCGGCTCCACCACTCTTTCTCGCCGTCGCTTCCAGCCGCGAGGGTCGCGCCCCCGGAACCAGCGGCCGGGTCGACACCCGAACTGCGCTGGTCCCGGTTGTCACGCGGCGGCGGCTACTTCACCGCGATCGGATTGACCGGCGAGCCGGTGCCCTGCTCCATCTGCAGCGGCGCGGCGGCGAAGAGGAAGCTGTACTGGCCGTCCTCGGCGCTGTCGGCGGCCAGTTCCTCAAGCCAGTAGATCTCCGACAGCACCACGCCCAGGTCGCGCATCAGCGCCCCATGAAGCGGGATGACCACGGTCTCTCCGTCGATCTCCTGCACCACCTTCTCCACGGCGAGGGTGTCGGCGGCCAGGAAGGGGATCTCCATGTCCGCGAACCACTGGACCAGCTCCGCGCTGTAGCACAGCCCCGGCTCGCTCATGGCGTCCCATGCCTGATCGGGCTCCTCGTCGAAATAGCGCGGGATCGAGCCGGTGCGCAGCAGCAGGATGTCGCGCTTCTGGATGGTCACGCCCTGCGCCTCGGCGGCGGCCCGCATGTCGTCCAGGGTGATGCATTCGTTGGGATCGAGGCGAGTGTCCTCGCCGCCCTTGTGCCGGCCGATGTCGAGCAGCACCCCGCGCCCGACGACGCCGCGCTTGCCGATGGCGGCGACGTCGGCGTGGGCGTGGCCGTGCACCGTGGTGTCGGCCGACTTGCCGCCGTAGACCTCCTCGCCGTACCAGGCGTGCGCCAGCGCGTCGACGTGGGTGGTGCCCTGGAGATACATGAAGGCCACGTCGTCGGAGAACTTCAGCCCGCCGGCCAGCGCGTCCTTCTTGCCGGCGCTGAAGTTGCCCGCGTCCTGCGCCATGTAGTGCATGGTCGGGACGCGCCCCGGAAAAACGGGGCCGAAGTTGTGGGTCATGGGGATCTGCAGGGAAAAGGTCTTGCCCGAGGTGACCGCCGCGACCCCCTTCATCACCTCCTTTTCCGTCAGGTAGTTCAGGGCGCCCACCTCGTCGTTCTCGCCCCACTTGCCCCAATTCTTCGGCGCGTCGTTCAGGATGGTCTCGATCGCCGAGGGCTCGGCCAACGCGGCGGGCGCCGACAGGCCGAGCGCCGCCACGGCGGCGACCAGAGCTGTCATGCCACCCCGAGGACGCCAGCGCGTCCCGTACGAAGCGTCGTTCCTGTTCATGATTTCCTCCCGATGGATGGTTCTTGTCGTGTTGATTTCGCGGCCGCGCCGCGACGCCGCTCCCGGCCCCAGGGGATGCCGACGTCGCATCCGACGCGGCCCTGCTCAGGACGAGGCGGTTCGTAATCCCTCTGGGACGACAAGCCGCCAAACGCCGGCAGCTCATTCGCCCGCGAGGCCGTTAACCATGATGCTGACGAAAGCGGTTCAGAGAAACCCCGTCGTGGCCGGGGCTGCCAAGCAGCGCCATGCAACCAAGAGCTGCATACCCGGACACTTCCAGCGGCCCCGCTCCGGTCATCCCTGCAAACTGGAAGATCCGTGCACGCGTTCCGTGCTGTCGGCGGGATGACGAACGCGCCGGCCTAGTAGCGCCAGCTCGCCCCCAGCGTCGCCTCGAACTCGCTGAGCTCGGCCGCGATGCGCTGGGCCGGGTCGACGGGGTTGGCGCCGGCGACGGTCACCTCGGGCGCGTACATCATCGAGAGGTTCAGGCTCCACGCGGGGCCCAGGCGATAATGCAGGCCGCCGGTGAAATGCTCCTCCACCACGCCGGGCGCCAGCACGTTGAACAGCAACTGGTCCTCGGGCACCGGCTGGTCGGTGGTGGAGAACCCCGCGCGCAGGGTCAGGCTCTTCGTGGCTTGCCACTGCGCGCCCAGCTTCAGCACCGTCATGGAATCCCAGCCGAAGCCCGGCCCGCCGTCGGCGCCCAGCGGCTGCCCGGTGGCGAAGTCGTTGCCCACGGCGGCCACGGCGTCATAGGCGATGTGCTGGACGTCGGCCAGCAGCCAGAGCGATTCGACCGGCCGCACCGCCACGCCGACCGTCCAGCTCGGCGGAATGTCGAAGTCGCCCTGCTCGGCGAACAGGCCCTTGTAGTCCTCGAAGCGGGTCATGTGGATGCGGCTCTGGTAGCTTCCGCCCAGGCGCAGCCAGTCGGTGACCGCGCCCTGGAAGCCGACGCGCACGCCCGCGCCGTAGGATTCGCCCACCCCGTTGTTGGTGAGCGCCTCCGGGTCTTGCGACAACGGCGCGAAGGCCTGCAGGCCGTCGGCGGTGAAGCGCTGGTAGGCCAGCACGGGCGACACGCCGATCGACCAGCCGTCGACCGCCTCGTAGGCCGCGGTCGGCGCCAGGAAGATCTGGTTCAGGTCGACCCCCGCCTCGCCGCCGCAGAACAGGCCGCTGCCCGCCACCTGGCCGCCTGTGCGCGGGTCCGGGCAGCGCCGGTCGAAGCCCGGATAGGTGGTGTTGATGCCGCCGTTGCCGAACAGCGCCAGCCCGACCGCCCAGCGGTGGCTCACCTGGTGCGCGATGCCGGCGCTGGGCAGGAAAAACAGCGGCCGGTCGCTGTCCACCCGGCCGGGACGCAGGAGGTTGCCCGGCTGCGTCGGCGCGCCGTCGACCGTCGTGCTTCGGCTGGGATGGAAAAAGGTCAGCGACCCGTCCACGCGGTCGCCGGTGAAGGCGATGCCCGCCGGGTTCACCGCCGGCGCCAGTGCGTCCAGCGACAGCGCCGCGCCGGTGCCGCCCATGGCCTTCGATGCCGCGCCATAGCCGTGCTGGAAATAGCCGTTGGTCGCGCCGGCGCCCGCGGGCAGCGCGAGCCAGGCCGCGGCCAGGAGCGCCAGGCCGACAAAGGTCCGCTGGACGCCGGTCTGTCGGAACGGATGCGCGCGCAGCATGACGACGGCGAGCCCCTTTATTAACCACTTTCATGATGGAGAAATATAAGTTCTCCGATGCGATCTCGGGAATTTTGTCGACGCGGGCGGGAAATCAATGTCGCGGCGATCACAACCCTGTCAGGTCGGGCGCGGGCGGCGCGTCCGGCCGGCCGGGGAAGGCGTTGCCGGCACGGGCCTCCCAAGGCATCATCCCGGCGGTCATCAGCGAGGGGAGTCGTCGCGCGTGAGCGAGTCCGCCAGCGGCAACGGGGGCCGGGACCTGCTTCGGAAGGCGGTGGAGTCCCCCCAGGTCCGGCATGCCATCACCGTCCTGATCGTGCTCAACGCCATCACCCTGGGCTTGGAGACCTGGGAGGCGGCGATGGCGCGCGCGGGGCCGCTGCTGATCACGCTGGACCGGGCCATCCTCTCGGTCTTCGTCGCCGAGGTGCTGATCAAGATCGCGGCCTACGGCCGGCGCTTCCCGCGCGATCCCTGGAACGTCTTCGACTTCGTCGTGGTGGGCATCGGTCTGGTCCCGGCCACGGCGGGATTCTCGGTGCTGCGGGCCCTGCGCGTGCTGCGTGTGCTGCGCCTGGTCAGCGTGGTGCCGTCGATGCGTCGCGTGGTGCAGGCCCTGCTGTCGGCGATTCCCGGCATGGGCTCGATCGTGCTGCTGCTCAGCCTGATCTACTACGTCGCGGCGGTGATGGCGACCAAACTGTTCGCGGACGCCTTCCCCGAGTGGTTCGGCACCATCGGCGCCTCGATGTACTCGCTGTTCCAGATCATGACGCTGGAAAGCTGGTCGATGGGGATCGTGCGTCCGGTGATGGAGGTCTTCCCCTTCGCCTGGCTGTTCTTCGTGCCCTTCATCCTGATCACCACCTTCGCCGTGCTGAACCTCTTCATCGCCATCATCGTGAGCGCGATGGAAAGCGAGCATCGCAAGGAATACGAGGCGATGGAGGCAGACCGCGCCGAGCTGGAGCGCGAAAAGGCCCGGCGCCTGGACCAGGAGCTGGCCGAGGTGAAGGCGGAGCTGCGGGCGCTGCGTGCCGCGCTGGAACGCGAAGGGCGGGTCGGCTAGCCCGCCGGCGACGGCCGGCGGCGCTACTTCTCCGCCGGCTTGATCATGCGGCCGAGATCCTTGCCGGCGAAGATGTGCAGGTGGAAGTGCGCCACCTCCTGATGCGCGTCGGGGCCGGTGTTGGCCAGGATTCGATAGCCGTTCTCGACCACCCCCAGCTCGCGGGCGATCTTGCCGGCGGCGCGGAAGAAGGCCGCGATCTCCGCCTCCGACGCCTCGTTGAAAAAGTCGTCCGAGTTGACGTAGCGACCCTTGGGGATGACCAGGACGTGGGTCGGCGTCTGCGGGTTGATGTCGTGGAAGGCCAGGACGTGATCGTCCTCGTGGACCTTGTTGCAGGGAATCTCGCCGCGCAGGATCTTCGCGAAGACGTTGTTGTCGTCGTAGACTGCCATGCCGTCTGCTCCCCTCCTGATCGCCGGCCCTTTCACCACGCATGACGCCGGCCGCGAGTCGCCTTGCGCCTAAGCCTGCTTGCGCGCGGCCTTTTCCGCAATCCCCGAGGTGCCCATGCGCTTGTCCAGTGCCTGCCAGACGTCCTGTGGGTCCACGCCGCGCGCCGACCAGAGCACCAGCAGATGGTAGAGCAGGTCGGCGCTTTCCGCCGCCAGGGCCTCGCGGTCGCCGCGGACGGCCTCGATCACCGCCTCCACGGCCTCCTCGCCCAGCTTCTGGGCGATCTTCTCCGGCCCCTTGGCGAACAGCCTGGCCGTGTAGGAGCTGTCCGGATCGGCGCCGTGCCGGCTCTCGATCACGGCGTGCAGGTGGTCCAGGACGTGGGTGGCGGAATGCTCGGTCATGCTGCCCTCTCGCTTGCACCGCGCATCGCGACCCTAGGCCGGCCGCGCCGGGACGCCGGCCTCGCGCAGCGCGCGCTTGGCCTCGGCGACGGTGTGCTCGCCGAAGTGGAAGATCGAGGCGGCCAGCACCGCCGCCGCGTGGCCGTCGCGCACGCCGGAGACGAGGTCGTCGAGGCCGCCGACGCCGCCGGAGGCGATCACCGGGATGCCCACGCTGTCGGCGATGCTCCGCGTCAAGGCGATGTCGTAGCCTTCGCGCGTGCCGTCGCGGTCCATCGAGGTCAGCAGGATCTCGCCGGCGCCCAGCGCCTCCATCCGCTTCGCCCATTCGACCGCGTCCAGCCCCGTGGGGTTGCGTCCGCCGTGGGTGAACACCTCGAAGCCGCTCTGGATCGACGGGGCGTCGCTGCGCTTGGCATCGATGGCGACGACAATGCACTGCCGGCCGAACTTCTCCGCCGCCTCGCGCACGAAGTCGGGGTTCTTCACGGCGGCGGTGTTGATCGACACCTTGTCCGCCCCGGCCAGCAGGAGCTGGCGGATGTCGTCGATCGTGCGCACGCCGCCGCCGACGGTCAGCGGCATGAAGCATTGCTCGGCCGTGCGGCGCACGACGTCCAGCAGAATGCCGCGGTCCTCGTGGCTGGCCGTGATGTCCAGGAAGCACAGCTCGTCCGCGCCGGCGGCGTCGTAGACCTGGGCCTGCTCGACGGGATCGCCGGCGTCGCGCAGCCCGACGAAGCGCACGCCCTTCACCACGCGGCCGTCCTTGACGTCCAGGCAGGGAATGATGCGGGCCTTCAGCATGCCGGCGCCTCCGCCGACAGCAGGTCCAGCGCGGCCCTCGGATCGACGCGGCCGTCGTAGAGCGCCCGCCCGACGATGACGCCCTCGATGCCGGCGTCGGCGACCGCGCGCAGCTTGCGCAGATCCGCCAGCCCGCCGACGCCGCCGGAGGCGATGACCGGCACGTCGACGGCGCGCGCCAGCTCCGCCGTGGCCTCGACGTTGAGGCCCTGCATGGCGCCGTCGCGGTCGATGTCGGTATAGACGATGGCGCTCACCCCCGCGTCCTCGAAGCGCCTGGCCAGGTCGGTCGCCAGCAGGGTGCTGGTCTCGGCCCAGCCCTCGACCGCCACGCGGCCCGCGCGGGCGTCGATGCCGACGACGACGTGGCCGGGGAAGTGGCGGCAGGCCTCGGCCACCAGGGCCGGGTTCTTGACCGCGACGGTGCCCAGGATGACGCGGGCGACGCCGGCGGCGATCCAGTGCTCGATGGTCGCCAGGTCGCGGATGCCGCCGCCGAGCTGCACCGGCAGCTCGACCGCGCGCACGATCGACTCCACCGCCGGCGCGTTCACCGGGTGGCCGGCGAAGGCGCCGTCGAGATCGACCAGGTGCAGCCATTCGAACCCGGCCCCCGCGAAGGCGCGCGCCTGCGCGGCCGGGTCGTCGTTGAACACCTGGGCGCTGGCCATCTCGCCGCGCAGCAGGCGGACCGCCTTGCCGTCCTTCAGGTCGATGGCGGGATACAGAATCATACAGTCTCGTCCTCCGGCCCGGGGCCGTTCTCCAGGTCCTTGGAATAGTAGTAGCCGGTGATCCATTCGCCGTCGACCAGGGCATAGTGCGGGTTGGTGCCCCAGTGGCGATAGCCCAGGCGCTCGTAGATCTGGATCGCCCGGCTCTGCGTGGCGCGCACGTCGAGGGTCAGCACCTTCAGCCCGAAGGCCCGCGCCTGCGCCTCGACCCCCTGGACGAGCTGGCTGGCCAGGCCGTGGCCGCGCGCCCAGGGGGCCAGGAAGAAGGTGGTGAGCTGACCGACATAGGCCTGGGCCTCGTTGTTGCGCGCGGCGCGCTGGAGCTGGGCGGAGCCGGCGATCACGCCGTCCAGCCGGCCGACCAGCAGGTCGCGCTCCGGCACCAGCAGCACGCCCTTCCAGTAGGTCTCCATGACATGGCGCTCGGGCACCGCCAGCCAGCCGAAGCCGCCGCCGTCCTCGATCGCCGCCTCGGCCGCGTCGCAGAGGTCGTGCAGGTCGGACCCGCTGAGCTCGGTCACCCGCTCGACCGCGGTCGAGGGCACATGGCTGCCGTCGCCAGGCGTCATGGCGTCCACTCCAGAAAGTTGCCGAGGAGCCGCAGGCCCGTGGCCTGGCTCTTCTCGGGATGGAACTGCGTGCCGACAAGGTTGTCCCGTCCCACGACGGCCGCGATCGGACCGCCGTAGTCGGCGGTGGCGAGGACGTACGCCGGGTCCTCGGCCTCGAAGACGTAGCTGTGCACGAAGTAGGCGTGCGCGTCGTCCCCCAGCCCGCGCAGCACCGGATGGTCCGGCGCGCGGAGGTGCAACTCGTTCCACCCCATGTGCGGGACCTTCAGATGGGGATCGTCGGGGGCGAGCGCCACCACCTCCCCCGGAATCCAGTCCAGGCCGGGGGTGGCGCCGTACTCCCGCCCGCGCGCGGCCATGAGCTGCATGCCCACGCAGATTCCCAGGAAGGGTCGTCCGCCCACCGCCACCGCGGCCTTCAGCGCCTCGACGACGCCCGGCAGCGCGTTGAGTCCGCGCCAGCAGTCGGCGAAGGCGCCCACGCCGGGCAGGACGATGCGGTCGGCGGCGGCGACGGCCTCGGCGGAGTCGCTCACGCGGACCTCGATCCCGAGGCCCCGGTCCCGGGCCGCGCGCTCCAGCGCCTTGGCCGCGGACCGCAGGTTCCCCGAGCCATAGTCGATCACGACGACACGTTGCATGGACTTCCCGAACGGCTGGTGATGGCCGGGGCGCGGCGGCGCTAGAGCGCGCCCTTGGTCGAGGGGACCCGGTCCGCCTTGCGCGGATCGATCGCGACGGCCTCCTTCAGCGCCCGCGCGAGTCCCTTATAGCACGACTCGACAATGTGGTGGTTGTTCCCGCCATATAGATTGTCGACGTGCAGCGTGGCGCCGGCGTGCTGGGCAAAGGCCTGGAACCACTCGCGGAACACCTCGGTGTCCAGCTCGCCGAGCTTGTCGCGGCTGAAGGCGACCCGCCAGACCAGGTAGGGGCGGTTGGACAGGTCCAGCGCCACGCGGGTCAGCGCCTCGTCCATCGGCAGCAGGGCGTGGCCGTAGCGCTGGATTCCCTTGCGCTCGCCCAGCGCCTCGGAAACCGCCTGGCCCAGGGTGATGCCGCAGTCCTCCACGGTGTGGTGGGCGTCGATGTGCAGGTCGCCCTTGGCGCGCAGGTGGATGTCGATCAGCGCGTGCCGGCCGAGCTGTTCCAGCATGTGGTCCAGGAACCCCACGCCGGTGGCGATGTCGCAGTCGCCGGTGCCGTCGAGGTTCACCGACGCCGTGATGTCCGTTTCCTTCGTCGTGCGCTGCACCTGCGCCTGGCGCATCGAGGTCCTCCCAAGCGTGACCGGGCGGCGCTCTTGTAACAACAACCTGCCCCGAGGGCCACCCCGCATTGGCATGCTTTGCGGGCCGGTCGGCGCGGCGCGCATTCGATGCTTGCACCCCTGCCACAACGTGCACGATAGTATTCACGCTGAAATACACGAGGCTCCGAAGCATGCTGAAAACGGCGGTTTTCTGGCTGGCCCTACTGGCCGCGGTCATATCCGGGTGCGCCCTGCCGGGCGGCGATCAGCCCCGTCCGACGCCGCCGGCGGTGGAGCCGGTGCGGCAGGAGACCGCGCCGATCGTCTTCTCCCGCGCCGAGGCGAAGCTGCGGCGGGGCGACCTGGTGGGCGCCTACCGCTACGACTTCGTCGAGTGCTACCCCTTCGAGGAGAGCCTGTACTGGGGCGAGGGCCAGCTCCGGGGCGTCGCCCAAGGCTGGCGGCGCACGGCGCACGAGCGGCTTGCCCGGCTCGGCTTCCGGGTCACCGACGACCCCGACCGGCTGTTCGACGACGTGGACATCAACCGGCGCTCGGCAGGCTACCTGCTGGGGGCCACGGTCGTCGACGCGCGGCTCGATGTCTGCGACCACATGAACATTTCCACCGGCGAATCGGCGAATCGGCAGAGCGGCAACGCCGAGTTGGCGATCGACTGGACGCTGTACGCCACGCTGAAGCGCACCGTCGTCTTTCGCGCCACCACGCGCGGCACCGGCGTGGTGCACCGCAGCCACCGCCAGGGCGTCACCCGCATGATCGAGGCGGCCTTCGTCGATGCGCTGGAGCGCCTGGCCGCGAACCGCGAGTTCCGCGACATCCTGACGACGGCGCCCCAGGTGCGGGCGGCCGAAAGGTTCGAGTCGCGCACGGCGACGGCGCCGGGCGGCGCGGCGCCGGCCTTCGACGCCGGGCCGCTGGAGCGCCGGGCGGCGCGCGTGCGCCGCTCGGTCGTCGTGGTCGGCAGCGGGCTGGGCCACGGCAGCGCCTTCTTCATCACGCCGACGCTGCTGCTGACCAACGCGCACGTGGTGCAGGGGGATCCGGTGGTGCCGATCAAGCTGGACGACGGCCGCGAGGTCTTCGCCCGCGTCAGCCGCCGCCACGTCGCCCGCGACGTGGCGCTGCTGGAGGTGGCGCCCGACGGCTACGCGCCGCTGCCGATCCGCCGCGAGGGCGTGGGCGTGGCCGAGACGGTCTTCGCCGTCGGCACGCCGATCCGCCGCTCGCTGGCCGGCACGGTCACGCGGGGCACGGTCAGCGGCTTCCGCCGGCGGTCGCGCACCAGGATGCGGCTGATCCAGGCCGACGTGGACATCCAGCCCGGCAACAGCGGCGGCCCGCTGCTCGACCGACACGGCAACGTGGTCGGCATCGCGGTCTCGGGCATCGGCGAGCTGTCGGTGGGCGTGAACTTCTTCATCCCCATCGCCGACGCGCTGAAGAAGCTCGGCCTGCGCCTGGACACGGCGCCGCCGGCGCCCACCCGGCCGGCCCACGACTCCGAACCCGAGTTCCTGGAGGACATCGGCCAGCCCGTGCGCAGCGGCCTGGACGAGGGGTGAGGCCGGGACGGCGGCTCACACGTCCAGGTTCGCCACCTCCAGGGCGTGGTTCTGGATGAACTCGCGTCGGGGGTCGACGACGTCGCCCATCAGGGTGGAGAACAGGTCCTCCGCCTGGTCGGCGTGGGAGACCTTGACCTGCAACAACGAGCGGCTGTTCGGGTCCAGCGTGGTTTCCCAGAGCTGCTCCGGGTTCATTTCGCCCAGGCCCTTGTAGCGCGAGATCGTGATGCCCTTGCGGCCCAGCTCCATGATCGCGGCGGCCAGGTCCAGCGGTCCCCAGATCGTATAGCTCTTGTCCTTGGCGAGCAGCCGCGCCGGCTGGTCGTAGAGGGCGTGCAGATCGTCGGCCATTTCGTAGAGCCGGCGGCCCTCGGCGCTGCGCATCAGCGCGGGCTCGATGGTGCGTCGCTCGGTCACGCCGCGCAGCGTGCGCGTCAGCACCAGGGCGCCGTCGGCGTTCGCCTCGCCCCGCCAGCCCTTCTCGTCCTCCCGATAAAGGGCGTCCAGGCGGCCCGCAACCCGCGCCGCCACCGCGCCCGCCGCCGCCGGGTCCTCCGGCAAGCCGGGCGCGAAGGCGCCGGCGATGGCGGCCTGCTCGGCGACCTGGGCGTTGCCGATCTTGCGGATCAGCGGAGTCAGCAGGTGCTTGGCCCGGTTCGCGCGGGTCACGCGATCGGCCAGGTCGGCGCCGGCGATCTGGCTGCCGTCGGCCAGCTCCAGCACGGCGTCCTTCATGCCCTGGGCGATCAGGTACTCCTCCATCTCCCGCTCGCCCTTCAGGTACTCCTGAGCCTGGCCGCGCTTGACGCGGAACAGCGGCGGCTGGGCGATGTAGAGGTGGCCGCGCTCGATCAGCTCCGGCATCTGGCGGAAGAAGAAGGTGAGCAGCAGGGTGCGGATGTGGCTGCCGTCCACGTCCGCGTCGGTCATGATGATGATCTTGTGATAGCGCAGCTTGTCGATGTTGAACTCCTCGCGCCCGATGCCGGTGCCCAGCGCCGTGATCAGCGTGCCGATCTCCTGGCTGCCCAGCATCTTGTCGAAGCGCGCGCGCTCCACGTTCAGGATCTTGCCCCGCAGCGGCAGGATGGCCTGAAAGCGCCGGTCGCGCCCCTGCTT
>CAZLNO010000081.1:0-18430 GCA_964561005.1 uncultured Rhodovibrionaceae bacterium | reverse complement strand
GAGGCTGTCGGTGCCGGCCTCGCCCGAGGTCTCGGATTTCGGGGCGGTGGCCTGGCGCGCCGCCTCGGGCACGGTATCCGGCTTTCGGGCGGGTTGCGGAGCGGACTCTGGAACCTCGGGAAGCGGCATGCTGCGCAGCTTCGCCACGAGGTCGCGCATGTCCGCGGCCTGTTCGGCCAGCCTGGAGGCACGCTTCTTGGCGGCGCGGGAGCGGCCGATGAGCTGCTCGCGCAGATGCTGCTTGCGCGCCAGCAGCCGCGCGACCTCCGCCCGCTCCTCACCGAGCCGCGCCTTGGTCGCCGCCATGCGCTCGCGCTCGCGGTCGAGCTGCTGGCGCAGGCGACGCAGGTCGGCCAGCTCGCCGCGGAGTTGGGCCGCCCGTCGCTCGATCTCGGGGACGGCCACGCCCAGCAGCATGGCGCCGCGCACGACGTCGAGCGGCGAATCCTCGCCGAAGGCCAGGGCTTCCGGCGGCTGTACCGCGATGCGCTGCAGCGCGGACAGCGTCTGCGTGAGCTGTCCCCGCCGCGCCTCGAGCGCCGCGCGCTTTTCGGCTTCACGCTCCTTGAGCGTGGCGAAGGTCGCCTCGATTTCGGAGAGCTGGGCTTCCAGGGCCTGCGTCTGCCGCGCGACGGCCACGCTCTTCGTCCTGATGGCCCGCATCTCCTCGGCCAGCTCGGCGGCGCGGCGCTTCAGGGTTTGCGCCTTCTCCCGCGTCGCCTCGGCCTCCTTCTCGATGCTCTCGATGGAGGTGCCGTCGCCACTGTTCTGCGCCGCCGCCGGCACGGCAACGCCGCTCAGCGCCCACAGCAGAGCGCCGGCCAGGGCAAGGCGTCGGGGGCGGGATTCAGGCCGAAGCACGCTGGGCTGGCGCCTCCCTCGGCGCGGCTCGGGAAGTGAGCAGGCAGCGGCCGGTCATCGCCGCGGGCTGCGGCAGCCCCATCAGCGCCAGCAGCGTCGGCGCCACGTCGGCCAGGCGTCCGTCGGCCAGGCTGTGGTCCCGCGCGCCCGCGCCCACCAGCACCAGCGGCACAGGGAACTTGGTATGCGCCGTGTGCGGCTGGCCGGTGTCCGGGTCGCGCATCATGTCGGCGTTGCCGTGGTCGGCGGTGATCAACAGGCGGCCGTCGGCCTTCTCCACCGCCGCGACCAGGCGCCCGAGGCAGGCGTCGACGGTCTCGATCGCCTTGACGGCGGCCGGAATATCGCCGGTGTGGCCCACCATGTCGCCGTTGGCGTAGTTCACCACGATCAAATCGAAGCGGCCACTCTCCACGGCCTCGACCAGCCTGTCGGTCACTTCCGGCGCCGACATCTCGGGCTTCTGGTCGTAGGTCGCGACCTTGGGGGACGGCACCAGGATGCGCTCCTCGCCGTCGAACACCTTTTCGCGCCCGCCGTTGAGGAAGAAGGTGACGTGGGCGTACTTCTCCGTCTCGGCGATGCGGAGCTGGCGCAGCCCCGCCCGCGCCACCACCTCGCCCAGCACGTCCTCGGGCTGCTGCGGCGGGAAGATCGCCGGCAGCAAGGGCGCCAGCGCGTCGGAATAGACCACCATCCCGGCCTGGGCCGCGAAGGCCACCCGCCGGCGCCGGGCGAAGCCGTCGAAATCGGGGTCGACCAGGGCGTGCAGGATCTCCCGCGCGCGGTCGGCGCGGAAGTTGGCCATGATCACGCCGTCGCCGTCGGCCATGCCGCCGTAGCCGTCCACCACGGTCGGCACGATGAACTCGTCGCCGGTGCCCGCTTCATGGGCCTGCGTCACCGCCGTCACCGCGTCGGGCGCGCTGGCCCCGGCCCGCGCGTCGACGATGGCGTCGTGGGCCTTCTCGACGCGGTCCCAGCGCTTGTCGCGGTCCATGGCGTAATAGCGCCCGCCGACCGTCGCGATGGTCGCGCGCGGCGCGTCGGCCTGGAATCGCCGGATGTGGTCCGCGCCGGCCATCGGCGGCGTGTCCCGGCCATCCATGAAGGCGTGCACGGCGACCGGGATGCCGGCGTCGAGAAGGGCGTTGGCCAGCTCGGCGAGGTGGCGCTGATGCGAATGCACGCCGCCGGGCGAGAGCAGGCCCAGCAGGTGCGCGGTGCCGCCGCTGTCGCGCAGGCGCGCGATGAAATCGCGCAGCGCCGGGGTATCGCCCAGCTTGCCCTCGGCCACCGTCTTGTCGATGCGCGGCAGCTCCTGCAGCACCATGCGCCCGGCGCCGAGGTTCATGTGCCCGACCTCGGAGTTGCCCATCTGCCCGGCCGGCAGGCCGACGGCCTCGCCGTGGGTGATCAGCGTGGCGTGCGGGTTGTCGTGCCACAGCCGGTCCATCACCGGGGTGTTCGCCTGGGCGACGGCGTTGTCGGTCTCGTTGGGATTGAGCGCCCAGCCGTCCAGCACGCAGAGGACGACGGGACGCGGCCGTTGGGTGCGTTGCTCGCTCATGTGTCCCTTATAACGAAGCGCGCACCACCTGCACAGTGGTTGTACGCGCGGTCCGGCGCGCCGCGCGTCAGCGGTGATAGGGGTGGCCGTTCAGAATGCACTGCGCGCGGTAGATCTGCTCCACCAGCATGACGCGGACCAGCATGTGCGGCCAGGTCATGGGGCCGAGGGACAACGTCAGCCCGGCCCGCCTCGGAACCTCGGGCGCCAGGCCGTCGGCGCCGCCGACCATGAAAGCGACGGCGCGCGTGCCGCGATCCTGCCAGTCGCCGAGAGTGTGGGCGAAGGCCTCGCTCGACAGGGTCTTGCCTCCAGCGTCGAGCGCGACCAGCGTGGCGTCGGCCGGGCAGGCATCCAGCAGCAGCCGCCCTTCCTCCTCGCGCATTGCCGCCGCGTCGCCGGGCTTGCGCGCGACCACTTCCTTCAGATCGAGGTTCCAGGACAGCCGCTTGACGTAGGACTCGAAGACCTCGGTCAATGGCTCCCGCCGGAACCGTCCCACGGCGGCGAGCGTGAGGTTCATCCGCCAGGACCCCCTTCCACCGCCCGCTCGCCAGCCGTCGGCCGGCATCCGCGGCCGGGCCAACAGGCATTGCGATGGCCGTCTCAGGCCAGCGCGCGCTGCTCGCCGACGTCTTCCGAGAGCGGGCCGGCCCACATCTTTTCGAGGTTGTAGAAGGCCCGCACTTCCGGCCGGAAGAGATGCACGATGACGTCTCCGCCGTCGATCAGCACCCAGTCGCCGCGCGTCATCCCTTCCGCCGAGACGCTGCCCAGGCCGGCCGCCTTCAGCTTCTCCCGCAGGTGCTCGGCCATGGCCAGCACCTGACGGCTGGAACGGCCGCTGGCGATCACCATGTGGTCGGCCATGGTGCTTTTCGCCGCGAGGTCGATGACGACCACGTCCTCGGCCTTGTCGTCTTCCAGGGATTGCGTCGCCAGCGCGAGCAGGCGCTGGCTCGTGGGGGCGGCGCTCTCGGCCGCCGTGGCCATCGTTGGCATGTGCACGTCCGTTATGGCTGTGACCTCCATCGCAACAGGGAACGACCCGTCACCGCCGCGCCTGGCGCGGCGGACCGGACCATCCGAATTTTGCTGAAAACGCGATAAGGCCCGGATCACCTGGCGTGTCCGTCGGGGTCCGCGTGTGCCGGTCCTGTCGACCCGACAGCTTGGCAAGGTCTGGGTTCGCTCCCGCTTCCTCGGGCACGTATCTGCGTCGCCGACCGCGGGTCCCTCGGTTGATGCAAGAACACCCAGGCCGGCGGCGCCTGCGCCGCCAGGTGCCGCGCCCGCTCCTCGGCCACTCTCACGCCAGCGAAGCGGTGCGCCGCCTTGGCGGTCAGCACACTCATAGGATAATGCGGGCGGTCAAGCACCGCAACGGGCAGCGTGCGAAAGATGGCGGTCCAACGGTCCCAGCGGTCGACCTGCGCCAGGTTGTCGGCGCCCATCAGCCAGACGAAACGCACCTCCGCAAAGCGGCGCGTCAGGGCCGCCAGGGTGTCGGCGGTGTAGAGCGTGCCCAGCGCGGACTCCAGTGTCGTGGCGCGCACGCCGGGATGACCCGCGATGACCGCCCGCGCCGAGGCCACGCGGCGCTCCAGCGGCGCCATGCCGCGCCTCGGCTTCAGCGGGTTCTGCGGCGAGACCAGCCACCAGACCTCGTCCAGCCCCAGGCGCCGCCGGGCTTCCAGCGAGATATGCAGATGCCCGCCGTGCGCCGGATTGAACGAGCCGCCCAGCAGGCCGATGCGCTGCCCGCGCGCCGGCAGCCCCCCGCCCAGCGCCGCCGCCAGCCGGCGCGGCGTGGCCGGCGCGTGGCCCAGTTGGCCCGGTCCCGTCGCCGGCCAGGCGGAAATGCCCCGCCGCCTTTCGCCCGATCCCTCGCACACGCCTCCAAACCCTCGTCGGTTCAGCGCAGGCGAAAGTGATGGCGGGTCGGGGGCGGGCTGTCAAATCCGGGCGGCGCCACGGCTCGTCGGCGGGTGGCGGTGGAAGACCATCGCTCGTCACCTCCCCCACTCGTGGGGGAGGTCGGATCGCGCCAGCGATCCGGGTGGGGCCGCGGCGGCGAAGTCAGGCACGCTGGCGGCTGGTCTCGCGCGGACGCCCCCACCCCAGTCCTCCCCCACAAGTGGGGGAGGGCGAAGGGCGCGCGTCTTTCTCTTTACTCACGCGCACGTGCGCGCTTCACGTGCGCGTGAGCCGGGCCGGACATCGGCGCAAAGCTTTCCGGCCGTGCCGGGCGTGGGCGCCACGGCTGACGTCGGCATGCCTTCGTCGGAGCCCGCGTGTACACGCGTCTACGCTTGCAAACCGCAGTTTTCCGCGCTGTTCGACGACGCGATGTTGACGGATGATGACGTTTGCACGCGGCCGCGACCATCTCGCCCGTCGACGTCCGGCATCCCTCCCCACAATGCTCAAGAACGACAGAAAACTTTACCGCAAAACGTGGAACATTGCAAGAACATAAATCCGGAATCAACGGCCTTCCCACCGGATGGGCCGTGTGCCCTTTGGCACGCTGAACCGTGCTGCCCGACGCCCCTACCCCGCCGGCCGGCGCAGCGGGGTGACGTTGCTGTCGGGATCCTGCTCGGCGGTGTCGGCGGCGCTTTCGGAGCAGACGCAGTTGCGGCCCGCGGCCTTGGCGGCGTAGAGCGCGCGATCGGCACGGCGCAGCAGGTCCTCCACCGGCTCGCCCGCGCGGAACTGTGCGACGCCGGCCGAGACCGTGACCTTGCCGAAGTCGCCCTCGCCCTTCTTGTTGGTCAGCTTGCCGCTGGCCAGGCGGTGGCGAATGCCGTCGGCCACGGTGACGGCGTCGGTCAGGCGGGTCTCCGGCAGGATGACCGCGAACTCCTCGCCGCCGAAGCGGGCGGCGGTGTCGCGGCCCTTGATCTGCTGCTCCAGCGCCTGGGCGACCAGCTTCAGGACCTCGTCGCCGATCTGGTGACCATAGGTGTCGTTGAACGCCTTGAAGTGGTCGATGTCCATCAGTACCAGCGACAGCGGCGTATCGTTTTCCTCGGCATCGCGACCGGCCTGCCGGAGGGCCTGGTTGAACTTCTTGCGATTGGCGATGCCGGTCAGCCCGTCGGTCATGGCGTCCCGGCGCACGGTCTCCAGGTCGGCCCGCAGCTCCGAGATGGCGGTGGACGACTTGGACAGCCGGCTCTCCAGCCGCTTGTTCTTGAGCAGCACCGCGCGGATCTCGGTCAGGAGCTTGCGCATCGTCGCCTGGACGTGCTCCACGGAGTCGCCGTCGGCCAGCTCGCCGGAGAGGTGGGCGAGCCGGCGGCCGTGGTCGTTGGTGTCGCGACCGGCCTGGCCAAGCAGGGCCAGCACCTGGTCGACGACGGCTTCCAGCCGCTCGGCCCCTGTCTCGACGGCGTGGCCGTCCAGACCGTGCCCGAAGAAGCGATCGTAGATCTCGGCATTGCGCTGGGGCGTGAACTCGGCCCGTGCCGCGATCAGGGCGTTCAGCTCGACGGTCAGCTCGCGGTTCGCCTCGGCGCAGTAGGTATACCAGACGGCGTAGTTCTCCGGCGTCGGCGGCACGCCGTGCCGCCGCATCAAGGCCACGGCGGCCTCCGCGGTTTCCTGCGCGAACCCCGCGTCCTCCCAGTCACTCCGCATCGCCTGACCCCAAGACCTGCCGGAAGAGACGAGTCCCGTCTTGACCCTTTCCCGGCTGTATAGACGGCGATGATTAAGAAAGCGGTAAGTGATAAGCCCAATGCCTGGTAAATTCGCGCGAAACGCGATCTCCCCGGTACCTCAAGGCCGCGTCTGGCCAGCCCCGCGGACGACATACTTGTAGCTGGTCAGCTCGGCCGCGCCCACGGGGCCGCGCGGCGGCAGCTTGCCGGTGGCGATGCCGATCTCCGCGCCCATGCCGAACTCGCCGCCGTCGGCGAACTGCGTGGAGGCGTTGACCATGACGATGGCGGCGTCGACCTGCTCGGCGAACCTGCGCGCCGCCGCCTCGTCGCCGGTCAGGATGGCCTCGGTGTGGCCGGAGCCGTGGCGGTTGACGTGGGCGATGGCCTCGTCGACCGTCTCCACCATCTTCACCGACAGGATCGGCGCCAGGTACTCCATGTCCCAGTCCTCGGGGCGGGCGGGCAGCATGCGCTGCTCGGCGCCGCAGACGGACTGGTCGCCGCGCAGCTCGCAGCCGGCGGCCAGCAGGTCCTCGACGATGCCGGGCAGGTGCGACTTCAGTGCGGCGTGGTCGATCAGCAGCGTCTCGGTGGCGCCGCAGACTCCGGGACGGCGCATCTTGGCGTTGAACACCACGCGCCGCGCCATCTCCGGATCGCAGGAGGCCTGGACATAGGTGTGGTTGACGCCTTCCAGATGGGCCAGCACGGGCATCCGCGCCTCGGCGCGCACGCGCTCGATCAGCCCCTTGCCGCCGCGCGGGACGATGACGTCGACGTGGCGGTTCATGCCGAGCAGCAGGCCGACCGCCGCCCGGTCCTGGGTGGGCACCGGCTGCACCGCCGCCTCGGGCAGGCCGGCGGCGGCCAGGCCATCGCGCAGGCAGTCCAGGATGGCGGCGGAGGAATGCCGGCTCTCCGAGCCGCCGCGCAGGATGGCGGCGTTGCCCGACTTGATGCACAGCCCGGCGGCGTCGGCGGTGACGTTCGGGCGGCTCTCGTAGATGATGCCGACCACGCCGATGGGGACGGAGACGCGGGCGATGCGCAGGCCGTTCGGCCGCTCCCACTCGGCCAGGGTGCTGCCGACGGGCTCGGGCAGCGCGGCGACGGACTCAAGCCCGGCCGCCATGGCCTCGATGCGCCTGTCCGACAGTTCCAGGCGGTCCAGCATGGCCGCGCTCAGGCCGCCGCTCTTCGCGGCCTCCAGGTCGCGGGCGTTGGCTTCCAGGATCTCGGGGGACCGGCGGCGCAGCGACGCGGCGGCGGCGTTCAGCGCGTGCTCCTTTTGCGTCGGTCGGGCGACGGCCATCGCGTGCGCGGCGGCGCGCGCCGTCTCGCCCAGCTCGATCATCTCGTGGTAGAGGGCTTCCTTCGGGTCCATGCTCCGGCTCGCCTCTTCGCTCACAGCGCCTGTCTCCTCGCCGATCGCGCGTCCCTTGGGTACAGGGCGCGCTTGTCAGGTGAGTACCAAATCGTCGCGGTGGATCAACTCCTCGCGACCGCGATAGCCCAGGATCGCCTCGATGTCGCGCGACTTGCGGCCGATGATGCGCCGCGCGTCGGCCTCGCCGTAGGCCACCAGGCCGCGCGCCACCTCGCGGCCCTCGGGGTCGCAGACCCGCACCGCGTCGCCGCGCTGGAAGCTGCCGTCCACCCGCGTCACGCCGGCGGGCAGCAGCGACTTGCCGGCGCGCAGGGCCTTCAGCGCCCCGGCGTCCAGCGTCAGCGTGCCGGCCGGCTTCAGCGTCCCGCCGATCCAACGCTTGCGGGCGGCGCGCGGTTCGACGCCGGAGACGAACCAGGTGCAGCGCCCGCCCTCCAGCAGCCGGCCAAGGGGGTGGCGCACCCGGCCCTGGGCGATCGCCATGTGGCAGCCGGCGGCGAGCGCGACGCGCGCGGCGGTCAGCTTGGTCACCATGCCGCCGGAGGAGTAGCCCGGCGGCGCCTCGCCGGCCATGGCGTCGATCTCCGCCGTGATGTCGTCGACGCGCGGGATGAAGGCCGCCTCGGGGTCGCGGCGCGGATCGGCGGTGTAGAGGCCGTCGATGTCGGAGAGCAGGACCAGCGCCTCGGCGTCGATCATCGCCGCCACCCGCGCGGCCAGGCGGTCGTTGTCGCCGAAGCGGATCTCGCTGGTGGCCACGGTGTCGTTCTCGTTGATCACCGGCACCGCGCCGAGCCTCAGCAGGGTGCGCAGCGTGCTCCGCGCGTTGAGGTGGCGGCGGCGTTCCTCGGTGTCGTCCAGGGTGACCAGGACCTGCGCCACGGTGATGTCGTGGCGCGCCAGGGTCTCCTGGTAGGCGTGGGCGAGGCGGAGCTGGCCGGTGGCCGCCGCGGCCTGCTTTTCCTCCAGCCGCGCGTTGCGGCGGGTCAGGCCCAGCCGCCGCCGGCCGACCGCGATGGCGCCGGAGGACACCAGCACCACCTCCACCCCGCGCGCCTTCAGCGCGGCGACGTCGTCGCCCAGCGCGTCCAGCCAGTCGCGGCGGATCTCGCCGCTCGTCTCGTCCACCAGCAGGGCGGAGCCGATCTTGACGACGACGCGGTGCATCGCCGCGAGCTCGGGCAGGGCGGCGGCTTTGGCCTCGGCCGCATCGGCGGTGTCGGCGCTGCCGCTCACGGCTGCCAGCCCTCCGCCTCGGTTTCCGCGGGCACCCGCGCCGCCTGGCGGGCGGCGATGACGTGCTCCAGAAGCACCTCCAGCACCCGCGCCACGCCTTGTCCGCTGACACCCGACACCTGATAGACCGGCTTGCCGGCCGCGCGTTCCAGGTCGCGCGCCTGCTCGTCGAACAGCTCGGCCGGCAGGGCGTCGGCCTTGTTCAGGGCCAGCACCTCCGGCTTGCGGGCCAGGGCGCGGCCGTAGGCTTCGACCTCCTGGCGGACCTTGCGGTAGGCCTCGGCCGGGTCGTCCTGCGCGCCGTCGACCAGGTGCAGCAGCACGGCACAGCGCTCGACGTGGCCCAGGAAGCGGTCGCCCAGGCCGTGGCCCTCGTGCGCGCCCTCGATGAGCCCCGGAATGTCGGCGATGACAAAGCGCTCGTCGTGCACCTCCGCGACGCCCAGGTGCGGGTGCAGCGTGGTGAAGGGGTAGTCGGCGACCTTCGGCCGCGCGCGCGACACCGCGCCCAGGAGGGTGGACTTGCCGGCGTTGGGCAGGCCGACCAGGCCGGCGTCGGCGATCAGCTTCAGGCGCAGCCACACCCAGCGCGCCTCGCCGGGCTGGCCGGGGTTGGCGCGCTTGGGCGCCTGGTTGGTCGAGGACTTGAAGCGCGCGTTGCCGAAGCCGCCGTTGCCGCCCCGGCAGAGCACCACGCGCTGGCCCGGCTCGGTCAGGTCGGCCAGCACGGTCTCCTTGTCGTCGTCCAGGATGACCGTGCCCACCGGCACCTTGATGACGCAGTCCTGTCCGGCCGCGCCGGTGCGGTTGCGGCCCATGCCGTGGACGCCGCGCCGCGCCTTGAAGTGCTGCTGGTAGCGGAAGTCGATCAGGGTGTTCAGGCTTTCCACCGCCTCGAACACGATATCGCCGCCGCGCCCGCCGTCGCCGCCGTCGGGGCCGCCGAACTCGATATACTTCTCGCGGCGGAACGAGAGGGAACCGTCGCCGCCGTCGCCGGCCTTGAGATGGATCTTGGCTTGGTCGAGGAACTTCATGGCGTTCGCAATGTAGAATGTTCGAGGCGCGCCTGCGAGAGACCTGCTGGTTCCGCGTTCGACGGCTGCAGTGTCGCCTGGCGGATGCGGCCTCATGCTTGGCGTCCCGCCGACTTCGTGTCCGACAAGCCCGGCATGAGGGAGCGCGTTAGGCGCAAGCATTCATGGGCGCCTCATCCCGAGCCTATCGACCGCCTCATCCTGAGCCTGTCGAAGGAGAGGCGTCGCGCCGAAGGCGCGAAGAGCGGCGTCACTGCAAACCGGTTCAAGACCGCCAATGAACACGGAAAAAGCGGGAAGACGAACAACCGTCTCCCCGCCTTCATAAGCTCTTGCCGGCGTGCCCGCATTTCAGCGGGCGCCGCGTGCGGACGCGCGTCAGTCCTGCGGCACCACCGAGACGACGGACTTGCCGCCGGTGGTCTTGCGGAACTTCACCGTGCCCTCGCTCAGCGCGAAGATGGTGTGGTCGCGCCCGAGGCCGACGTTCTGGCCGGGGTGCCACTTGGTGCCGCGTTGGCGGATCAGGATGTTGCCGGGAATGACCTGCTCGCCGCCGAACTTCTTCACGCCGAGGCGCTTGCTGTGGGAGTCGCGCCCGTTCTTGGAACTGCCGCCGGCCTTCTTGTGCGCCATGGTTGCCTGCTCCTCGGTCTCGCTCAGTTGCGCTTCTTCGCCGCCAGCGACTTGGCCTTGTTCGCCTGCGTGACGGCCGCGTTGGTCGCCGCCTTCAGCTCGGCGCGGGTCGGGACCGATGTCGCCTCGGCCGGCCCGCCGGCGACCGAAGCGCCGTTCACCTCGATGTCGGTGACGCGCAGCACCGTGTGGCGCTGGCGGTGGCCGTTGGTGCGCCGCGAGTTCTTGCGCCGGCGCTTCTTGAACACCGTGATGGTGCGGTCGTGGCCGTGTTCCAGCACCTCGGCGGTGACCTTGGCGCCCTCGACGTAAGGGGCGCCGACCTGGGGGGCCTCGCCGTCCTTGCCCACCATCAGGACACTATCGAGGTCGACCGTGGCGCCGGCCTCGGCCGGCAGCTTCTCCACCGTCAAGATCTGGTTCTGGGCGACCCGATACTGCTTGCCGCCCGTCTTGATCACTGCAAACATTGCGAACTGTCCCGCCGACTGTGCCTTGGCGTGTGTCGTCTGCCTTCTTGGACCGCGCAGCCCTCGGCCCTGTGGCGCCGGCCGTGCCCGGCCTGCCGCGTCCCGCGCGATCTCAGGGAATAACCTTCCGCCGCGAACGGTCCCGTCCGCGTGGTCGGAGCGGACTATAAGGTTTGTCATCGCGCTGTCAATGGCCCTGTGCGTGGGCTAATCGTTCCCTTGCCGACGTACACGAAAGCCGCCGGCACCGCTGGCGATCTCGGTTTCGCACGTTCGATCCCCCGCGAAGGTGGCAGAGGATTCTCATTCCAGGTTTGCCCTTCAATGTATCTCGGGGCATTGAGACGATAATTTGACAGAGAGATGAATTTTCAATGATATTCCATGAGCTCCAATTTATATTTATGGGCATTTTTATTGTAGTGATAAACGAGAGAAAAGGTTCACCTTGAAGGGTTGTGTTATGGGCATGAAATTACCGATGGCTGAACTTGCGCCCGCGCCACAGCCTGATCCCACCGTCTGGCTGCTCCTCGGGGCGCGGCAGGGGGATAACCGCCAGGTGCTCGCGCTGGCCGAGGCCCTGGGCCGGCCGGCGCGCCGGTTCTCGGTCGCGTACAATCCGCTGTTCAGTTTGCCGAACCGTGCGCTTGGAGCGAGCCTGGCCAGCGTGAAGCGCTGCGATCCGCCGCTGGCGCCGCCCTGGCCCGACGTCGTGCTGGCCATCGGCCAGCGCAGCGTCCCCGTCGCCCGCTGGATCAAGCAGCAGTCGGGCGGCCGGACCGCGCTTGTGCAGTTGGGCCGGCCGCGGGCGCCGCTGGACTGGTTCGACCTGATCGTCACCACGCCGCAGTACGGCCTGCCGGCGCGGGCGAACGTCCTGCACAACCCGCTGCCGATCCACGACCTGACCCCGGCGAGGCTGGGGGAGGCCGCCGAGGCGTGGCGCCCGCGCCTGGCCCATCTGCCGGGCCCGCGCATCGCGCTGCTGGTCGGCGGTCCGTCCTGGAGCTACCGCTTTCCGGTGCCGGCGGCACGGCGCATCGCCGCCCAGGCCGACGATCTGGCCCGGCGCGAGGGCGGCTCGCTCCTCGTCACGACCTCGCCGCGCACGCCACCGCGAGTGGCCGACGCGCTGGCCGAGCCGCTCGCGGCGCCGCACATGCTCTACCGCTGGGACCGGCAGCGCGGCGCGGACAACCCCTACCTCGGCTTTCTGGCGCTGGCCGACCGCATCCTGGTGAGCGAGGAAAGCATCTCCTGCCTGGCGGAGGCCTGTACCGTGGGGCGTCCGGTGACGGTCCTGTCCCTTCCCCGGCGCCCCGGCGTCGGCGCCGTGGAGACCCTGACAGCGGGACCCGCGCGCGGGCTGTTCGCGCGGCTTGTCGCGGCCGGAATCATGACGCCGCCGCGCAACATCGGCGAGGCCCACCGGACCCTGGTGGAGCGGGGCCTGGCGCACTGGAGCGAAACGGGTCTGGAGGTGGCCGGACCGCTGCGCGGCGAGCACGATTCGCGCGAACGTGCGGTGCGGCGAATCCGCGAACTGCTGGGGCTGGACGCCGAGGCGCCGCCCCCGCCGCGCGTGGCCGCGACGGGCTGACGACCATCTTTCCCCGCCTGGCGCGACGGCATAGGGTGTCTGCCGCGCCGTTGTTCCTTCACGCCTTTTCAAGAGCGCTCAGCCGATGTCCCTGGACATGCCCGACACCGAGAGCCTGCCGGCCATCCGGCCCGCCGACCGCCTGGCCAAGCAGCGCCGGCGGCTCGCCAAGGCGTGGGGGGACGCGCTCCTGGAGCTGACGGGCGAGGCGGCGGCGCTGGGCTGCCGGCTGCGTGGCGACCGCGAGGGGGCGCTGACGCACCTTGGCCGAATGATCCGTTACACCCAGCATGCGCGCGAATCGCTCCGGCCCTATCGCCAGGTGCGGCGCCTGCTGGACCGGGGCGGGCAAGTGCTGGCCGACCCGGCGATGGACGCCGCGCGGCCGGAGGCCTTCGTGCTGTTCATCGGCCAGGGGCGCAGCGGCCACTCCCTGGTCGGCTCGCTGCTGGACGCCCATCCCGAGGTGGTCATCAGCCACGAGCTTTACGCCCTGAAGCATTTGAACCGCGGCGCGCCGTTCGACCGCGTCGCGGATGCCTGCAAGCTGAACGCCCGCGTCTTCCACGCCTTCGGTCGCAGCTACACCGGCTACGACTATGCCGTGCCGGGGCAGCACCAGGGGCGCTGCACGCGGCTCAGCCTGCTGGGCGACAAGAAGGGCAACGGCACCGCCCGCCTGCTGCGCCGCCAGCCGAGGGCCCTGGACCGCCTGCTGGCGGCCTCGCCGGTGCCGGTCGTCTTCGTGCACGTGGTGCGCGACCCCTATGACAACATCGCGACCAAGGCCCGGCGGACAGGGACCAGCCCGGCCTACGCGGCGCGCACCTACTTCGCCAACGCGGCGGTGACGGCGGCGCTGCACGACCGGCCGGAGACCCGCGTGCTGGACGTCCATCTGGAGGACCTGATCGCCGATCCGCGCCGCGCGCTGGCCGGACTGCTGAACGGCCTGGGCCTCGACCCCGATCCGCCCGGCTATCTGGACGCCTGCGCCGGCATCCTGTTCGACCGCCCGCGTCGGACCCGCGCCGGCGTCGCCTGGGACCCGGAGCTGCGGCGCTGGATCGAGGGGCAGCTCGGCGGCTATCCCTTCCTGCGGCGCTATGTTGAGGGGGAAGGTTCGGGGACGGCACCTTGACAGCCTCATGCTTCGACAAGCTCATGCTTCGACAAGCTCATGCTTCGACAAGCTCATGCTTCGACAAGCTCAGCATGAGGTAAAGACCGAAAACGCTTCCCTCACCTTGAGCGCGTCGACGCCTCACCCTGAGCTTGTCGAAGGGTGAGGGCCGCCGGTCGACTTCAGTGACCCTTGGCGGATCAGCCTGCCTTTGTCCGCTCCCGCCGCTTGCGCAGCAGGTCGCGCAGCAGCAGCGGGAAGCCCAGAACCCCCTGGCGCGAGCGCCGGATCTCCGCCTCCAGCGCGTCGATGTGGCGCAGGACGGGCGCCATCTCGGCATGCGCGCGCTCGATGCGCGCCCAGGCGTCCCAGAAGGCCTCGCTGTCCAGGCCCTCCGCGCCGCGTGCCACGGCGGCGAGCAGCAGGTAGGCATCGCGGGCCAGGGGATTGAGGCGGGGGTCGGCGCGCAGTTCGGCCTCGGTGGTGGCGTGGTGGCGCAGTTCGGGCGACAGGAACTCGCCGGCGTAGGCCTCGACCTGTGACTCCACCGCCGTTGTGAGCGGCAGGTCCAGCAAGCCGGCGACCCGGCGCAACTCCGCCCCGGCGTCGGCCAGCAGGCGGTCATAGTCCACCACCGCCAGCGGGTGCCGCGCGGCCAGGCGGAAGTAGGGCACCACGCGGGCCAGGAACTCCAGGTCGCTGTTCTCCTGGATGCCGCGGCGAAGGCTGACCTTGGCGCGCGAGCGGGCGACGCTGAGCGGGTTGCGCAACGCCAGGACATAGCTCGGGTCCTGCCCGGTGTCGGCGAACACCCGCTCCCAGAACGGCAGGAAGCTCAGCACGCCGCCGGCCTTGAAGCCCCATAGCGGGGTGTCGGCGAAGCGCGTGCGGATGACCTCCGCCGCCGCCGCGCGAATTGGCGCGACCTCCGGCCGGTCGAACCAGTCCTCCGGCACCCGCCGCGCCCCGGCGCCCGAGCGCTTGAAGCCGAAGACATCGCGCAGGCGATAGTTGATGGCGATGAAGTCCTCGTCCTCGAAGAACCCCTTGGCGTTCTTGCGCGTGCCGGGCTTCAGGTTGTCGCCCAGCGCCACGCCCAGCGCGCCGATGCCGCGGGTGAGCGCGCTGGTGCCGCTGCGCCCGGCGCCCACCACGACGACGACGCGCTGGCGCGTCGCCGCATCCCCGTGGCCGGTCCGCTCGGCGATGGTGGCCGCGTCCGCCATCGCGCTCAGGCCGCCAGCCGGCGCAGGCGCTCGACGACGCCGCGGCGCTTGATGACGACGATGAAGACCTTGCGCAGCGCGCCCTTGGGGCAGGCGATGGGCCGCACGCCGTGCCAGGAGCGGCCGTTGCGCACGAACAGCAGGCTGCGGTTGCCCAGGGACTGAGAGCCCATCGCCGCGTCGAAGTCCGCGAACTCCGGCGCCGAGCGGAAGCTGAAGCGGCCCTGGTCGTCCAGGATGACCGTCTCGCCGCCCCACGACGGGTCCCAGTCGTCCTCGGTGTTGAAGTAGAAGATGTGCGAGCCGAGCTTCCACCAGGAATCGCAGTGCGGCGAGACCTCGCAGCCGCTGGGCGTGTAGTGCCAGTGGAACATCGGCTCGAAGGCGTCGCTGCCCATCATCCGGCGCAGGAAGGCGCGGTAGTCCGGGCCGTTCAGCTCGGCCACGAAGTCGTGCCAGGCCTCGGCGATCGGCAGGTCCTCGCGGTAGCTCAGCGCGTAGCGGTCGTGGCTGCGCTGGCCGTGCTTGCGCGCCTTGCCGAAGGACGCCTCGAAGATCTCCACCGGCGGCAGCGTCTCGCGAAGCTGCCGGAAGGCGTCCTCGCGCAGCAGCCCGGCCGGGTTGACCCAGGGGTAGGGCCGGGCGTCGCGGAAGGCCGCGTCGTCCAGCGCGGCCAGGCGGTCGTCGTCGAGGTAGCGCATGGTTGTGCTTCCGATCTGCCTTAATCCTGTGAGCGGTTGTGCGGTGTCGGTTCGCCGGGGGGCCGGCTGATACCTGGTGGGCGCCGGCGCGTGCGCAAGCCGCCGAGCGTCACGAACAGCACCGCCGCCGTCGCCGCGTAGACCACGGCCGCGATGCCGGCGCCGATCAGGCCCAGCCACTGGCACAGCACGTAGACCGCGGCGAGATAGCTCAGCAGCGCCGCCAGCCGGGCCAGCACCACGGCGCGCACCCGACCCTTGGCGATCAGCAGCGGCTCCAGCGGAAAGGTGGCGGTCGTCACCACGCCGGCCAGCGCCAGCAGCAGCATGGGGCCATAGGCGCCGGTGAAGGCCGGGCCGACGATCAGCTCGATCAGCGGCCGGCCGACGCCGGCCAGCGCCGCGAAGGCCACCGCCGCCAGCCCGCCGGCCAGCGCCAGGGAGCGCACCACCATCCTGCGCCGCGCCCCTTTCTCGCCGCGCGAGGTCAGGCGCGACAGCTCCGGATAGATGGCCGGCGCCAGGAGCTTTTGCTGCGGCTTGACCAGGACGTTGGCGAACTGCTGCGCCACCCGGAACAGCCCCGCCGCCGCCGGCCCCAGCAGCGCGCCGACGGCCAGCATGCCCAGGTGCGTCTGTCCCAGGTTCAGCGAGCTGTTGAGGTTGGTGCCCAGGGCAAAGCGCCAGATGCCCGGCGCCGGCCGCAGCGTGCCCGCGAGCGAGCGCGACAGGCCCGCGTGCAGCGCCCGCCGCCGCAGCTCCAGCCCGGCGAACAGCCACAGCAGCGCGCGCCCCGCGACGGTCGCCAGGAACCACACCACGAGATAGGCGGTCAGCCCGGCCCCGGTGAAGTAGAGCACCGCGCAGCCCAGCAGGCGCACCGCCGGCACCGCCGTGCTGTGCACCGCCAGGCGGTCGAAGCGGTCGAACAGGCGCAACAGGCCGGTGGCGGTGGCGCCGAACATGATGAAGACCACGCTGACCCCGTACAGCCGCGCCACGTCCACGATGTCCGGCGGCAGCCCGAACAGCCGCGCCGCCGGGGCCGTCGCCAGCAGGACGATCAGCAGGCCAATGGCGACGCCGATGGCGTCCAGCAGCAGGCTGAACCGGACGACCGCCTGAAAGCGCCGCGTGTCGCCGGCGTCCCAGGCCGGCCCGCCGTAGCGCACCACGGCCTGCCAGGACTGGAACTTCGCCACCTCGCCGACGGCCATGACGAAGCCGTGCAGCAGCACCAGAGTGCCGAACAGCGCGGGCTCCAGCCCGCGCGCCGCCAGCGCCAGATAGCCGATGGACAGCAGCCCGCGCGCCGTCCGCCCCATCAGCAGCACGCCGGCGTTGCGGAAGGGCTTCAGCCAGGGCGTGGCGCGCAGGCGGCCCAGCAGCCGCCCGGCGGACCCGCGCGCCCCGGCGGAGGTCGGCGTGCTAGCCACGCGGCGCCTCCCCCGCCTGGCCTGACACGCTTGCGTTGTCGCCGCCGGCTGCCGCACCGGCGGCGGTTGGCGCCGGCGGCAGAGCCTCCAGCACCTCGACGTAGCGCGCGGCCACCCGCTCGATCGAGAAGGCCGCCGCCCGCGCCCGCAGGTCGTCGGAAGCCGGAGGCGCATCCAGCGTCGCGGCGACGGCCGCGGCCAGCGCCTCGGGGTCCCGCATCGGCACCAGCCGCCCGTAAAGGCCGCCACCCAAGAGCTCGCGAGGGCCGCTCGGGCAGTCCGTGCTGACCACGGGACAGCCGCAGGCCAGCGCCTCCAGCAGCACGTTCGGCATGCCCTCGGACACCGACGACAGGACGAAGGCGTCGGCGCGGGCCATGTAGGCGTAAGGGTTGTCGCTGTGCCCCGTCAGCGCGACGCTGTCCGCCAATCCCAGTTCGGCAATGGCGGCTTCGACCGCCGGGCGCGCTTCGCCGTCCGGTCCGACCAGCAGCAGACGGACGTCGCGGGTTCGGCGCAGCGCGGCCAGGGCGCGCAGCAGCGTCACCTGGTCCTTCTTCGCGACCAGGCGGCCGACGGTGAGCAGCGTCGGCCCACCGGGCGCCGCCAGCCAGGGATGCGGGCGGGGCGCCGCGGCCATTTGGCGCAGCGCGGCCAGGTCGACGCCGCCCAGGATCGTGTGAACGCGCTCGCGCGGCAAGCCGGTCAGCTTGTCGAGGTTGTCGGCCACGCCGGCGGAATTGGCGATGACGGCGTCCGCCCGGCGGTAGAGCCAGCGCACCAGGCGGTCCCGCGGCCGGACCCGAACCCCGCCGTAGTCCGGATCGCCGGGGATGGCGACCACGTTGCTCTGCCGCAGCACCAGGCGGGTCGGCACGCCGGCCAGGCGGCGGGCCAACAGGGCGGCCAGGTTCGGCGGGATCGAGCCGGACAGCACGACCTCGGGACGCGCGCGCCGCAGATAGCCGATCAGCGGCGCCAGGCCGAGATAGACCCGGCGCTTGCTGTGCGCCCCGGGTGCGCCCCGGCCCATCCACCAGCGGGCAAGGTCGACCAGTCGGGCGCCGGCCGGCAACGCCTCGCGCAGCTCGGGGGCGGCGCCGGGCGTCAGGACGTCGACCGCGTGGCCCTTCGCAACAAGCTGGGCGGTGACGGCGAGCAACAGTCGCTCCCGGGCATAAAGGCCGACCGGACTGAGCAAGACAGCCAGGCGCCGGCCGGTGCTGGAACGCGCTGTCCTGGCCGTGTCAGGCGAAGTCATTGTCGCGACGCTTCGTGCTTGGCGGGGATGGCTGGTTCCGGTCGCTTCGGTAACGTGCTTTTCCGCGCCGCGCAACCACGCGCGACGACCCGCGGCGAGCGGCGCGCGACCGATTGAACGGCGGCGAGCGCGACAACGGGATTGCCATAAGGGCGCTGGGCGATTATGGCTTGGCGCGCGCGCCAGAGGTGTGAGAGCGGGGCGACCTGTTA
>CAZLNO010000080.1:17201-19043 GCA_964561005.1 uncultured Rhodovibrionaceae bacterium | reverse complement strand
TCCGGGGCCGGCAGGTCCAGCGGGCCGTCCAGCCAGCGCCCGGCGGCCGCCTGGGCCGCTTGCAGGCGGGTCGGATCGCCGGGCCCCGTGCCGCCCGCGGGGCCGCCGAGGGCGATCAGCGCCAGCAGCGGCGCGCAGGCGATGACGGCGATCGGCAGCCGGCGGCGCTCGCGCGGCAGCCGGGCCGCGATCATGGCGTCGTAGGCATCGGCCATCGGCCTGCCTCCGCTTGACGAACGGTGAACGGCGTGAGGGTTCGCTCCCGCGTCCGGCACCTCGCGCCCCGTGCCCGGCCTGGGAGCTTGGCCGCGAAGCTGGTCGACGGCGGGGGACGGGACAAGCGCCCGCCTTGCATGGCGCGTATGCGATTTTCCGCCGGGTCGCACCCGCCGCCGTCCGCGCGCCGCAAACGCTAGGCGATGGCGTCGACGTCCTCGTCGCTGAGGTTGCCGGGGACCACGGTGATCGGCACCCGCAGCTTGCCGATCATCTTGCCGGTCAGCGACTGCACCAGCGGCCCCGGCCCGCTGGAGCCGGGGTTGGCCCCCAGCACCAGGATGGAGATCCGCGGTTCCTCGGCGATCAGGTTCAGCAGGGCCTCCCGCTGGCCGCCCTCGCGCAGATAGAGGATCGGCATGGAGCCGGACAGCTTTTGCGCGGTGGCGGCATGGCGCTGCAGCAGCTTCTCGGCCTCGGCCCGCGCCTCGTCGCGCATCAGGTCGCCCACGCCCATCCAGTGCTTGAAGTCGTTCGGCTCCAGCACGTAGAGCAGGGCGACCCGGCCCCCGGTGTGCCGCGCCCGTTCGCAGGCGAAGCGCAGGGCCACGCGCATCTCCTGGGTGTCGTCGATGACCACCAGAAAGACCCGGTCGCTCTTGCGCGCTTCCGGCTGGTTGACGGGGGACCCCCCGTTGTCCGCGCCGCCCTTGTCCGCGCCGCCGTTGTCTGGACTGTCCATGCGCCGGTCTCAGGCCTTGTGGAACAGGGTATGACCCAGCCATCCTGCCAGCAGCGCGAGCAGGATGGCAACGAGCCCGTAGAGCGCCGCGTGGTCGTAGGCGAAGTCGTAGAGCTCGGCCTCCAGTCCCACCTTGCCGACGCTCAGCGGCGTCGTCTGGGCGCCCACCACCTGGCCGTCGCGCAGGTAGTAGGTCTCCACGGTGTAGCTGCCGGTCGGGACGTTCGCCGGGAAGAACACCTTGGAGCGGAAAAGCTGCCGGCCCAGGAAGGTGACGCGGCCGACCTCCGCCTGGTAATGGCCCTGGCGCACCTTGGCCCGGATCAGCGCCGCGCGCCACTGCGCTGCCACGTTGGGCGAGGCCTTGGCCGTCGGCAGGCGGATGTCGAGGTGGCCCAGGCCCATCTGGTGGCGGCTGCGCACCGCCTCGGTGACGATGCGCTCGAGGGGGCCGCTGGCGTTGACGGCATAGAAGCTGGGCGCCGAATCGAAGGTCATCGTCGCCGTGTTCATCCAGATGCCCAGCACCCGCGACTTGCGGTGCATCTGCACCGCCCGGTTCGGGCCGCGGACGACCACGGCCACCTCGCCCGGCTCGGACACCGCGCCGAACAGCAGCACTTCCGTGCCGGCGAAGCCCGTCGTGATGGCGATCAGGTGGTCGGAGAGGTCGGCGATCAACTGCGCCCCGCGCGCCGGCCCCGGCAGGGTCAGGACGGCGACGACGACGACCGCCAGGGACCACTGCTTCGGCACGGTCAGCGCGCGGGCGGGCGGGGTCGCGCTCAGCATGGCCGCGCCGTCCGGCATTGGGCCACGCGCCGCGGTATCCGCGCCTTGCGGGCCTCATCCTTCGACAGGCTCAGGATGAGGGGGATGGGGAA
>CAZLNO010000080.1:0-17101 GCA_964561005.1 uncultured Rhodovibrionaceae bacterium | reverse complement strand
GCCCGTCGAAGCATGAGGCCGCCCTCTCCAGGCCCGCGGCGTGCATGGCTATGCGGCGTCATGAGCTTGGCGGCCTCAATCGCTGCGAACGGACCCGCCAAGCCTAGCGCGCCGCGCCGCGCCGGGAAAGTACCCGCGAACCGGCCCGGGCGGACTCAGCTCCGCAGGAAGCCGACGGCGTCCAGCGCCTCGTCCAGGACCGGGTTGGCCAGGGCGGCGGCGCGCTCGGCGCCGTCGTGGAGGATGCGGTCGATCTCCGCCGGGTCGTCCATCAGGCGCTGCATCTCCGCCCCCAGCGGCGCCAGCTTCTCCACCGCCAACTCGGTGAGCGCCTTCTTGAAATCGGCGAAGCCCCGGCCCTCGAACTGGGTCAGCACCTCGCGCCAGGACTGGTCGGCCAGCGCGGCATGGATGCCCAGCAGGTTGTAGCACTCCGGCCGCGCCTTGCGCGTCTCCTCCGGCAGCTCGCCGGCGGCGTCCAGCACCGCCGGCCCCGGCAGCAGGTCGGGGTCGGTGGTGGCGCGCTTGATCTTGTTGGCGATGGCGTCGGCGTCGTCGGTCATGTTGATGCGGGTCATGTCCGACGGCTCGGACTTGCTCATCTTCTTCGAGCCGTCGCGCAGGCTCATCACCCGCGCCGCCGCGCCCATGATCAGCGGCTCGGGCACCGGGAAGACCTCGCGCTGATAGTCGTAATTGAACTTCTGCGCCACGTTGCGGGCGAACTCCAGGTGCTGCTTCTGGTCCTCGCCCACGGGCACGTGCGTGGCCTTGTAGGCCAGGATGTCGGCGGCCATCAGCGCGGGATAGACGTACAGCCCGGCCGACGCCTGCTCGCGGTGCTTGCCGGCCTTTTCCTTGAACTGCGTCATGCGGTTCAGCCAGCCCAGCCGCGCCACGCAGTTGAAGATCCAGGCCAGCTCGGCGTGCGCGGACACGCGCGACTGGTTGAAGATGATGCAGCGCCCGGGGTCGATGCCGGCGGCCAGATAGGCGGCGGTGACCTGCCGCGTGTGGTCGGCGAGCTCCGCCGGCTCCTGCCAGACCGTGATGGCGTGCAGGTCGACCACGCAGTAGATCGAGTCGTAGTCGTGCTGCAGCGCGACAAAGTTCCGGATCGCGCCCAGATAGTTGCCGAGGTGCAGGTTCCCGGTCGGCTGCACGCCGGAGAAGATCCGCTTCATCCCGAACTCCGATGATCCGCGCGCCCGGACGGCGCCCTTGCCGATGCGCGGGCGGTTATCGCCGCTCGCAACCGGAGGGTCAAGGGGCGCCCGCCGCCGTGGCTCACGACCCGGCCACGACGAAGTGAAGAGATGGCGCAGCCCTTGCGACGACCGGCGGGGAACCGGAACGCCCCTCGGTCTGTCTTATCTTCCGTAACCGAACCGCTCAGGCCAGGGGGAAGGGAGCTTCGGGCGTGCTGACCGATTTCCGGGACTGCGAGGACGGCCTCGCCTTTCATGCCGACGTCTGCATCGTGGGCGCGGGCGTCGCCGGCATCACCGTGGCCCGCGCGCTTTTGGGCAGCGGTCTCACCGTCTGCCTGGTGGAGAGCGGCGGCGTCGATTTCGAGCCGGAAACCCAGGCACTGTACCAGGGCGCGACCGAGGGCCAGCCGTACTACGACCTGGAGGACGCCCGGCTGCGGCTCTTTGGCGGGACGACGGCGATCTGGGGCGGCCGGTGCATGCCGCTCGACGCGATCGACTTCCAGCGGCGCGGGTGGGTGCCCCACAGCGGCTGGTCCTTCGGCCCCGAGGCGCTGGCGCCCTACTACGATCGCGTGCGCGAGAGCCTGGGGCTTCCCTTCGAGCACTTCGACTCTCGACTGGAAGGAGAGGTGCGCCTGCCGCGGCCGTTGTTCGACGATCAACGTCTGGAAAGAGCCTACTGGCAGTTCGACGGGGCCTACTGGCGCTTCCGCATCGAGAACTGCCGCGACCTGACGGAGCACCCGGACGTGCGGGTGCTGCTGCATGCCAACGTGGTCGACATCCACGCCGACCCCCTCGGCCGACACGTCGACAAGATCGTCATCGCCCGCCACGGCGAAGTGCGCGGGGCGGTGCAGGCGCGGACCTTCGTCCTCGCCTGCGGCGGCATCGAGAACCCGCGCCTGCTGCTCGCCGCCAGCAGCGCCTGCCCGGACGGGCTGGGCAACGCGCACGGCAACGTCGGCCGCTATTTCATGGAGCATCCCCGCGCGCGGCTGGGCACGCTGGAGTCGGATCAGGCCTTTCGGATGTGGGACGCGCTGCGCAAGCGCTTCGCCGGTGGCCACAAGGTGATGACGGCGCTGCGCCTGTCCGACGCGGAACAGGCCCGCCGACAGGTCCTGAATGCCGGGGTGACGGCGAAATATCAGCGTGGAGAGGGAAACGGCCGGCCGATCATGCGGATCCTCTATGACGCCGTCCGCGAGCACAGCCCACCGAACCGGCGGATGCGGCAGGCCTGGCGCCTCTACAACCGCGCCAGCGATCTGCTGCAGGGGCACAGAACCCGCGCCTTGCGCCGCTACCAGCTTCGCCATGGCCTGGGGCGGGTGCTGTTCATGGTCCGCGGCGAGCAGGCGCCGAACCCGGAGAGCCGGGTGGTGCTGGACGAGGACGACCGGGACGCCCTGGGCATGCCGCGCGCGCGCCTGATCTGGCGCCTGTCGGAGATCGACAAGCGCACCGCAGCCGCCTTCGCGGAGGTGCTGGACGACGAGCTGCGGCGCGCCGGCCTGGGCCGGCTCGCGCCCGCGCCCTGGCTGCGCGAGCCGGGCACGGCCTGGCCGGTGGACCCCGCGCTCAGCACGCACGCGCTGGGCGGCTACCACCACATGGGCACGACGCGCATGGCCGACAGTCCGCGACACGGCGTGGTCGACCCGGACTGTCGCGTGCACGGCGTCGACAACCTCTACATCGCCGGCAGCTCGGTGTTCCCCACCGGCGGCTGGTCCAATCCCACGATGACGATCCTGGCGCTCAGCCTGCGCCTCGGCGAGCACCTGCGCACGCGCACCGAGCGCGTGCCCCGGATCGCCGCCCGTGCGGGGGCGCCGGCCGAGACCCCCGCCTGAGCGTCTGCCCTCGCTTTCCAAATGTCGGCCGTGCGGCATTTGCCGCCCGCGCGGGCGGTGATATATGCAAGACGCCGTGCGGCGGCGGCGACGGTTGTGATTTGCGGAGCGAGACGGACGCCATGACGCAGGCCCCGGTGGTGCACATCGGCCACTACAAGACCGCGACAACCTGGTTTCAGCGTTTCTTCTACCCCGAGGTGGCGGGCGGCGCCTTCGCCGGGCGGCGGGCGACGCGCGAGGCCTTCCTCTCTCCGACCGCCTTCAAGTTCGACCCGGAGGCCGCGCGCCAGGCCCTGGCCCTGCCGCCGGACCGTCGGCCGCTGGTCTGCGACGAGGCGCTGTGCGGCCATTACGAAAGCAGCGGCCTGCTGGAGGCGCTGTCCAAGGATGTCGCCTATCGCATCCGGGCGGTGTTCCCCGACGCCCACATCGTCGTGCTGCTGCGCGAGCAGCTCGACATGCTGACCGCGACCTACCTGCAGTACCTGCGCCGGGGCGGCACGGCCTCGCCCGCGGGGTTCATCCACCCCTACGCCCGGGCCGGGCGCGATCCGACCAAGGCCTTCAAGGCGCCGCTGTTCAGCCTCGACCACTTCGAGTACCACCACCTGCTGCGCCATTACCGCCAGGTCTTCGGCGCCGGGCGGGTGCACGTCCGTCTCTACGAGGACTTCAAGGCCGACCCGCCCGCGTTCCTGCGCGGCCTCGCCGGCGATTTGGAGCTGCGGGTTCCCGTCGAGCGGCCTCACATGCAGCCGGCCAACGTTTCCTATCGCGCGCGGGTGTATCCTCTGGCGCGGGTGATGAACCACGTGACCCAGGGCGACGCCGTAAACCGGCGCTGCGTCGCGCCCGTGCTGCCGCGCAAGTGGTGCGCCAGCCTGATGGGCCGCCTGAACCGCGCGGCCCTGGCCGGACCGCGCGTGACGCCGGAGCGCCTGTTCGGCCCCGAGACGGTGGAGGCGCTGCGCCGCCGCTTCGCCGAGAGCAACCGCGTCCTGCGCGACGAGTGGGGCCTGGACATGGCGCATCACGGCTATCCCCTGGGGGACCGGGTGGCGGCGGCCAGGGTCAGCCCACCCGAACCCGAGGTTGGCGCCGGACTGTCCTAGCCCTTGCCCGCCGGGCCCCGCGCTTCGCCCCGCCGCCGGCGCAGCAGGGCGCCCAGCTCGCGCGTGTCGCCCGCGCGCAGCAGCAGCGCCAGCACGCCGTAGAGCGCCATGCCGCCGACGACCAGGAGCGCCAGCGCCGGCACCGCCTTCGCCGGGCCGCCCGCCAGCCAGGACTCCAGACTCCAGGCGCCCGCCAGCAGCCCCGCCCCCATCGCCGCGCTGGCCAGCGCGATGCGCGGCAGGCGCGCGCGCAGCCGCTCGTCCAAATGCAGATAGCCCGCCCGGCGCAGCCAGGCGGCCAGCGTGCCCGCCTGCACGAAGGCCGCGACCGCCGTGGCCAGCGCGATGCCGACGTGGCCGATCCAGAAGAACAGACCGAGCGAGAGCGCGATGTTGACCACGACGCCGGCGACCGCGCTGCGCAGCGGCGTCACGGTGTCCTCGCGGGCGAAGAAGGCCGGCTGCAGGATCTTGACCATGACATAGGCCGGCACGCCCAGCGCGAAGGCCGCCAGCGCCCAGGCCGTGGCGCTCGCCGCCGGGGCGTCGAAGGCGCCGCGCTGGAACAGCACCGTCACGATGGGCTGCGGGATGGCGACCAGGGCCACCGCCGCCGGCAGGCTCAGCAGCATCGCCAGCTCGATGCCGCGATTGAGGCTGTGCAGCGCCGCCGCGTCCTGCCCCGCCCGCAGCTTGCGCGAGAGGTCCGGCAGCAGGACGACGCCGAAGGCGATGCCGATCAGCCCCAGGGGGAGCTGATAGACCCGGTCCGCGTAGTAGAGGTAGCTCACCGCCCCGTCCTGCAACGAGGCGATGATGGTGCCGACCACGAGGTTGAGCTGCAGCGCCCCGGCCGACAGCAGACCCGGCCCCATCAGCCTCAGGGTGCGCCGCACGCCGGGTGTCAACCTCGGCGCGGGCAGGCGCGGCACGATGCCGGCGCGCCGGCAGGCTTCCACCAGCAGCAGGAACTGCCCGACGCCGGCGGCGGTGACCGTCCAGGCAAGCACCTCGCCGGGCCGCCCGAGCCAGGGAATCACGGCCAGCAGCGCGGCGATGAAGAACACGTTGAGCACGATCGGCGCCGCGGCGAAGGCGGCGAACTTGTAGAGGGAATTGAGGATGCCGCCGAACAGCGCCACCAGCGCCATGAACAGCAGGTAGGGAAAGGTCAGCCGCGTCAGCAGCACCGCGGTCTCGAACTTCGCCGGGTCGTCGGCGAAGCCCGGCGCCAGCAGGTGCATCAGCCAGGGCATCGCCAGCACGGCCACCAGCGTCAAGCCGAGCAGCACCGTCACCAGCAGCGCCAGCACCTCCTCGGCGAAGCGCACGGCGGCCGCCCGGCCCTCGGCCTCCAGCCGGCGGGCGAACAGCGGCACGAAGGCCGCGTTGAACGCGCCCTCCGCGAACAGGCGGCGAAAGAAGTTCGGAAAGCGGAAGGCGACGAAGAAGGCGTCGGCCACCGGCCCGGTGCCAAGCACCGAGGCCATCAGGATATCGCGCACGAACCCGAGAATCCGGCTGAGCCCGGTGTAGCCGCCGACGGTGAAGAAGGATTTCGCGAGCGCCATGAGGCCCCTGTCTGCCTGCCCGCCCGTGTCTAGCCGAAAGCGCCCGCGCCGGGAAAGGCCCGCGCGGGCGCCAGCTTCGCACGGCGGTGTGATCTGTATAGAGTTACAACGCCGTCAGGTTGTCGCAGAAGCGATAGAGTGGCGATCCGGCATTGCGCAAAGTGGTCTCGGAAACAGGCCTCGCCGCGCCGCCTCGTCGCGGACGCGGACTGCCCGTCATGGGACACGGCCCGGACTCCGGAACATTCGACGGCAGGACTTTCAGACGCGAGGGTACGCGAGATGATCATCTATCCCGACATCGAGTTGCAGGACGGCCGCTGCGTGAACCTGGTGCGCGGCCGCATGGAGGAACCCACGGTCTACGACATCGCGCCGCTGGAGGCCGCGAAGAAGTTCGAGGGACAGGGCGCGGACTGGCTGCACATCGTCGACCTCGACGGCGTGATCCAGGGCGGCCGGCACAACGCCGACCTGATCTGCGAGATCATCAAGGCGGTGAAGATCCCGGTGCAGGTCGGCGGCGGCATCCGCACCACCCACAGCGTCGACTGGTGGTTCGAGCACGGCGCCGCGCGGGTCGTGCTGGGCACCGCTGCCGTCAAGGACCGCCGCCTGGTCGAGTACGCCTGCGCGCACTACCCCGGCCGCATCGTGGTCAGCGTCGACGCGCGGGAGGGCTATGTCGTCATCGAGGGCTGGCGCGAGAAGACCGCCTTCACCGCGCTGGAGCTGGGCAAGAGCTTCGAGCAATCGGGCGTGGCGGAGATCATCTACACCGACATCGACCGCGACGACGACCTGCCGGACAGCAGCATCGCCGCCACCTCGCAGATGGGCCAGGACCTGAGCATCCCGGTGATCGCCAGCGGCACGGTGAAGACCCTGGATGACGTGGCCTACCTGCGCTACCTGCCCAACATCGCCGGCTGCATCATCGGCCGCGCGCTGTTCAGCGGCTCGGTCGACCTCGGGGAGGCGCTGGACGTCGCCCGCCAGCCCTACAAGGCGCCGGCGTTCACCTGATCGGCACCTTCACCCGCGCGGGCGGGCGGCCAGCAGCGTCTCGATCAGCTCCAGCGCCGCCTGCCCGGCCGCGCCGTCGCGGTCCCACTCGGGCGCGTAGGCCGTGAGCGCCGCGGCCGCCAGCGGCAGGCGCGCGGCCACGCGCGCGACGGCCTCCCGGACCTGCGCCGCGCCCGGCCCGCCGGGCTCGGCGAAGGGGTTGGCGGTCAGTTCGGCCGCATCGTGCACGTCCAGGTCGAGGTGCAGATAGACCGCGTCCACCCGCGGCGCCAACACGTCCAGCGCCGTGTCCAGGGCCTCGGCGCCCTGGCCGCGGAAGGCCGCCCCGTCCACCGCCACGATGTCTCCCGCGGCCAGGATGTCCCGCTCCGCCGGGTCCAGCGCGCGGGCGCCGGCGTGCAGCACCTGCCGGTCGGCGACCGGCGCGAAGCCCGGCACACTCTCGGCCAGCGGGCGCCAGCAGCGGCCGGTCGCCACCGCCAGCGCCATGCCGTCGACGAAACCGCTGGACGAGGTCTCCGGGGTGTTCAGGTCGCCGTGCGCGTCCAGCCAGACGATGCCCAGGCGCGGCACCTCGGCCAGCCCGGCCAGCGTGCCCACGGCGCTCATGCAGTTGCCCGCCAGCACCAGCGGGAACGCGCCCTCGCGCCGCGCCCGCGCCACGTCTCCCGAGAGCTTGCGCGCCAGGTCGAAGGCGGTGGCGGCCTCCAGCGGAAACGGCTCGTCGCTGTCGATCCGCCCCGGCACCGCCTCGCCGCCGTGCGCCCGCGCCGCAACCTCCCGCGCCCCCAACGCCATCAACCGCCCCGGCCCCAGCCCCATCCGCAGCTCCCGCTGGCCGGAATCGAAGGGCACTTGGATGAGCGCGACGGTCATGGAAGGTCTCCTTGGCGTGGAAACGTCCGGGGCGCGGCCGGGGACCGCGCCCCGCATCACTCGACCTTCGCGGCCTCTTCCCCCGCCGGTGCCGCCCGGCATTCCGGTTCGGTGAGGACCTCGGCGAGGCGCTGGCGGATGCGGTTGAGCTTGGCGGTGGCCTCGACCTTGCCGCCCAGGACATCCTGCACGTAGAAGACGTCGACCACGCGCTCGCCGTAGGTCGAGATCTTGGCGCCGTGGATCATCAGGTTCAGGCGGGACAGCGCCTGCGTCAGCTCGTGCAGCAGCGCCGGGCGGTCGCGGCCGTTGACCTCGATCACGGTGTGGCGATCGGAGATCTGGTTGTCGATCAGCACCCGCGGCGGCACTTTGAACACCCGGTAGCGGCTGGGGATACCGTTGCGCCGCGCGGCCAGCTCCTGCATCGGCTTCAGGCGGCCGGAGAGCGTGCGCTCGATCGCCGAGCTGACGCGGGCCAGGCGGTCCGGGCGGTCCAGCGGGCCGCCGGCGGTGTCGCGCACCCAGAAGGTGTCCAGCGCCATGCCGTTCTTCAGGGTGAAGATGCGCGCGGCGGTGATCGTCGCCCCGGCCACCGCCAGGGCGCCGGCGATGCGGCTGAACAGCCCCGGATGGTCGGCGGTGTAGACCGTCACCTCGGTGACGCCGCGGTAGTCGTCGACCCGCGTCTCCACCGTCAGCGCCCGGTCCTCCAGCGCCGCCTGGCGGATCATGCGGGCGTGGCGCTCGTGGGTCTCGCTGTCCCAGCCCAGCCAGTAGGAGGGATAGCCGCGCGCCAGGTGGTCCTGGACCTCCGCCGGCGGCCAGTCGCCCAGGCGCTCGGCCAGGGCTGTCTTGGCGCGCTGCACGCGGGTGTCGCGCGCGGCGGCCTGGAAGCCGCCGGCCAGCTCGTCCTCGGTGTTCCAGTAGAGGTCGCGCAGCAGGGCGGCCTTCCAGTCGTTCCAGGTACCCGGCCCGACCGCGCGGATGTCCGCCACCGTCAGGCAGAGCAGCAGCCGCAGCCGCTCCAGCGACTGCACGTTCTCGGCGAAGTCGCGGATGGTCTTGGGCTCGCCCAGGTCGCGCTTGAAGGCCACCGCAGACATGTCGAGGTGGTGGCGCACCAGCCAGGCGACGGTCTCGCTCTCCTCCTCGCTGAGGCCCAGGCGCGGACAGACCTCCAGCGCCACCTCCTCGCCCACCACGCTGTGGTCGCCGGCCCGCCCCTTGGCGATGTCGTGCAGCAGCACCGCCACATAGAGCGCGCGCCGCGACTGCACCTTGTGGATGACCTCGCTGGCGATCGGCGCGATCTCCTGCAGCAGCCCCTGCTCGATGCGGTACAGCTCGCCGATGGCAAAGATCGTGTGCTCGTCCACCGTGTAGTGGTGGTACATGTTGTACTGCATCTGCGCGACGATACGGCCGAACTCGGGCAGGAAGCAGCCCAGCACGCCGGCCTCGTTCATCCGGCGCAGCGCCGTCTCCGGGTCCTTGGGCGAGGTCAGGATGGCGAGGAACAGCTTGTTGGCTTCCGGATCGCGGCGCAGGCCGTCGTCGATCCGCTCCAGGTTCCGCGTGATCCAGCGCAGCGCGCGCGGGTGGATGTCCAGGTCGTGCGCCTGCGCGGCGGCGAAGATCCTCAGCATGCGGATGGGGGCGTCGCGGAACGCCTCCGGCTTCGCGACGGACAGGCGGTCGCCCTCGACCTTGAAGCCGTCCACCCGCCGGCGCCGGTTCAGCCCCGGCAGGCGGAAGCGGGCGCGGCGCTTGTGCTCGGCTTCGAGCTGGGCGCAGACGATGCGGGTCAGCTCGCCCACGTCCTTGGCCACGAGGTAGTAGTCCTTCATGAAGCGCTCGACCGCCTTGGCGCCGGCGTGGTCGTGGTAGCCCATGCGGGCGGCGACCTCCTTCTGCAGGTCGAAGGTCAGGCGCTCCTCGCCGCGGCCGGTCAGGAAGTGCAGGTGGCAGCGCACCGTCCACAGGAAGTGGTGCGCCGCGTCGAAGCGCCGCGCCTCCTCGGCGCTGAACACGCCGCGCGCGACCAGCTTCGCCGCGTCGTCCACGCGGTAGACGTATTTGGCGATCCAGAACAGCGTGGAGAGGTCGCGCAGGCCGCCCTTGCCCTCCTTGATGTTGGGTTCGAGCTGGTAGCGGGAGTCGCCCAGGCGCTTGTGCCGCTCGTCGCGCTCGGCCAGCTTGCCCTCGATGAACGCCGCCGCCGTGCCGGCCTGCACCTCGCTCTCGTAACGCCGGCGCAACTCGTCGAACAGCGCCCGCTCGCCGCAAAGGTAGCGCGCCTCCAGCAGATTGGTGCGGATGGTCAGGTCGGCGCGCGCCTGGCGGATGCAGTCGTCGACCGAGCGGGTCGCCGGGCCGACCTTGAGGCCCAGGTCCCAGAGGAAATACAGGATGGACTCGACGATCTGCTCGCCGCGCGGCGTGATCTTGTAGGGCAGCAGGAAGAGGATATCGACATCCGAGGCCGGCGCCAGCTCGCCCCGGCCATAGCCGCCGACGGCGACCAGCGCCAGGCGCTCGCCGGTCGAGGGGTTGGCCTCGGGATAGAGGTGGCCGGCGGCGTGGTCATGGAGCGCCCGCACGAGGCCGTCGACCAGATAACAGGTCTCCCGCAGCACCGCGGCGCCGTCGCTCTCGCCCGCCTCGAAGCGGCGGCGGATCTCCGCCCGGCCGGCCCGGAGGTGCCGCCTCAGGATGTCGAACACCCGGCCGCGCAGCGCGTCGTCCGATAGCCCTTGCTCCGAGGCCGCCGTCACCTCGCCCTGCAGCGCCGGGATGTCGAGCACGTCGCTCGGCGCGCGCGGGTCCCGTGCCGCGGATGCTTCCAGAAGACCGCTATCCATACCCTCCTCGGGGCTGACGCCATATGTCACATGGGCGGGATGGGGTCACTATGCCATGTCCCGTCCGGCGGTGCGACCGCCGTTCGCAGCCCGACTCGCACGCAGCCCGAGGTTTCGCCGCATGCTCCCGCGCGCCTTTTTGATCGCCGTCCTGCTCGCCCTGGCCGCCTGCGCCCGCGCCCCGGCGCCCGCGCCGCATCCGCAGTTCGCCGCGAGCCTCGACGAGTCGGGGGAAGCGGTGGTGCTGCGCGTCGCCAACCTGCGCGCCGCACAGCGCGTCGAGAGCATCCGGCTGGCGGGGCCGGACGGCCGCGAGGTGCCGCCGGCGACGCGGCGCAGCCTGCGCGGCGTCACCGCGACCGACGCACGCCCGGCGGTGGGCATCACCGCCACCGGCGGCTCGGAAAGCGGCATCAATCCGGGGCTGTCGCTGTCGCTGCCGCTGTTCGGCTGGGTGTTCGGCGGCAGCGGCCCGCGCGAAGAGTACCGCCACGGCGTGGTCGCCCGCCTCCCGCTGCCGGAGGGCTACGCCGACGAGCCTGGCGCCTGGCACCTCGAAGTCGCCATCACCGACGCCGCGGGCCGCACCGAGACCCGGCGCATTCCCGCGCCGGAGTAGGCTGGCCGCCATCATGGCAACCGGACGACACGGCGGGGCGCGGGCCCTGTCCGCGCCCCGGACGTTTTCCGTCGTCCGTGACGAGAACGTTCCGGACGGGGCGAGCCCCCGGCCGGCCAACGGAGTTCAGTGAACGCCCATGGCGCGGCGCCCCGCCCCCGGCCTCAAGGGCGGCTGCCCGGCCGGGGCGGCGCGATCACCCGACTGGCGGGGAAGCGCAGGCGCACCGTGGTCCCGCGCGCCACCGCGCTGTCGATGTCGAGGGCGCCGCCGTGCGCCTCGACAAGGGCCTTGGTGACGGCCAGGCCCAGAGCGACGCCCTTCTTGTGCCCTGGCTCGGGCGCAATCACTCAGGTTTGCGCCAACGAAGACGATTTCCACGGGAAGGGTGCCGCCGTCCTTGCGTCGCCCCACGCACTCCGCCGGCGCCTTGGTCTCCCCGTCGAATGTCGACCCCTGCGCATGCCCGCCGTGCTGGCCGTCCGGCATCTCCGGACGCGGCGGCAGCAGCACGTCAAGCGCCGCGCCGAGGAGTTCGTCCGCCGTGTAGCCGAACATGCGCTCGGCGCTGGCGTTGACGAAAACGATCCGCTGCGCCTCGTCGACCGAGACCACCGCGTCGGGAAGCCCGGCCGCGATGGCGTCATTCCGTGCGAGTGCCGTCACCCCTGCGATCCGCCGGAGCGATTCGCTCCGGCCCCCTCACCAAGAGCGCGCCACGGGCCATCGCGGCCGGAAGGCAGCACGCCGCGCCTCGCCCTCGGAAAAACGTTTGCCGTCCCGTTCCGATTGGATCGTGTCTGTTGCACGAATTTGATGGGTCGGAAGGCAAACGCATTTGTATCGCAATTGCCAAGTCATACCGCCCGACATTTGAACAGACTCGTCCTTGACGCCCAAGGGCGTCGACTGCGTGTCCGACAAGCTCAGGACGAGGTCCTCATGCTGAGCCTGTCGGACACGAAGTCGGCGGGACGCCAAGCATGAGGCCGCCCAGACGTACGATTTCATTTGTCGGGCGGTATCACATATCTTGACGTCGGAGTGAATTCATCTGGGTGTATATTCCAAGTTAAGGTTTCTTCGCGGTTAAGGTTTTCAATCAGTATTGCTCGTGGCATTTCCCGGGCATTCAACAAGCATCATGTGTATCCCTTCGGCGACGATAGTGGGCCGCGCCCCGAGGGGCTTGACTCGTACCACTCGGTATCCGACAAGATACCAGGGACAAACATAATCTGGGTTGCATTCCCGCGCTCGGGCACTCGCTTGTAGTCACCGCGACCGGGATGCGCTTCCAGCGTGCGGTTCGAACAACGGATAATGCGTCCACGCGCACTCACGTCGCCGCGAGTCACGGCCTGTCTGCTGACGCTTGTCGTGGCGGCCCTGTGTCAGGGGTGTACCGCGTCCTCGCGCCCTCCGGCCGAAGGAACCGTCACGGCATCGCCATTCGAGGCGTCGAGCATGCAGCGGCTTCTGGCCGCCGGATTCGCGCAGGTGCGGCGTTTCCATGTCGATCCGCCCCCGCCGGACGCGGCGGCGGCGGCGAGCCTGACGGGCCTGACCCGCCTGGACCCCGCGCTCGCCGTGCACCGCGCGGAAGAGATGCTGAGTCTGCGCCGGGCGAGCCGCGAGCTGGCCCGGATCACGCTCGCCGCCGCGCCGGTCGGCGACGACTGGGCGCGCCGGACGACGCGCCTGGTCATGGCGGCGGGTCGCGCGTCGCCGGCCGTGGCGGCGGCGGCGCCGGCGCGGCTGCACGCCGCGCTGTTCGAGGGACTGCTTCGCCGGCTCGACGCGCACAGCTCCTATGCGCCGCCGGGGCAGGCGCGCGCCGACCGCGCGGCCGACGCCGGCTTCGGCGGCCTGGGCATCCGGGTGGCGGCCCAGGAGACCGGCGCCCGTATCGTCGCCGTGCATCCCGAGGCGCCGGCCGGGCGCGCGGGTCTCGCCGCGGGCGACGTCATCACGCATCTCGACGGCCGGTCCCTCGCCGGGCTGGACGCGCCCGCCCTGCGCGGCCGCCTGGAGCGAGTGGGCGCGCGGGACTGCCGCCTGAAGGTCCGGACGCGCCACGGCGCGCGGCGCCGGCTGACCCTGCGCCCGGCCGCGCGCGCGCCGTCGGTGGACCACCGCCGCATGGACGACGTGGTGTATCTCCGCATTCACCGGTTCTCCCGGACGGTCCCGAAGGCCGTGGGCGCCGTCCTGCGCGAGGCCGCCGCCGATCGGGCCCCCTTTGCCGGCGTCGTGCTCGACCTGCGCGACACGCCCGGCGGGGTGCTGTCCGCGGCCGTGGCCACGGCCGACCTCTTCCTCGACTCGGGACGGATCGTCGCCGTGGAGGGCCGGCACCCGAAGAGCCGCCACAGCCACGACGCGGTGCCCGGCGAGCTGACCGGGGGCCGGCCCCTGGCGGTGCTGATCAACGGCGGCACGGCCTCGGCGGCCGAGGTGCTCGCCAACGCCCTGAAACAGGCGGGGCGCGCGGTGCTGATCGGCTCGCCCAGCTACGGCAAGGACAGCGTGCAGCTTGTCCGACGGCTGCCGGACGGGGCCCGGCTGGTGCTGACCTGGGCGCGCCATCGCGGCCCCGACGGCCGCTCGGTGCATCCCGACGGCGTGCAGCCGGACCTGTGCACGGCGCATCGCGCGCCGGAACTGCGCGGAACGGCGAGGGGCGCGACGCGGGGCCGCTGTCCGCGCCGCCGGGACCAGCCGAACGCGGACCTGGCTTTCGCCCTCAAGTGGCTGCGCGCGCCCACGGGGAGCGGCACCACGGCGCAGGTCATGCTGCTTCGACCGGGCGCCGGCGGGGACGCCGCGACGACGGCCCGGAGTCTGGATCGCACCACCCAGGCGCCGCGCCATTGATCGACGGCAGCGCCGGGACGCACGCGAATGTGGCCTCTTCCCGACCCGGAAGGCCGTGCGCGGCGTCCCTTTGCGGGTATTCGCGTCGGATATTCATGTAATCTTAAGCGACCGCATCCCATGATCGCTGCATGCCCTATCTGATTCTTGCATTCTGGATCGGTGCGCTGCGCGAGTGGTGCGTCAGCGAGCGTCGCGCCCGTATCCGGATCGTGGTCGACAACGATCCGCGCGTCGGCGTGTCCCGGCGAACCGCCCCCGCCATCGCGGTCAGGCGCATGGGGCCTCGCCACGGCCTGCGCGTCGTCGGCGAGTGAGTTTACGAAAGGGACCAGCGGACACGCCGGCGCGCGGTCCTGTCAGGACGCCCCGGACTCACGGGATGCTGCCGAGGTCTGCGCCGTTTCGCCCACGATCCGCGCCGCGGTGACGCTGTCGCAGCCAAGCTCGCGGTTCAGCGCGTCGGCGTGGCGTTGCATCTCGACATAGGTTTCCGCGCAGGCATCCTCCAGCGGCAGCTCCTCATAGCCGTCCCGCCCGCGCCAGGCGATCGCCAGCGCGAACCAGCCGTCCTGGGTGGAGACCGGGAAGAAGCACCACGTCCGGTCCGCCATGCGGGTCCGGAGTTCGGCGAACCTGTTCGGATCAAGTTCCTTCATGAACGATATCCTCCCGCGCCTCTGGACCGGTCGCCGGCCCATCCTTGCGCCGCGACCCCGGAGTCGGGCCGATGCCCGCGGAAGCGTAAACTGTTAACGTATCGGCCGTCCATTCACGACGTCAGAAACTCTAAAATTGTACAGTAATATTCCTCTGGATCGCACCTAGAAATTCTGACCAGTTATTTTTCGAAATGCCACGGCCGGCCAAGAAAGCGCTTCACGACGGCCGGTTTCACGGGTACACCTTCTTCCCTGCGTTGGCCGCCTCCACGGGCAGGGCGGCGTCGATGGGGGACAAGGCGATGCGATGGCTTTTCGTGGCCGTGGGTCTGGTGGCCGGACTGGCGGCGCTGCCCGCCCAGGCGAGGGAGGCGGTGCCGGTGCGGCTGGAAACCGTGATCGCCGAGCGTGGCGAGTCGATCTGGGACGCGGCCGACATCTGGATCTTCCGCCTGCGCGAGGGCCAGCGGGCTGGCGAGGTCGCGCGGCGCCACGCGACGCCGACGGCCCTGGCGCTGCCGCCGGGCCGCTACGAGGCCGCCGTGCGCTATGGGAACGCCACCGCGGTGGCCCCGTTCACGGTGGACGGCGCGGCGGAGCAGACGCTGCGGCTGAACCTGGACGCCGGCGTGGTGCGCCTCGGCCTGCGCGCCGGGATCGAGGGACCCCGAATCGAGGAGCCGGCCCGCTGGACCGTCCGCCGCTATCAGCCGGGCCCCTGGAACGGCGTGATCGTGGCCCGGGCGCGGGGCGCGCGGCCGCGGCTGGTGCTCGACGCCGGCTGGTACGACGTGACGGCCGAGGGCGAGGCCGTGGCGGTCTCCCACCTGATCGAGGTCGAGCCCGGCCGCGCGCTCTACTACGACATCGTGGTCGGGGAATAGGCGCCCTCGGCCGCCCCGACGACCACGGCCCCGGCCCGCTCCCGCGGCTGGGCCTGGAACCAGGCCCAGGTGTGGGCCAGCCCCCGCCGCAGCCCGGTCGCGGGCGCGAAGCCGAAGGCGGCCCGGGCCCGCCGAATGTCGCACCAGGTGGCGTGCACCTCGCCCGCGCGTGCCGGCGCGTAGCGCACCGGCAGCTCGCGCTGTCCCACGGTCGCGGCGACCGCCTCCAGCAGCGCGTTCACCGTCGTCGGACGGCCGGTGCCGAGCTGGTACACCCCGCTCGCCCCGCTCTCCAGCGCCTGGCGGATACCGGCCGCCACGTCGCCGACATAGATATAGTCGCGGACCTGGGTGCCGTCCCCGTGCACCACGAGTTCCTGCCCGCCCAGCAGCCGCCGGAAGAAGGCGGCGACGACGCTGCCCTTGCGCTCGGACAGCGGGCCGTAGACGTTGGCGAAGCGCAGCGCGCAGGTGGTCAGGCCATAGCTGCCGGCATAGGCGGCCAGATAGCCCTCCAGCGCCAGCTTGGCCGCGCCGTAGGGCGAGCGCGGGCTGGGCACCTGGCCTTCATGCACCGGCGGCGGCTCGTCCCCCACCACGGTGCCGCCCGAGGACGCGGCGACGATCCGGCGCACCCCCGCCGCCCGCGCGGCCTCCAGCAGGCAGAGGCTGCCGCGCACGTTGACGTCGAAGTCCGCTTGCGGGTCGGCGACGGAGTCGACCACGCTGGTTGCCGCCGCCAGGTGCACCACGGCGTCCTGCCCCGCCAGCGCCGCCGCCAGGGCCGCGCGGTCGCGCAGATCCGCCACGTGAAGCCGCACGTCGTAGGGCGCCAGCCGCTCGCGGCAGCCGGCGGAAAGATCGTCGAGCACGGTGATGGCGTAGCCGCCGCGCGCGCTGAGCTCGGCGATCAGGTTGGCGCCGATGAAGCCCGCCCCGCCGGTGATCAGCAGCCGCGTCGCCAAGCCGCGTCCCCCTCCGCCTCGCCTACCATCGGGACACGCAGGGGATCTTGTCGCGGTCGCAGCGCTCGGCATGGCGCCGGGCGACCTCGCCGACCTCCCGCATCAGGCCCGCCTCCAGGGTGATCGGCTGCAGGCCCAGGCCGCGCAGCGCCTCGTTGCGCGCCGCGAGGTCGTTCGCCGGCGCCTCCTTGCGCGGGTTGTCCACGTGCTGGATCGGCACTCCGGTCATCTCGGAGACCATGCGCGCCAGTTCGGCGATGCAGTGGGTCTCGGTCATCTGGTTCATGATGCGCACCCGCTCGCCGTGCCGCGGCGGGTGGGCGATCGCCAGGGCGATGCAGCGCACGGTGTCGCGCAGGTGGATGAAGGCGCGGGTCTGGCCGCCGCTGCCGTGCACCGTCAGCGGATGGCCGATCGCCGCCTGCATCAGGAAGCGGTTGAGCACCGTGCCGTAGTCGCCGTCGTAGTCGAAGCGGTTGACGAGCTGTTCGTGGCGCTTCGTCTGATCGGTGTTGGTGCCCCAGACGATGCCCTGGTGCAGGTCGGTGATCCTGAGCCCGTCGTTCTGC
>CAZLNO010000079.1:13824-19520 GCA_964561005.1 uncultured Rhodovibrionaceae bacterium | reverse complement strand
GTATTAGTCATAGAACATCCGTAAAGAGCAAAGACTGCCCCGTGTTTTTTACAAGAATGCTTTCATATCAATGATAAAAAAAACCCCCGCCGTGGCGGACCGCGGCGGGGGAGGGCTGGGGATGCGTGGAGACGGCCAAGGATGGCGCTCCACGGGGACGTCCATGCGGGACGGACGTTGCGGGATGGACGTCAGGCGGCGCGCTTGAGCGTCCTCCGGACGGTGGCGCCGATCTCCGAGGGGTTCGGGGCGATGCGCACGCCGGCGTCCTGCAGCAGCGTGACCTTCTCGTCGGCGCTCTCGCCCGCGGCCTGGATGATGGCGCCGGCGTGGCCCATGCGCCGGCCCTTGGGCGCGGTGCGCCCGGCGATGTAGGCGACCACCGGCTTGGAAAAGCGCTCGCGGATGTAGTCCGCCGCCTGCGCCTCCTGCGGCCCGCCGATCTCGCCGATCAGAACCACGGCCTCGGTCTCGTCGTCTTCCGCGAACAGCTCCAGGATGTCCTTGAAGGCGTTGCCGTTGATCGGGTCGCCGCCGATGCCGACGCTGGTCGACACGCCGATGTCCAGTTCCTGCATCTGCGCCGCCGCCTCGTAGCCGAGCGTGCCGGAGCGGCCGACGATGCCGACCTTGCCGGGCAGGTAGATGTGCCCCGGCATCAGGCCCAGCAGCGACTTGCCCGGCGAGATGATGCCGGCGCAGTTGGGCCCGATCAGACGCATTCGCCGCTCGGCCTTGTAGCGGCGCAGGTAGCGCTTCACCCGCATCATGTCCTGCGCCGGGATGCCGTCGGTGATGACGACGCAGGTCTTGATGCCGGCCTCCGCCGCCTCCATCGCGGAATCCGCGGCGAAGGGCGGCGGCACGAAGACGATCGAGGCCTCGGCGCCGGTCTCGGCCACGGCCTCGCTGACGGTGTCGAACACCGGCCGGTCGAGGTGGCGCGTGCCGCCGCGGCCGGGCGTCACGCCGCCCACCACGTTGGTGCCGTAGTCGATCATCTCCTGGGCGTGGAAGCTGCCGATCTTGCCGGTGAAGCCCTGGATGACGACCGGCGTCTCCTTGTCGATCAGCACGCTCATCACACGCTCTCCAGGGTCCGGGTCATGGTCGCCAGGCGGCCGTTCAGCACGGCCACCGCCTTGTCCGCCGCGTCGGCCAGGGTCGTGGCCGCGACGATCGGCAGCTTGCTCTCCTCCAGGATGCGCCGCCCCTTCTCGACGTTCGTGCCGGCCAGGCGGACCACCAGCGGCACGTCGAGCCGGGTCTGGCGCATGGCCTGCACCACGCCCTCGGCCACCCAGTCGCAGCGGTTGATGCCGGCGAAGATGTTGATCAGGATCGCCTTCACGTTGTCGTCGGCGCGGACGATGCGGATCGCCTCGGCCACCCGCTCCGGCGTGGCGCCGCCGCCGATGTCGAGGAAGTTGGCGGGCTCGCCGCCGGCCAGCTTGATCATGTCCATCGTGGCCATGGCCAGGCCCGCGCCGTTGATGATGCAGCCGATGTCCCCGTTCAGGCCGACGTAGCTGAGCCCCCGGTCGGCCGCGCGCGACTCCCGCGGGTCCTCCTGCGAGCGGTCGCGCATGTCGGCGATCTCCGGCCGGCGGAACAGGGCGTTGTCGTCGAAGCCCATCTTGGCGTCGAGGGCCAGGATCTCGCCCTCCTCGGTCACCGCGAGCGGGTTGATCTCCACCATCGTGGCGTCGAGGTCGCGGAAGGCGCGGTAGCAGCCCTGGATCGCCTTGACCACCTGCGGCACCTCGCTGCCCTTGAAGCCCAGCTTGAAGGCCAGCTCGCGCGCCTGGAAGGCCTGCAGCCCCGCCGCCGGGTCGACGATGACGCGGTGCACGCTGTCCGGCCGCCGGGCGGAGATCTCCTCGATCTCCATGCCGCCGGCGGCGGAGCCGACGACGGCGATGCGCTCCGAGGCGCGGCAGAGCACCAGCCCGAGGTAGACCTCGCGGGCGATGTTCTGCGCCGCCTCGACGTAGAGGCGCGAGACGGTCTTGCCCTGCGGTCCGGTCTGGTGGGTCACCAGCGTCTTGCCGAGCAGGGAGTCGGCGGCGTCCCAGACCTCGTGGCGGTTGTTGCAGACCTTGACGCCGCCGGCCTTGCCGCGCGCGCCCGAATGGATCTGCGCCTTCACCACCCAGCGGTCGCCGCCGATCTCGCGCGCGCGGTACGCCGCCTGCTCCGGGCTGTAGGCCAGGCCGCCCTTGGGGCTGCGGACGCCGAAGCGGGCCAGCAGCTCCTTCGCCTGGTATTCGTGGATGTCCATGTCCGTGTCTCCTTTCGAGACGTCCGCGGCAGCTTTCGCGCCTGACGGCGCGACGCCTCTCCTTCGACGAGCTCAGGATGAGGCGGGCGCGTGTGCGAATATTCGTGCTTTTCTTCCCCTCATCGCTTTTCTTCCCCTCATCCTGAGCCCGTCGAAGGATGAGGCCGCGCCCGACAGGGCGCGAAACGGCCGTGCGCTCGCCCGGCCGGTTACTCCGCCGCGATGGCCTGGGCCTGGGGTGCGGCGGCATTGCGGAAGTACTCCTGCGCCGCGCCCACGCCGCTGCCGGGCTCGACCATGACGCCGAAGTCGCGCAGGCACATCTCCGCGCCCGACAGCGCGGTCAGGATCATCAGGTCGTTGAACTGGCCCAGGTGGCCGATGCGGAAGACGCGGCCCGCCACCTTGTCCAGCCCGCCGCCCAGCGAGAGGTCGTAGCGGTAGTGCGCGTGCTTCACCATCGCCTGGCCGTCCACCCCCTCGGGCAGCCACACCGTGGTCACGGTGTCGGAGTGCCACTCGGGCCGCGCGGCCACCGGCTTCAGCCCCCAGGCGGCGACCGCCTCGCGCACCGCCGCGCCGGCGCGGGCGTGGCGGGCGTGGACGTTCGCCAGGCCCTCCTCGAACAGCAGGTCGAGGGCGGCGCGCAGGCCGCGCAGCAGCGTGGTCGCCGGGGTGTAGGGGAAGTAGCCGGTTTCCTGCGACATCGACATCCAGTCGAAGTCGAAGTACATCCGCGGCAGCCTCGCCGCCTTGCGGGCCTCCAGCGCCTTCGGGCTGACCGCCACGACCGCCAGGCCGGTGGGCATCATCAGGCCCTTCTGCGAGCCGGTCACGGCCACGTCGACGCCCCAGTCGTCCATGCGGAAGTCGATGCTGGCGATCGAGCTGACGCCGTCGACGAACAGCAGGGCCGGGTGGCCGGCGTCGTCCAGCGCCCGGCGCACGCCGGCGATGTCGCTGGTGACGCCGGTGGCCGTCTCGTTGTGGCAGGCCAGCACCGCCTTGATCTCGCGGCCGGTGTCGCTGGCCAGGATCTCGGCGTAGGACTCGACGGGCACGCCCTCGCCCCAGGGGCGGTCGACGTTGACGACCTCCAGGCCCAGCTTCTCGCACATCCTGACCCAGAGCTGGGAGAACTGGCCGAAGCTGGAGGCCAGCACCTTGTCGCCCGGCGACAGCGTGTTGGACAGCGCCGCCTCCCAGCCGCCGGTGCCGGAGCCGGGGAAGACGAAGACCTCGCCGTCCGTCGTGCCGAAGACCTTCTTGAGGTCGGCGAACAGCGGCTTGGTGAATTCCGGGAAGTCCGGCGCGCGCATGTTCTCCATCGGCACGTCGATGGCGCGGCGCACGCGCTCCGGGACATTGGTGGGGCCGGGAATGAACAGGTGGTGATGGCCAGGCATGAACGTGAATCCTCTCTGCTCGCGGCTATGGCGTGACCGCGGTTCGGCACGCGGTCCCGCCTGGGCGGCGCGGCCGCGTCGCTGCGATGTCGGTTTCCGGGATGCCGCGACTCAGACGGCGTCGTAGTAGGTCGCCTCGACCACGCGCATGGCGTCGGCGTAGGTGGCCGGCGCCGCCGAACGCCGGCGCGCGGGCGCGTTGGCCGTCTCGGCGCCGATGGTCAGGCGGATCGGGGTCCCGGGCCGCACGCCGCTGAGCAGGTCGCTCAGGTGGCTGCGGTCGCTCGCCGAGGTCAGGTTCAGGTGGACGATGTTGGTCTGGTGCAGGGCGCTGCGGCTCATCTCGGTCCTCTCCCCAGTATCTGCCTGGTCATTGGCCGTTTCTCGTAGGCTCGAACCTGCCGCAAATCCGCCGCCCGCGGGACACTCGACAGTCCGGGCCAAGAGACTCTTTCGGGGGTCGGGACCCCGACCCGGACGGGTAGGGCGCGCCCCACCCTCGGTCGCGGCGCCGATGCATGCGCGCGAATTGGCCGCGGCCAGAAGGTTTGGTGCCGCCCTGAGGCGATCGACCGTGCCAGGGTCCGGACCAAAAGGCACGGCAAGCAGACCGGTCGCGGCCGCCACGGCCGTCGGAATCCGAGCGCCGGGGGGCGTCTGCGGAAAACCGCCGGGCCGGCAAGCTATCACAATGAAACGCCGGTGCCGTATGCTGGGCAGGTGGAGGCCATGCAAACCGTGATGGACGCCGAGGTCGTGGACACCGCCAAGCCGATCGACGTCGTACTGGCCGACAAGAGCCAGCTTGTCCTGGCCGGCTTGAACCAGTTGTTCCAGCAGGACGGGCGGTTCAACGTGGTGGCCACGGTCGCCGACGGGCAGCGCTTTCTGAAGATCGCCGAGCGCACGACCTTCGACGTCGGCGTGGTCGGCTGGGTGTTTCCCGGCCGCAACGGCCGCGAGATCCTGGCCGCCTTGCGCGAACGGCCGGACGCGCCGTCCATTGTCGTCTACACCGGGGCCATCGACCCCGACATCCCGCGCCAGGTGATGGCGCTGGGCGGCGCCGGCTTCTGCTCCAAGCGCGACACCCCGGAGCACCTGATGGAGGTCGTCTCGAAGGTCGCCAGCGGGCACATGGTGTTCCCGCGCGTCGACGTGCGCGCCCTCTACCGCGAGCCCTTCGACCACCTGACCGGGCGCGAGCTGCAGCTCCTGGCGGCGCTGGCCGACGGCGCGACCAACGGCCAGATCGCCCGCCGCCTGGGCATCTCGTTGAACACCGTGAAGTTCCACCTGAAGAACCTCTACGAGAAGCTGCGCGTCCAGAACCGCGCGGGCGCCGTGGCGCTCTACGTCGCCAACAAGGGCCGGCTGGAGGGATAGGGGCGGGGTGATCGCCGGATCACGCCGCGTGCTCCCGCAGCATGTCCTGGATCTGCCGCGGATGCTCGGCCAGCAAGCGGATCAGCGTGCGCGCGGCGCCGTCCGGGGTCGTGCGCCGCTGCTCCCAGTTGCGCAGCGTCGCCGCCGACACGTCGATCAGGTCCGCCAACTCCTGCTGGGTCAGGCCGAGCACCGCGCGCGCCGCGCGCAACCGCTCCGGGGCGTCGCCCAGGGGGCGCGTGTTGCGGTCGTCCCACTCGGGGCTGTCGTCGAAAGAAGAACCGCGATCATCAGCCATGGCGATCGACCTCCTTGGGACTCGCGCTGGGCACTAAAGCATGCCCCGCGGACCTTCACGCGGCCGGCTTGAGCCTGCCGAAACGCACCATCTTCACAAAAGCATGCCAAAGCATGCCACGCAGCTACGGGCTACAGGACCCGCCCGCGTTTCGCGGCTCGGCCCGGCTTCGCCTGGCCGCCGAACGCACGATGTCCTTGCCGATAGGTTCTTGTTATGTTCGATCCCATGTGATAATGTGACGTGTAGCTTTTGCCATTGTGGGACCTTGAGCCTTGGACACCGAACCGGCATGCCGCGCGGGCTCGCGTCATCATCCGTCATC
>CAZLNO010000079.1:5046-13724 GCA_964561005.1 uncultured Rhodovibrionaceae bacterium | reverse complement strand
GAGCCTTGGACACCGAACCGGCATGCCGCGCGGGCTCGCGTCATCATCCGTCATCATCCGTCATCGACCGTCATCGACCGTCATCATCCGTCATCATCTCTATGGCTCTGAAGGCCTACGCGGGGCTCGCACGCCGGCGGCAGGCGTCAGCAAGCGTCAACATCCGTCAACATGGGAGGGGACGCGAAATTCGCGCGGGCTTGCGGGGCCGGGGTCGGGCGCTTACGCTTCGCGCACCGTGAGGGGGTCGGGACGGGCATGACCGAGCTGCTGGACGACGAGCCGGGGGGCGACATCCGCGACGTGCGGCTGGCCGAGGCGCTGGCCGACCGCTATCTGTCTTATGCCCTGTCCACCATCGTCTCGCGCTCGCTGCCGGACGTGCGCGACGGGCTGAAGCCGGTGCATCGCCGGCTGCTCTATGCCATGCGCCAGCTCCGGCTGGAGCCGGACTCCGGCTTCAAGAAGTCCGCGCGCGTCGTCGGCGACGTCATCGGTAAGTACCATCCCCATGGCGACCAGGCGATCTACGACGCCCTGGTGCGCCTGGCGCAGGACTTCGCGCTGCGCTATCCGCTGGTCGACGGCCAGGGCAACTTCGGCAACATCGACGGCGACAACGCGGCGGCCATGCGCTACACCGAGGCGCGGCTGACCGCCGTGGCGATGGCCCTGCTCGAGGGCATCGACGAGGACACCGTCGACTTCCGTCCGACCTACGACGGCGAGGCGGAGGAGCCGGTCGTCCTGCCCGGCGCCTTCCCGAACCTGCTGGCCAACGGCGCGCAGGGCATCGCGGTCGGCATGGCGACGGCGATCCCGCCGCACAACGCCGACGAGGTCTGCGCCGCGGCCATCCACCTGATCGACAACCCGGACGCGACCGTCGCCGAGCTGCTGGAGATCATGCCGGGCCCGGACTTCCCGACCGGGGGCGAGCTGGTGGAGTCGCGCGCGACGCTGGTCGACGCCTACGCGGGCGGGCGCGGCTCCTTCCGCCTGCGGGCGAAATGGGAGACCGAGCCCCTGAAGGGCGGCACCTACCAGATCGTGGTGACCGAGATTCCCTATCAGGTGCAGAAGAGCCGCCTGGTCGAGCGCATCGCCGAGCTGCTGGCGAATCGCAAGCTGCCGGCGCTCAACGACATCCGCGACGAATCCACCGACGAGATCCGCCTGGTGCTGGAGCCGCGCAGCCGCAACGTCGACCCGGCGGTCCTGATGGAGTCGCTGTTCAAGCAGACCGAGCTGGAGAGCCGGATCGCGCTGAACATGAACGTCCTGGACAAGGACACCACGCCGCGCGTGATGGACCTGCGCCAGGTGCTGCGGGCGTTCCTCGACCACCGCCACGAGGTGCTGCTGCGCCGCACGCGCCACCGCCTGGACGAGATCGCCCGGCGCCTGGAGGTGCTGGACGGCTACCTCGTTGCCTACCTCAACCTGGACGAGGTCATCCGCATCATCCGCGAGGAAGACGAGCCCAAGGCGGAGCTGATGCGGCGCTTCGATCTCAGCGAGGCGCAGGCGGACGCCATCCTGAACATGCGGCTGCGCGCCCTGCGCAAGCTGGAGGAGATGAAGATCCGCGAGGAGCACAAGAAGCTCAGCGCGGAGCAGGCGGACCTGCGCGACCTCATGGCGGACGCGGGGCGGCGCTGGCGCACGATCGCCGGGCAGCTCGGCGAGACCCGCCGGGCCTTCGGCCAGGACACCGAACTGGGCCGGCGCAAGACGGTGCTGGGCGACGCGCCGGGCGAGGTCGAGGTGCCGCTGGAGGCCGTGGTCGAGCGCGAGCCGGTCACCGTGCTGTGCTCCGCCAAGGGCTGGATCCGGGCGATGAAGGGGCACCTGCAGGACACCGGCGAGGTGAAGTACAAGGACGGCGACAAGGCGCGCTTCGCGATCCACGCGCAGACCACCGACCGGCTGCTGATCTTCGCCACCAACGGGCGGTTCTACACCCTCGGCGTCGACAGGCTTCCCGGCGGCCGGGGCTTCGGCGAGCCGCTGCGGCTGATGATCGACCTGCCCAACGACCAGGATGTCGTGCAGGTGCTGGTGTATCAGGGCGGGCGCAGGCTGCTGCTCGCCGCCAGCGACGGCCGCGGCTTCCTGGTCGACGAGGACGAGGTGGTGGCGCAGAAGAAGGGCGGCAAGCAGGTGCTGAACGTCGGCGGGCTGACGCACGCCGCCCTCTGCCGGCAGGTGCCCGAGGACGCCGATCATGTCGCCGTCGTCGGGGAGAACCGCAAGCTGCTGGTCTTTCCGCTGGACGAGCTGTCGGAGATGTCCAAGGGGCGCGGCGTCATCCTGCAGCGCTACAAGGGCGGCGGCATCGCCGACGCCAAGGCCTTCCGCCTGGCCGACGGCCTGACCTGGGCGGCGGGCAAGGGTCGCACCCGGAGCGAGAGCGACCTGCGGGCCTGGCTGGGTCGGCGCGGCACGGCCGGGCGCCTGGTGCCCAGCGGCTTCCCCCGTTCCAACACCTTTGGCGCGTAGCGGCAATTTTCGCGCCCGTGATGTCGGAATCGGGCGGATGACGCGGGCGTGCGGTGTGGTTTATAAGGCGCGCCGGTCTCTTGATAACCCGCGTCGAAGCAGATGAACAGCAGAGGAGGACGACCCGAGATGCAAGCGCCGCTCACCCACACCCCGCTGGCCCAGACGCTCTGGGCCGCCGACGACCGCACCACCGTCTGGCTGCGCAACGCCGTGCTCGCCTTTGCGGGCAGCCTGTTTGTGGCCGTTTGCGCGCAGATCCAGGTGCCGCTCTGGCCGGTGCCGATCACCATGCAGACCTTCGCCGTGCTGACCGTCGGCCTGGCCTTCGGCTGGCGCCTGGGCGGCGCGAGCCTGCTGCTGTACATGGCCGAGGGCGCGGCCGGGCTGCCGGTGTTCGCCGGGCTGTCGGGCGGGCCGGCGGTTCTCATGGGGCCCACCGGCGGCTACATCCTCGGCTTCGTGCTGGCGGCGGCGCTGACCGGCTGGCTGGCCGAGCGCGGCTGGGACCGCAAGGTCTGGACCACGGCAGCGGCCATGTTCCTTGGCAACGTGGTGCTCTACGTGCCGGGCATCGTCTGGCTGGCGGTGTTCTACATGGGCGGCGGCGCGGCCGAGCCCTGGAGCAAGGCGATCGCCACGGGCCTGGTGCCGTTCCTGCTGGGCGACGGCCTGAAGCTGGCCCTGGCGGCGGCGGCGATGCCGCTGGCCTGGCGCTTCGTGTCCGGCCTCAAGCGGGGCTGACGGCCACAAGGGCGGGGCGGGCCGCGGCCCGCCCCGCCAATCCCTATGCTGTGGGGCGAGCGCGGCTGCGACGCCGACCACCTATCCCTGCGGCACGAAGGTGGTCTCGCCGAATTCCGCCTCGTAGCGCCGCTTCTGCAACTCGGCGGCCTTGACCACGTTGCGCATCAGGATGGAGACGGTCACCGGCCCCACGCCGCCCGGCACCGGGGTGATCCAGCCGGCGACCTCGTGGCAGGTCTCGTAATCGGCGTCGCCCACGACCTTGGTGCCGCCGTCCTCGCTCTGCACCTGGTTGATGCCGATGTCGATCAGCGCGGCGCCGGGCTTGACCATATGCCCGGTGATGAGCTGCGGCTTGCCCACGGCCACGAAGATGGCGTCGGCGCGGCGCGAGTGCACCGTGAGGTTGCGCGTCATGTGGTGGCAGACCGTGACCGTCGCCCCCTCGCTCATCAGCAGGAAGGCGATCGGCTTGCCGACGATTTCCGAGTGGCCGACCACCACGACTTCCAGCCCCGGCAGGTTCAGGCCCGTCGTCTTCAGCATCTCCACCGCCGCCACCGCCGTGCAGGGGCCGAGGACGAGGTCGTTGTAGACGATGTTGCCGATCGAGGCCGGGTGCATGCCCTCCACGTCCTTCAGCGGATGCACCGCGGTCTGCAACTCCTTGATGGAGAGGTGGCTCGGCACGGGGCGCTGGATCAGGATGCCGGTCACCGAGGGATCGGTGTTCAGCACCCGGATGACCGCCAGCATCTCCTCGCGGCTGATGTCGGCGTCGTAGTAGCGCTCGTCGAAGGCGATGCCCAGCTTCTCGGCCACCCGCTTCTGATTGCGGATGTAGAGCTTGGCCGGCTCGGCCGCGCCGACGGCGATGGAGACCAGTCGCGGGTGCCAACTCGCCTCCTTCAGCGCGGAAACCCGCGCGGCCAGCTTGTCGCGGATCCCCTGGGCCACCTGACGGCCGTCGAGAACCTTGTGATCCTTCACCGGAGCTTGCGTGGGCGCGGTCGTGCTGGGCATCGTCGCCTCGTCGCGATGTGTCTTCGTGGTTGTGGGGTGGCGGACTCTTGCGTTCAGGCGGCGGCTTACCCGCTCGCCGCCGCGAATGCAAGAGTGTCGATCAGCCGAAAATCACGCTCGGCAGCCAGGTCGCCAGGCCGGGGAACAGGGCCAGGATCAGCAGCCCGGCGAGCTGGATCAGCACGAAGGGGATCGCCCCGCGATAGATCGCCGAGGTGGGCACGCTGTCCGGCGCCACGCCGCGCAGATAGAACAGCGCGAAGCCGAACGGCGGCGTCAGGAAGGAGGTCTGCAGGTTCATGGCCATCATCACCCCCAGCCAGACCGGCGAGATGTCGCTCTGCAGCAGGGCGGGCGCCACCATGGGCACCACCACGAAGGTGATCTCGATGAAGTCGAGGAAAAAGCCCAGGAAAAACATCACCAGCATGACCACGACGATGGCGCCGTTCAGGCCGCCGGGCATGTCGGAGAGCACCTCGTGCACCATCTCCTCGCCGCCCAGCCCGCGGAACACCAGGGAGAACACCGCCGCGCCCACCAGGATGACGAAGACCATCGCCGTGATCTGCATGGTCGAGCGGGTGACCTGCGTCAGGATGCCGTTGCGCGACACGCGCAGCAGCGCCACCAGCAGGCCCCAGGCCAGCACGACGCAGGCCAGGATGGCGATGGCGATGCCAATCCAGTCGCCGGCGGGAATCGCCTCCCGCTTGACCCGCAGGTCGACGAAGGACTGCAGAATCAGGATCAGGACCAGCGCCCCGGCGGCCAGCGTCATCGGGCGACGGGTGCCGTCGTCCAGCAGCCGTGAGACAGTGCCCACTGGGCCGCCGCCGGCCTGGCGCGGCGAGACCTCGCCCATCTCGCCCAGCCGCAGGCCCGCCAGCAGCGTGGCGCCCACCGCGCCCACCGCGGCGGCTTCCGTCGGTGTCGCCACGCCGGCCAGGATGGAGCCGAGCACGGCGACGATCAGCACCACCGGCGGCACCAGGGCGTGCAGGACCTTCGCCGCCAGCCCGCCGGCGATCTCGGCCTCGTCGCGGGGGATCGGCGGCGAGCTCTCCGGCCGCAGCCAGGCGACCACGGCCTGATACCCGACGTAGAGGCCCACCAGCATCAGCCCGGGCAGCAGGGCGCCGGCGAAAAGGTCGCCGACGGAGACCGGCTCGGGCGACCAGTTGCCGATGGCGCGCTGCGCGTCGACGTAGGCGTTGGAGATCTGGTCGCCCAGCAGCACGAGGACGATCGACGGGGGAATGATCTGGCCCAGCGTCCCGGAGGCGCAGATCGTCCCGCAGGCGAGGCTCGGGTTGTAGCCGCGGCGCAGCATGGTGGGCAGGGAGAGCAGACCCATGGTCACCACGGTCGCGCCGACGATGCCCGTGGACGCCGCCATCAGCGCGCCGACGATGGCCACCGAGAAGCCGAGGCCGCCGCGCAGCGTGCCGAACAGCTTGCCCATGGTGTCGAGCAGCTCCTCGGCGACCTTGGAGCGCTCCAGCATGACGCCCATGAACACGAACAGCGGCACGGCGATCAGCACCACGTTGGTCATCGCGCTGCCGTAGATGCGCGAGGGCAGGGCGCCGAAGAACGACATGTCGAAGACGCCGGCGGCCAGCCCGATCAGCGCCCAGATCAACGCCGTGCCGGCCAGGGTGAAGGCGACCGGGAAGCCCGCGAGCAGAAAGCCGCAGACCGTCACGAACATCAGGACGTCGAAGATCTCCTGCAAGGCCATCTCCGCCTCCTCAGTCCTGTTGCTCTTCCGGCGGCGGGGGCGGAGTCCGCCCGGCCAGGCTCATGGCCGACTTCAGCGCCAGCGAGATGCCCTGCAGCGCCACCAGGCCGGTGAAGGCCAGGATCATGGTCTTGAGCAAAAAAACGCCCTGGATGCCGCTGGATTCGATCGAGCCCTCGCGCACGGCCCAGGCATTGGCCACGTAGGGCCAGGCGTAGGCCGTGATCAGCGCGCAGACGGGCAGCAGGAAAATCACCACCCCGATCAGGTTCACCATCGCCTTGTAGCGGGTGGAGGCCGCCCGGTAGAACACGTCGACGCGGACATGGCCGTCGTACAGCAGGGTATAGCCGGCGCCGACCATGAACATCGTGCCGTGCAGATAGACGATCGACTCCTGCAGGAAGATCGAGCCGACGCCGAAGACGTAGCGCAGCACCACGACGACGAACTGGATCAGCACCATCAGCAGCGCGAACCAGGCCACGGCGCGGCCGATCGCGTCGTTGAGCCGGTCGATCGCCCGGCTCAGGCTGTACAGCGCGGACACCGATACAACTCCCCAAGTTCTCCCGTGAACGCGGGTGCGAACGGAACGGGCCCGCGCCGGCGTTCAGCGCGGGCCCGTGTCCTGTCGCCCGTTCCCAGTCTACTCGGCGTAGGTGAACGGAAGCTGACGTGCGCGGGCATAGCCCTGGTCGGCGTACTTGGACCAGGCGATCATTTCCTTGCGGAACTTGATGAAGCTGTCGTAGACGCGCTTGACGATGCCGCCCTCCTTGGCGACGTCGGCGAGCACGTCCCCGGACGCCTCGCCCAGAGCGTTCAAGATCTCGTCGCTGAAGTTATGGAGCTGGACGCCATGCTCCTCGATCAAGGTCTGCAGGGCGTCGCCGTTGCGGGCGTTGAACTCCGCCATGGTATAGTTGTCCTCGCCCCAGCAGATCGCCTCGATCATGGCCTTGTCGGCGTCGGAGAAGCTGTCCCAGACCTCGCGGTTGATGCCGCAGGACAGTACCGGCGCGGGCTCGTGGATTCCCGGCCAGTAGTAGTGCTTGGTGATCTTGTAGAAGCCGAAGGCCAGATCGTTCCACGGCCCGACCCACTCCGTGCCGTCGATCGCGCCGGACTGCAGCGCCGGGAAAAGCTCGCCGCCGGGCAGGTTGACCACCGAGACGCCGATCTGCCGCAGCACTTCGCCGCCCAGGCCGGGCATGCGGAACTTCAGGCCCTTCATGTCGTCGACGGAATTCACCGGCTCGCGGAACCAGCCGCCCATCTGCACGCCGGTGTTGCCGGCCGGCAGCGCCTTAATATTGAAGTCGGCGCCGAGTTCGTCCCACAACTCCTGGCCACCGCCGTGCATCAGCCAGGCGTTCACCTCGCTATACGTCATGCCGTAGGGCACGGTGCAGAAGAAGGGGAACGCCTTGGACTTGCCCTGCCAGTAGTAGTCCGCGCCGTGATACATGTCGGCGGTGCCGCTGGACACGGCGTCGAAGGCCTCGAAGGCCGGGACCAGCTCGCCGGCGGCGAACAGCTTCACCGAAATGCGGCCGTCCGTGGCGGCGGTGATGCGGTCGGCCACGCGCTGCGCGCCGGTCCCCAGACCCGGGAAGTTCTTCGGCCAGGTCGTGACCATCTTGAGCTGGTGCTTGCCCTGGGCGATCGCCGGCCTCGGGAAGCTCGAAGCGGCGGCCGCCGCGCCCGCGACGGTGGCGGCACCGGCGCCGGCGAGAAAGTTTCTGCGTTGCATGGACGTTACTCTCCCTGCTCTTTTGTTCGCGCGGACACGAACCCGTGGCCGGGCCGCGCCGGATCCCTCGGATCACCCCCCGAAAGGAGAGCCGAGCATATGTTGGCAGCGCAACAAACGCAACAATCTCGCCGTCCGGTCCCGTCAGCCTGAACGGGGCCGCCAGCCCCCGGACGTCAGGGCCTCCAGGGGCTGGAAGCGCGTCTTGTAGGCCATCTTGGGGGCGTCGGCGATCCAGTAGCCGAGATAGACGTAGTCGAGCCCGCGCCGCGCGGTCTCCGCGATGAGCCAGTGGATCGCGAAGGTGCCCAGGCTGCGGTCGTGCGCGTCGGGGGCATAGAAGGCGTAGACGGCGGAGGTGCCGTCGTCGAGCAGATCGAACAGGCAGGCCGCGATCAACGCACCCTTCGCATCGCGGAACTCGGCGACGCGCGTCGACACCGCGGTCTCCTCGATCATCGAGCGGTAGTCGGCGAAGGTCATCCCCGCCATGTCGCCGTCCGGATGTCGGCGGGCCAGATAGCGGGCAAAGAGGGCATACTGTTCTCCCGTCGCCAGCGGGGGGCGCGGCGTCACCGTCAGATCGGCATTCCGGCGCGCGATCCGGCGCAGCGATTTCGTGGGCGCGTAGCGCGGCGCTGCCACTCGAACGGGCACGCAGGCCGCGCAGCCCCGACAGGCGGGCTTGTAGGCGAAGAGATGGCTGCGCCGAAAGCCGGCGCGCGAGAGGCGACCGTAGGAGTCCGTGGCCCGACTGCCGGCCAGCTCGGTGACCAGCTTGCGTTCCTGCCGGCCGGGGAGGTAGGGGCAGGGCAGTTCGCGGAGCACGAACAGGCTCTGCCGCGCCCCTCCGGAGGCCCAGGCAAAGGGCGCGTCCTTGTGAATATGGCGACGTTCGGTCATGCG
>CAZLNO010000079.1:0-4946 GCA_964561005.1 uncultured Rhodovibrionaceae bacterium | reverse complement strand
GGTCATGCGTTACTTGCAAAAGGTTCCGCAATTTCCTCGCCGGGAACCCGACTTCCAATGTGCCGCTGGTCGCCCCGGCGGACCAGCTTCGCGATTCCCAGCTTCGCGATTCGCAGAATAGGGCGCCAAGCGTATGACACAAGGCGGGCCGGGTCGGACGGTGGCGGCGCGTCGGCGCGCGGCCCATTCGGTCGGGGCGGCGATGTCGCGCGCGGGCCCGGACGGTCAGCCGGAAGTCTCGCGCTCGATGATGCTGGGGCCGATACGGCGACCGTCCGGCTGGGAACCAACCCCGCCGGTGCCGTCCGCCCCTTGCGCGCGGTTCCCGTCTCCCGGCGGAACCAGGGGCTGTTCGCGCAGCAGGATGACCGAGATGCGTCGGTTCTTCGGGTTCGTGGGGTCTTCCGGCAGCAGGAGGTCCTGGTCCGCCCGGCCGACGACCTCGGCGAGCCGCTCGGGCTGGAGGCCGGCGTCCAGCAGCACGCGGCGGCTGGCATTCGCCCGGTCGGCCGAGAGCTCCCAGTTGGTGTAGCCGCTGTCGCTGGAATACGGGATGGCGTCGGTATGTCCCTTGATCGACACGTCGTTGGGCATGTTGACGATGGCCTGCCCGATCCTGGCCAGCAGCTTCCGGGCGGCCGGGTTCGGCTTCGCGCTGCCGCTGGCGAACATGGAGCTGTTCAGCTTGTCGATGATCTGGATGCGCAGGCCCTCGGGCGTCTGGTCGATCCGCAACTGGTCCTTCAGTTCCCTCAGGTCCGGCGAGGCCTCGATGGCCTGGCGCAGCTTCTCGGCGGCCTTCTCGAAGCGTTCCTTCTCCTTCTCCACCAGCTCGCGGCGAATGTCCTCCTCGCTGGGCTCGCGCGCCTTCTCGCCGTCCTGGTTGGGCGTGTCCAGGTTTTCCGCCGGCGGCAACTTGATGTTGACGCCCATGGGCGCCCTGTCATGCACCAACGCCCCGTCCTTGGCCACGGTGCGGCCGGCCAGCATGCCCCCGCCGCCGCTGGTGCTGCGGCTGACCGAGGTCGGGGAGAAATAGTCGGCGATGCCGTCGCGCTGTTCCTCCGTGGTGGCGTTCAGCAGCCACATCATCAGGAAGAACGCCATCATCGCCGTCACGAAGTCGGCGTAGGCGACCTTCCATTGACCGCCGTGATGCTCGTCGTGGCCGCCTTTCTTTTTCTTGATGATGATGGGGCGGGCGTTGTCGTCCTTCGCCGCCATTGCGGGTCCTTCGAGCCGTGGAGGATGCTGGACGCAGGTCGAATCGGCGCCGCGGCGGCCGTCGATCCGGCCGGGCAGCATCCGCGCCGAGGGTTAAAATGCCGTTGATGAGCGTCGACTTAATCAGTTAATGGTAGTTCTCTTCCCAGGCTATTGCAACGCTTGGTTGATATCGGTCAGCAGGTCGTCCACGTCCTCGATGCCCACCGAGATGCGGACCAGCCCGTCGGTGATGCCGATGGCCTCGCGCTGGGGCTTGGGGATGGAGGCGTGGGTCATGATGGCGGGGTGCTCGATCAGGCTCTCCACGCCGCCCAGGCTCTCGGCCAGGGCGAAGACCTCGACCCGTTCCAGGAAGCGGCGCGCGGCGGGCAGGCCGTCCTTCAGGAAGGCCGTGACCATGCCGCCGCCGGCGCGCATCTGGCGCCGCGCCAGGTCGTGCTGGGGATGGCCGGGCAGGCCGGGATAGGAGACGGCCGCGATGGCGGCATGGCCCTCCAGGTGCTCGGCCACCGCCTGGGCGTTCTGGCAGTGCCGCTCCATGCGCAGCGCCAGCGTCTTCAGGCCCCGCAGCGCCAGGAAGGAGTCGAAGGGCCCCTGAACGCCGCCCACGGCGTTCTGCAGGAAGGTGAGCCGCTCGCCCAGCTCGGCGTTGTCGCCCACGACCAGCACCCCGCCCACCATGTCCGAGTGGCCGTTCAGGTACTTCGTCGCCGAGTGCATGACGCAATCGAAGCCCAGGTCGAGGGGCCGCTGCACCCAGGGCGTGGCGAAGGTGTTGTCGCAGCAGGTCAGCACGCCGTGTCGGCGGCCGACGGCCGCGATCGCCTCCAGGTCGATCAGCTTCAGCAGCGGGTTGGTCGGCGTTTCCACCCAGATCAGCCGCGTCTCGGGGCGAATGGCCGCCTCGACCGATTCGGGGTCGCGCATGTCGACGAAGCTGAAGTCCAGCCCGCTGGCCCGCCGGAGTACCCCCTCGAACAGCCGGTAGGTGCCGCCGTAGAGGTCGTCGGTGACGACGACGTGGCTGCCGCTGTCCAGGCAGTCCAGCAGCGTCGCCGTCGCCGCCAGGCCCGAGGCGAAGGCGAAGCCGGCGGTGCCGTTCTCCAGGTCGGCGATGCAGCGCTCGTAGGCGAAGCGCGTGGGGTTGTGGCTGCGGCTGTACTCGAAGCCCTTGTGGACGCCGGGGCTGTCCTGGACGTAGGTCGAGGTGGCGTAGATCGGCGTCATGATCGCGCCGGTGGTGGGGTCGGGCGCCTGCCCGGCGTGGATGCCGCGCGTGGCGAAGCCCTGGCGGTTGCTGTTCCTGCGTGGCGTATCGGACATTTGTCGCTCTTACTTCATGCGCCGGCGGAGATAGTTCAGGAGGTCGATGCGGGTGATCAGGCCCAGAAAGCGGCCATCGGCGTCCTCGACCATGGCGACGTGGCCGCGCCCGAACACCGCCAGCAGGTCGTCCAGGCCCTGGTCGGGCCGCAGGCTGTCGAGGCGTGCGGTCATCACCTCGCGCACCGGCTTCTGAAAGCTGGCCTCGTCGCGCACCACCGCCAGCAGGATGTCCTCCTCGTCGATGATGCCCACGGCGTGGCCGTCCTCCAGGACCGGAAGCTGCGAGACGTCGTAGAGCTTCATGCGGCCGTGGGCGGTCAGCAGGGTGTCCTCGGGGCTGACGGTGACCGTGCCGCGCTCCTCGTGGCGGCGGGCGATCAGGTCGCGCAGGTCGCCGGTTCGCGGCCGCTCGATGAATCCCTGGTCGATCATCCAATAGTCGTTGTACATCTTCGACAGGTACTTGTTGCCGCTGTCGCAGATGAAGGTGACGACGCGCCGGGGTGTCGTCTGCTCGCGGCAGTAGCGCAGCGCGCCCGCGATCAGCGTGCCCGAGGACGAGCCGCCCAGCAGCCCCTCCTTCTCCAGCACCTCGCGCGCGCTCATCAGGGCCTCCTTGTCGGGCACGACATAGGCCTTGTGGCAGCGCGAGAGGTCGAGCACCGGCGGCAGGAAGTCCTCGCCGATGCCCTCGACGATCCAGGAGCCGATCTCGTCCGGCAGCTTGCCGGTTTCGACGTAGGGCGCGATGACCGAGCCCTCGGGGTCGGCCACCACCATCTCGCAGTCCGGGGCGACCTTCCCGAAATAGCGCGCCAGCCCGGTGATCGTCCCGCCGGAGCCGACGCCGCAGACGACGGCGTCGACGTCATGGTCCATCTGCTCCCAGATCTCCGGCCCCGTGGTGGTCTCGTGCGCCAGCGGGTTGGCGGGGTTGGCGAACTGATGGACATAGACGCCGTCCTCCTCCCTGGCAAGGCGCTCGGCCATGTCCTGGTAGTACTCGGGATGGCCCTTGCCGACGTCCGAGCGCGTCAGGTGAACCTCGGCTCCCAGGGCCTTGAGGTGAAAGATCTTTTCCTGCGCCATCTTGTCGGGGACGACGACGATCAGGCGATAGCCCTTCTGCCGCGCCACGATGGCCAGGCCCAGGCCGGTGTTGCCGGCGGTGCCCTCGACGATGGTGCCGCCGGGCTGCAGCCGCCCGTCGCGCTCGGCCGCCTCGATCATCGACTTGCCGATGCGGTCCTTGATCGAGCCGCCGGGGTTCTGGTTTTCCAGCTTCAGGTACAGCTCGCAAGGTCCGGTATCGATGTTCGCCACGCGCACCAACGGCGTGTTGCCGATGGTCTCCAGCGTGGACTGAAACACGGGGGCGAGGGGCGGGGGCATGGCGCGGCTCCTTGGCGAATGGGGGGACAAGGATGGAGGGGGATTGGGGGAAAGGGCAAGGGGCGCGGTCGGTCCAATCGATTTCGCCAGCGGAGATCTATGATATATGTGCGTGGTGGCAGGCTGCTGACGCGGTCTGTGAAGGCGCCGCGTCGTGCACTCTTAGCGTGGGGCGTTTATGGCATCCGCTAGGGCTTTCTTTACAACCGTTCTGACGCTATATTGTGGGTAGCGAGACAAAGAGGCGAGTAGTGAAAATCACAGAGCGCATCAAACCAATCAGCGACCTGGAGCTGCATGCGCCCGAACTCATTGAGGGGTTGGAGTCGAGCCGGCAACCGGTGATCTTGACCGATCAAGGCAGGGCGAAGGCCGTGCTCCAGGACATCGAGAGTTACGAGGAAACGCAGGAGACGCTGGCGTTGCTCAAGATTCTCGCGCTGACCAACAGGTCCGTCGAAGCCGGCAAGATCCGCCCGGCCGCACAGGCCTTCGCGGATTTGCGCGCGCGGTTGCGACGTGAAGATGACTCGTGAGCTTCGAGGTTCTGTTGGCCGAGGAGGCCGAAGCAGATATCTCGGATATCTATCGGTACGTGCTTTCGCGCGAAGGTCGTGAGCAAGCCGAAGCGTTGCTGACAAAATTGTCGGAGACCATTTTCGCACTTTCCGGGCTTCCCAAACGTGGAAACGTGCCGAAGGAACTGAGGGCCGTCGGCATGTCGGAATTTCGCGAGGTCCACTATAAGCCTTATCGAGTTATTTACCGCATCCTTGATCAACAAGTTATTGTTTACGGGGTGTTCGACGGTCGACGCGACATGCAGAGCCTTCTGAACCGGCGTCTCGTCCGCTGACCCCGCGACAATCCAGCAAGTCGGCAACCGCGCGGATCGTCACCTCGCGGTTTCCCTCACGAGGGCTGCCTCGTGGCCTCAAAGACCTGCGCCGCCTAAATCTGCGTCGGCCCGTCCGCCGAGAGCGTGGACAGCATGCGGGTGC
>CAZLNO010000078.1:8983-19842 GCA_964561005.1 uncultured Rhodovibrionaceae bacterium | reverse complement strand
AGGAGGGCGACACCGACACCGCGCCCTATGGCCTGGGCACCTACGGCTCGCGCTCCACGCCGGTGGCCGGCGCGGCGGCGGCGCGCGTGGGCCGCAAGATCCGCGAGAAGGCGCAAAAGATCGCCGCGCACCTGCTGGAGGTCTCGCCCGACGACCTGGAATGGGACGTCGACCGCTTCACGGTGAAGGGCCTGCCGGAGAAGCAGAAGACCATGAAGGAGATCGCCTGGGCCGCCTACAACGACGTGCCCGAGGGCATGGAGCCGGGGCTGGAGGCGGTCGACTACTACGACCCGCCGAACATGACCTACCCCTTCGGCGCCTATCTCTGCGTGGTCGACGTCGACGTGGACACGGGCCAGGTGAAGGTGCGCCGCTTCTACGCCCTGGACGACTGCGGCACGCGCATCAACCCCATGATCATCGAGGGGCAGGTGCACGGCGGCCTGACCGAGGCCTTCGGCATCGCCATGGGGCAGGAGATCGCCTACGACGAGATGGGCAACGTCATGGGCGGCAGCTTCCTGGACTTCTTCCTGCCCACCGCCGTGGAGACGCCGCGCTGGGAGACCGACTTCACCGAGACGCCCTCGCCGCACCATCCCATCGGCGCCAAGGGCGTGGGCGAGAGCCCCAACGTGGGCGGCGTGCCGGCGTTCTCCAACGCCGTCAACGACGCCTTCGCCCACACCGGCATCGGCCATCTCCAGATGCCGCACGACCCCTGGCGCATCTGGAAGGCGGCCGAGCGGGCGGGACTGGTGTAGGCGGCTGACGCCGAGCTTGGCGCGACCGCCGCGCCCCCACCCGGCGCTTCGCGCCGACCTCCCCCGCAAGTGGGGGAGGTGGGACTCTCACGCGGAGCTGTTGCCGCTGGCACGGATAGACCCCCTCCCCCACTTGTGGGGGAGGGATGGGGTGGGGGCAGCGGCCGTGACGAAGCGTAACGGAGCAGAACCCACGCCATGCCCCTGAACCGCGAGAACATCGCCGACCGCCTGGCCGCCATCGGCTACGTGGCCGATCCGCAGATCGCCACGGCGCTGTGGCTGATGGAGGTGCTGGGCCGGCCGCTGCTGCTGGAGGGCGAGGCGGGGGTCGGCAAGACCGAGGTCGCCAAGGCCCTCGCGCGCCTGCTGGACGCGGAGCTGATCCGCCTGCAGTGCTACGAGGGCATCGACGCCAGCGCGGCGCTCTACGAATGGAACTACCAGCGCCAGCTTCTCTCCATCAAGGTCCGCGAGGACGCCGGCGAGAGCGCCGACGAGGTGGAGCGGCACATCTTCTCCCGCGACTACCTGCTGGAGCGGCCGCTGCTGGCCGCCATCCAGCGCATGACGCCGCCGGTGCTGCTGATCGACGAGATCGACCGTGCCGACGAGGAGTTCGAGGCCTTCCTTCTGGAGGTGCTGTCGGACTTCCAGATCAGCATTCCGGAGCTGGGCACGGTGAGCGCCACGGTGCGGCCCTACGTCGTGCTGACCTCCAACAACACGCGGGAGATTTCCGACGCCCTGCGCCGGCGCTGCCTGTACCACCACATCGACTACCCCACGCCGGACCGCGAGCTGCGCATCCTCCAGGCGCGGCTGCCCGGCATCGACGTCGCGCTGGCCCAGCAGATCGCCGCCTTCGTCGGCGCGCTGCGCCGGGAGGAGCTGCGCAAGGTGCCGGGCATCGCCGAGACGCTGGACTGGGCGGCGGCGTTGATGGGGCTGGACGTCAGGCGCCTGGGCGACGACCCGGCGGTGGTGCGCGACACCCTGGCCTGCCTGCTGAAGACCCGCGAGGATCAGGCCAACGTGACCGCCGAGGTGACGGAAAGACTGCTCGGCGAGGTGGCGTGAGATGACGCGTGTCGCCGCCACCCCCGACACCGCCGATGGCCCGCCCGGCCTGCCGGCGCGCGTGGCCGGCTTCGTGCGGGTGCTGCGCGACAACGGCTTCGCGGTGGGGCTCCAGGAGAGCGCGGACGCCCTGCGGGCGCTGCAAGCGCTGCCGCTGGACCGGCCAGGGCCGATGCGCGACGCCCTGCGCTGCCTGTTCTGCGCCCGCGCGGAGGACTGGCGCCGCTTCGACGAACTTTTCGAGGCCTACTGGCGCGGCCGGCACCTGCGCCGCGCCGCCCAGGTCTCGGGGCAGGCCGGCCAGCGCCGCGAGACCCGCCGCGGACCGGGACCGCAGTGGCCCGGCCGGCGCCTGGGCGCGCCGGACCACGCCGACGACAGCGACTCCGCCGAGGCGGCCGAGGCCGCGCCGCACGGCCGCAAGGCCGGCGCCTCGGCCGCGCAAAGCCTGTCGGAGGTGGACCTGCGCCATCTCCAGGACGAGGCGGCCCTGGCCGAGGCGCACGCCCTGGCGGAGCGGCTGGCCCGGCGGATGCGCCGGCGCCTGACCCGGCGCGAGCGGCTGCGCCGCAAGGGCCGGCGGCTCGACCTGCGGGGCACCATCCATCGCAGCATCGCGCGCGGCGGCCTGCCGCTGGACCTGCTGCGGCGCAAGCGGCGCGAGCGGCCGCTGCGGCTGGTGGTGCTGCTCGACGTCTCCGGCTCGATGAGCCAGTACAGCAGCTTCTTCCTGCGCTTCACCTACGGCGTGCTGGACCGCTTCCGCGAGGCGGAGGCCTTCGTCTTCCATACCCGCCTGGCGCACATCTCCCCAGCCTTGCAGGAGCCCAGCGCGCAAAAGGCCGTCGAGCGGCTGTCGCTGATCGCCCAGGGCTGGTCCGGCGGCACCCGCATCGGCGAGAGCCTGGCCACCTTCAACCGCCGCCACGCCGCGCGGGTCATCCACGGCCGCACCGTCGTGGTCGTCATGAGCGACGGCTACGACACCGGCCCGCCCGAGCGCCTGGGCGCGGAGATGGCGGCGCTGCGCCGACGGGCGCGGCGGGTGGTCTGGCTGAACCCCATGAAGGGCTGGGCCGGCTACGCGCCGGAGGCGGGCGGCATGCGCGCCGCGCTGCCGCACGTCGACCTCTTCGCCTCGGCGCACAACCTGAAGAGCCTGGCCGAGCTGGAACCCTATCTGGCACGGGTGTAGAGCCATGAGCGATTCCACCGAGGACGTGCTGCGCATCATCGCCGAACTGCGCGAGGCCGGGCGCCCCTGTGCCCTGGCGACCGTCGTGCGCACGGCCGGCGCGACCGCCGCCAAGGCCGGCGCCAAGGCCGTGGTCACCGAGGACGGCGCGCTGGAAGGCTGGATCGGCGGCGGCTGTGCCACCGGCGCCGTGCGCCGGGCCGCGGCCCGGGTGCTGCAAAGCGGCCAGGCGCAGCTCATCAGCGTGCGCCCCAGGGAGAGCCTGGCGAGCGCCGACGCGGAGGACGCGGCGGGCGTCGCCCTGCACGCCAGCGCCTGTCCCAGCGGCGGCACCGTGGACATCTTCGTGGAGCCGCTGCTGCCCCGGCCGCTGCTGATCGTCTGCGGCGCCTCGCCGGTGGCCCGCGCGCTGGCGGCGCTGGCGCCGCGCCTGGGCTTCGCGGTGGGGCAGGCGGCCCGCGCGGAGGACCTGGAGGCGCTGCCGCCGGCCGACCTTCGCTGCGCCGGCTTCGACCTCGCCGCCGGGCTGCCGGCCAGCGACTACGTGGTGGTGGCCACCCAGGGCACGCGCGACCTGGACGCGCTGAAGGGCGCGCTGGCCACCGGCGCGCGCTACGTCGCCTTCGTCGGCAGCCGCCGCAAGTTCGCCACGCTGCGCCAGCGCCTCGCCGCCGCGGGCGTGGCCGAGAGCGACCTCGACCGCGTGGCCTCGCCGGCGGGCCTGGACATCGGTGCCATCACGCCCGACGAAATCGCCCTGTCCATCCTGGCCCAGGCCGTGAGCGTGCGCCGCCAGGGCGCGCGGGACGTCGCGGGCGTCATCCAGCCCTCCCGTGCGCAACAAAGGTGACGCCCTTATTCGCGACCTCCCGAATCGCTACAGAAAACTGTAGGGATCGACGTCCACGGCCAGGCGCACCTTGCCGGGCACGCGCACCCGCGCCAGCCAGTCGCGCAGGATCGGCTGCGGGGCCAGGTCGCGGCGGGTGCGCAGCAGCAGGCGGCGGCGGTGCCGGCCACGCAGGATCGCCAGCGGCGCCGGCGCGGGGCCCAGCACCTCGACGCCCTCGCGCCGCGGCGCCGTGCGGCCCAGGGCCGTCGCCGTCTCGTCGACGGCGCTCTCGTCGGCCGAGGAGAGCACCAGCGCCGCCAGGCGGGTGAAGGGCGGCATGCCGGCCTCCTTGCGGTTGGCGGCCTCGACCTCCAGGAAGCGGTCGCGTGCCTGGTCGACCAGCGCCTGGATGACCTCGTGCTTCGGCTCGTAGGTCTGCAGCAGCACCCGTCCCGGCCGCTCGGCCCGGCCGGCGCGGCCGGCCACCTGGTGCAGAAGCTGGTAGGTGCGCTCGCCCGCGCGCAGGTCGCCGCCGCTCAGCCCCAGGTCCGCGTCCACCACCCCGACCAGCGTCAGATGGGGGAAGTGGTGGCCCTTGGCGACGATCTGCGTGCCGATGAGCAGGTCCACTTCGCGGTTCCGCACCGCCTCGACGAAGCGCGCGGCGGCGCCCGGCCCGGTCAGGGTGTCGCTGGCCAGCACCGTCGTGCGCGCGTCGGGGAAGAGCGCGCGCACCTCCTCGCCGACGCGCTCCACGCCAGGGCCGCAGGCGGCCAGCGAATCGGCGGCGCCGCACTCGGGGCAGGTCTCCGGCGGCTTCATGGCGAAGCCGCAGTGGTGGCACTGGAGCTGCCGGATCAGCCGGTGCTCCACCAGCCAGGCCGTGCAGTACGGGCACTGCAGGCGGTGCCCACAGGCGCGGCAGAGCGTCAGCGGCGCATAGCCCCGGCGGTTCAGGAACAGCATGACCTGCTCGCCGGCCGCCAGGGTCTCCGCGATGGCCGCGCGCAGGCTCGGCGCCAGGAACCCGGGGCCGTGGCCGGGCAGCGGCGGCGGCCGGTCGGCGCGCAGGTCGATGGCCTCGATGACGGGAAGCTGCGCGCCGGCGTGGCGCTCGGGCAGGTGCAGGCTGTCGTAGCGGCCGGCGCGCACGTTCTCCACCGACTCCAGCGACGGCGTGGCGGAGACCAGCAGCACCGGAAAGTCGCCCAGCCGCCCGCGCACCACCGCCATGTCGCGGGCGTGGTAGGGCACGCCGTCCTCCTGCTTGAAGGCGGGGTCGTGCTCCTCGTCCACGACGATCAGGCCGAGGTCGGGATAGGGCAGGAACAGCGCCGAGCGCGCGCCGACCACGACCGGCGCCTCGCCGCGCGCGACCGCGCGCCATGTCGTCCGCCGCTGGGCCTGCGTCAACTCGGAGTGCCAGACCGCCGGCGCCACGCCGAAGCGCCGCTCGAAGCGCTCCAGCCACTGCGCCGACAGCGCGATCTCGGGCAGCAGCACCAGCGCCTGCCGCCCCGACTCCAGCGCCGCCTGCACCGCCTCGAAATAGACCTCGGTCTTGCCCGAGCCGGTCACGCCGTCCACCAGCGTGACGGAGAAGCCGCCGGCTCGGGCCTTGTCCCGGACCGCGTCCGCCGCCGCCTGCTGCGCCGGCGACAGCGTCGGGCCGGCGGCGCCGGCATCGGGCGTCCGGAAGCCGCCGCCGGGGTTCAGGGGCACCGGCTCCAGGATACCGGCGTCGGCGAGGCCGCGAACCACGCCGCCGGAACAGCCGGCGGCCCGCGCCAGCTCGCTGGCGGTCAGCGGCGGAGCGTCCTCCAGCGTCGCCAGGACCCGCCGCCGCGCCGGCGTGAGGCGCAGGCCGCGCGACTCCGGGTCCACCCCGCTCGGCAGATAGCCGACCAGCGGCTGCGGCGGGTCCAGCGCGGCGGGCACCGAGAGCGCCATCTTCAGCACCGCGCCCGGCGGGGCCAGGTAATAGCGCGCCACCCAGTCCACGAATCGGCGCAGCACCGCCGGCAGCGCCGGCACGTCGAAGCGACGGAGGACAGGCTTCAGCTTGTCCGCCGGCACCTTCGCGTCCGCCGGCGCGGCGTCCCAGACCACCCCCGGTACGCACCGCGGTCCGAGCGGCACCTCGACCACCGCGCCCATCTCTAGCGCGAGACCCGGCGGCGCGGCGTAGTCGTAGGGCTCGCCCAGGGGCAGCGGCAGCAGGACCCGCACGCGCTCCGGCCCTGCCGCCGGCGCGAAAAGCGCGGCGGATTCAGGGGGTGGCGAGACCGTGCCGGGCTTGGCGTGGCGGGAGGCCATCGGATACACTCAGCATCCGTCAACGGACAGAGATCGCGGCGCCGCCGGAACTTGGCGCAGACGCCAAGCCAAGCGTGCCGCGCCGGAAGCGAAAGGAAAACCCGGAACCGTCATGAAGTTCTTCATCGATAGCGCCGACGTCGCGGAGATCAAGGATCTCGCCGCCACGGGCCTGGTGGACGGGGTGACCACCAACCCCTCGCTGGTGTCCAAGACCGGCCGCGACTTCTTCGAAGTCCTGAAGGAAATCTGCGAACTGGTGCCCGGCGACGTCAGCGCCGAGGTCACCGCCACCGACCACGAGACCATCGTCGCCGAGGGCCGCGAGCTGGCGAAGCTGGCCGACAACATCGTGGTCAAGACGCCGCTGACCCCCGACGGGCTGAAGGCCTGCCGCACGCTCAGCATGTCCGGCATCCGGGTCAACGTGACGCTCTGCTTCTCCCCGGCGCAGGCGCTGCTGGCGGCCAAGGCGGGCGCGGCCTACGTCTCGCCCTTCGTGGGCCGGCTGGACGACATCGGCACCGACGGCATGGGGCTGATCCGCGAGATCGTGGCGATCTACGACGCCCAGCCGCACCTCACCACCGAGGTGCTGGTGGCCTCGGTGCGCCACCCCGTGCACGTGGTCGAGGCCGCCAAGATGGGCGCCGAGGTCGCCACGCTGCCGCCCAAGGTGCTGCGGCAGATGTTCCAGCATCCGCTGACCGACAAGGGTCTGGCGGCCTTCCTGGCGGACTGGGAGAAGACCGGGCAGTCGATCCTGACCGGCGCCGCCGGCGGACGGGCCGCCGAATGACCCGCAAGCGCCAGGACGCCGCCTCGCGGGGCCCCGACACGCCGGAGGGGGGCGCCCCGACGGACGGGCTCACCGACGCGCGGGTGGCCGCCTACCTGCGGGAAAACCCGGACTTCCTGGCGCGCCACGGCGAGCTGCTGGACGTGCTCCAGCCGCCGGCGCGCGACCGGGGCGAGGGCGTCGTCGATCTGCAGCAGTTCATGGTGGAGCGCCTGCGCCAGGAGGTGGCCCGCCTGCGCGAGAGCCGCGACGACCTGCTGCACACCGGGCGCCTCAACGCCTCGGCCCAGAGCCGCGTGCACGAGGGGGCGCTGGCGCTGCTCGCCGCGCGCAGCTTCGAGCACCTCATCGAGACGGCGACGACGGATCTGACGGTCATCCTGGACCTCGACGCCGTCACCATCTGCGTCGAGCAGCACGCGGACTGCACGGCGCGCCCGCGCATCCGCGGGGTCCACCAGCTCGAGGCGGGAACGGTGGACGCCGTCCTCGGACCGCGGCGCAGCCACGTCTTCCTTTCGGGCATCGACGGCCACCCGGCGATCTTCGGGCCGGCGGCGGGGCTGGTGCAGTCCGCCGCCCTGCTGCGCCTGGAGATTTCCAGCACCACGCCGCCCGCCCTGCTGGCCCTGGGCTCGCGGGCGCCGGATCACTTCGACCCCAGCCAGGGCGGCGAGCTGCTGCTGTTCCTGGCGCGGGCGCTGGCGCTGACCATCCGGCAATGGCTGGAGCTGCCGGAATAGGCCTCGACGCTGCGGTGCGGCCGGACCTGGCCCAGGCCGTGGCCGACTGGCAGGCGTGGCTGGCCTACGAGCGCCACGCCTCGGAGCACACGCGCGACGCCTACACCCGCGACCTCGCCGCCTTCCTCGCCTTCCTGGCCGAGCACCTGGGCGACGCGCCCGGCCTGAGCGACCTGCAGACCTTGCAGGTCGCCGACTTCCGGGCCTGGCTGGCGCGCCGCGCGAGTCAGGGTCTCCAGCGCAGTTCCACGGCGCGGGCGATGTCGACGCTGCGCGGCTTCTTCGTCTGGCTGGCGCGCGACGGGCGGGTCACCAACCCGGCCATCAAGGCGGTGAAGACGCCGCGCCTGCCCCGCCAGGTGCCCAAGGCGCTCAGCGAATCGGAGATGGGCGAGGTCGTGCGCGCCGTGGACGAACTGGCGAACGAGCCCTGGATCGCCAGGCGCGACCTGGCGGTGCTGCTGCTGCTCTACGGCTGCGGCCTGCGCATCGGCGAGGCCCTCGCCCTCACGCGGCGCGAGGCCCCGACCGAGGAGCAGGAAGTGCTGGTGGTCACCGGCAAGGGCCGCAAGCAGCGCCGAGTGCCACTGCTGCCGGTCGTGGGCCAGGCGGTGCAGGCCTACATCGCCGCCTGCCCCTATCCCCTGCCCGAGGACCGGCCGCTGTTCCGCGGCGCGCGCGGCGGCCCGCTCTCGGCCCGGCGGATGCAGGAGCGCCTGCAGCAGATCCGCGGCTTTCTCGGCCTGTCGGAGGCGACGACGCCGCACGCCCTGCGCCACTCCTTCGCCACCCACCTGCTGGCCGCCGGCGGGGACCTGCGCGCCATCCAGGAGCTGCTGGGCCACGCCTCGCTCTCGACGACCCAGCGCTACACCGCCGTCGACACCGCCGGCCTCACGCGGGTCTACGAGAAGGCGCACCCGCGGGCGAAAGGATGAGGCCGTCCTTTTCCCGCCCGTCGCCGAAACGTCAGGCTGAAGCCCGACTTACGATTGTGCTGTGCCGCGCCAGCGGCCGCGGGCGTCAGTCCTCCAGCAGCGGCCGGATCTTCTCGCGCAGGGCCTTGGCGTGGATCGGGCCGACGTGCTTGTAAAGGATCGTGCCGTCCAGCCCGACCACGTAGGTTTCCGGCACGCCGTAGATGCCGAGGTCGATGCCCACCTCGGCCCGCTGGTCGGACAGCGCGCCGATCTCGGCGTAGGGATTGCCGTGCTCGCCCAGCCATTGCCGGGCGTCGGCCGGCGCGTCCTTGTAGTTGATGCCGTAGATCGGGATGTCTTCTTCCTCGGCCAGGCGCATCAGGATGGGATGCTCGGCCAGACAGGGCACACACCACGAGGCGAAGACGTTCAGCAGTACCGGCCGCCCCGGCGCCGTCAGGTCCGCCGTCGTCAGCCCGTCGCCGCCCATGCCCGCGACGGGCGGGAGCTGGAAGCGCGGCACCGGCTGGCCGACCAGGGCCGAGGGCACCACGCGCGGGTCGCGCCCCGGCTGCAAACCCCACAGGAAATAGCCGGCCACCACCAGGAACACCAGCACCGGCAGCAGGAACAGCAGGCGCGTCGCCAGCCCGCGCCGTCCGCCGTCCTCGTCCGGCGCGCCCGAGTCCCCGGTATCGCCCGTGCGCTCGTCCTGGCTCATGGCGAGGCCTTGCCCTGTCCCTGCGCGCCGCCACCGGTAGCGTGCTGCCACTGCCCGGCGCGTTTCAGCGCGTCGGCCACCTCGGGCGGCATGTAGTTCTCGTCGTGCTTGGCCAGCACCTCGTCGGCGCGGAAGACGCCGTCCTCGCCCAGCCGCCCCTCGGCGACCACGCCCTGTCCCTCGCGGAACAGATCGGGCAGCAGCCCGCGATAGCGTACCGGCACCGCGTGCGCGCCGTCGGTCACCTCGAAGCGGATGGTGGCGCCATCCTCGATCTTCTCGACCGAGCCGTCCGCCACCAGCCCGCCGATGCGGATGTTGCGGCCGTCGGGCAGTTCCTTGGCCTGGAGGTCGCTGGGCGCGTAGAAGAAGGTCACGTTCTCCTCGAAGGCGCTCAGCACCAGCGCCGCCGCGCCGCCCAGCGCCAGCAGGCCCAGCCCGATCAGCGTCATCCGCCGCTTCTTGCGCGAGGTCATGTCTCGTCCCGGTCCGTCTCGTCGTCCGCCCGCCGCCGCGACCGGCGCGAACCGGCCACGGCCTCGAAGGCTTGCAATTCGCGCCGGCGCGCGCGCAGCCCCTTGAGCGTCAGCCCCAGCATGCCGCCCATCACCAGAACGGTCAGGCCGTAGGCCGGCCAGACGAAGGCCGCGTAGCCGCCCATGCGCAGGAACTCCATCACCGCGTCCATCACTGCCCTAGCGTCCCTCCACCTGCATGAGCCGCAGGTTGCGCAGCCGCGTCGCCAGGATCCCGCTCTTCATGCGCAGCAGCAGCACCGTGACGAAGAACAGGGTGAAGCCCGCCCCCATCACCAGCAAGGGCCACAGCATGCTGGAATGGATCGCCGGCACGCCGATCCGGGTGACGCTGGCGGTCTGGTGCAGGGTGTTCCACCAGTCCACCGAGAACTTGATGATCGGCACGTTGACGAAGCCGACCAGCGCCAGCATCGCCGCCGCCCGCCGCCCGCGCGCCGGGTCCTCGAAGGCGTTGGCGATCGCCATGTGGCCCAGGTAGAGGAAGAACAGCACCAGCACCGAGGTCAGCCGCGCGTCCCAGACCCACCAGGTGCCCCACATCGGCTTGCCCCACAGCGAGCCGGTCACCAGCGCCAGGAAGGTGAAGCCGGCCCCCAGCGGCGAGGCCGCGCGCGCCGCCAGGTCGGCCACCGGATGGCGCCAGATCAGCGCGACCGCGCTCGCCACCGCGATCGTGGTATAGACGAACAGCGCCATCCAGGCCGCGGGGACATGCACGTACATGATGCGCACGCTCTCGCCCTGCTGATAGTCCGCCGGCGCCAGGAACAGCGCCGACACCAGTCCCAGCAGCAGGCAGCCCGCCGCCGACCCGCCCGTCCAGGGCAGCAGCGCGTCGGCCAGGCGCAGGAAGCGGCCCGGATTGGCGAAACGATGCAGGCTGCGCCCCGGGGCGCGCCGCTCGATGGCATCGGTGCTCACGACGGCAGCGTCCTTGCGTGCGTCAA
>CAZLNO010000078.1:0-8883 GCA_964561005.1 uncultured Rhodovibrionaceae bacterium | reverse complement strand
TTCACGGCTATGCGACCGCCTGCCGCACCGCGCCGGCCGCCGCCCAGGGCGCCAGCGCCGTCGCCGCCAGCAGCAGGGCGCCCAGCAACAGAAGATGGGGCCTTGCCGACAGCCCCGCCAGGACCGCGTCGACCGCCGACACCCCGAAGATCAGCACCGGGATGTAGAGCGGCAGCACCAGCAGCGGGATCAGCACGCCGCCGCGCTTGGCCCCGACGGTGAGCGCCGCGCCCACCGCGCCGATCAGGCTGAGCGTCGGCGTGCCCAGCGCCATCGCCGCCAGCAGCACCGGATAACCGTCGGCGGGCAGGCCGTACATGATCCCGATCAACGGCGCGGCGACCAGCAGCGGCAGCCCCGTCGTCACCCAGTGCGCCGCCGTCTTCGCCAGCACGACGATCGGCACCGGCACCGGCGACAGCAGCAGCAATTCCAGCGCGCCGTCCTCGTAGTCGGCCAGGAAGATGCGCTCCAGCGACAGCAGCACCGACAGCAGCGCCGTCACCCAGACCACGCCCGGCGCGATGCGGGCCAGCAGGTTCGGCTCCGGCCCCACGCCGAAGGGAAACAGCATCGCCGTCAGCACGAAGAACAGCACGACCAGCGCCGCCTCGCCGCGCTGCCGCACCGCCAGCCGCAGGTCGCGCAGCAGCACCGCGCGGAACCCCGCCCACAGGCCGGGACCGGCCGCGGCCTCCACCGGCGCCGCGGCGGCGGGTTCCGCCTCGCGGGGCTGCGCGGGGCTCACCACAGCGCCTCCACGGGCGGCCGCACCGGCGGATAGTCGGCCAGCGACAGCACGCCGGCGCCCGGCAGGTCCAGGGGCTGATGCGTCGCCGCGACGACCGTGCCCCCCGCCGCCCGGTGCTCCGCCAGCACGGCGTTCAGCGTCGTGAGCGACGCGGCGTCCAGGCCGACGCCCGGCTCGTCCAGCAGCCACAGCGGCGCCGGCGCGGCCAGCAGGCGCGCCAGGGCCAGTCGCCGCCGCTGCCCGGAGGACAGCAGCCGCCCCGGCACCTCGGCCAGGTGGTCCAGGGCGAAGCGCGCCAGCGCCCCGTCCACCGAGGCCTCCTCTCCGCGCCGCAACCGCGTCCAGAACGCCAGGTTCTCCCGCACCGTCAGCGCCGGTTTCAGCGCGTCCTGGTGGCCGAGATAGTGAAGCTCCGAGGTGTGCGGCGGCTCCGCTTCCTCGACCGGCCGCCCGCGCCAGCGCAGCACGCCTGCCGCCGGCGGGAGCAGCCCGGCCAGGATGCGCAAGAGCGACGACTTGCCGCTGCCGTTCGGCCCGGTCAGCAGCAGCGCGCCGCCGGGCTCCAGCCGGAAGTCCAGGCCGGCGAACACCGGTCGGTCGCCGCGCACGCAGCCCAGCGACTCGCCGGCCAGCAACGAATCCGTCCCGTCCGGCATCACCCGGCCCAGGCCCCGGGGTCGGTCGGCAGCTCCAGCATGCGGTTCGGTGTCTCCTCTGCGCCGGCGCAGGGGCAGAAAGCATGCGGCAGCCATCCCCGTCAACGCGGGATGTCCCTCGCCTCGACGAGCGGGACGCGCGCCCGTCGCGCCACCGCGCGAGCGCGCGTTCCGACCCGGAACGCGGCCGGGCCGGCGTTCAAGCCCCGCGGTAGGGATAGGGCCAGAGCGGCAGCTTGTCGCCGATCACCGGGTTCACCGCGAGCGCCCAGCTCAGATACCAGGCGACCAGGCCGTCGGCGATCAGCACCCAGCCGCCGGCCGTGGTCAGCGCCTTGGCCGCGGGAGCCGAGCCGACCAGGTTGGCGAAGCCGAACAGCAGGTAGCCGATCGCCAGGAGCGCGAAGGCGAGGAAGGCCGGGACGTTGATGTACCAGGCGGCCCAGGACAGCATGAAGGTGAACACGCACCACAGCAGCAGCCAGGTACCGAACCCCGCCGCGAAGCTGGCCGCCTCCATCTCCGCCGCGAAGACCCGGAGCATGATGGCGGTGGTCAGGAGGAACGCCGCGTAGAACAGGGAGAAGGTGCCCCCGAAGGTGTTGTTCGCCCGGAATTCCATCATGCCGCCGATGAACAGGCCGAACGCGCCGGTGCCGAACGCGACGGGGATGAAGATCGTGGCCGCCTCGCCCGTGATCAGCCCGGCGTTCGGAATGCCGAGCATGAGAACCGAGAACCCGAAGGTTCCGACCGAGATCGGCAGCCCGATGCCTTCCTTCGGCACGAATCCGCTCTGTTGCGCGTCCGGGGACGTCTTGATTTCCGCTGGCGTGGACATCGGCGTCTCCTAGCTGGCGAGCAGTTCCTTGAGGGCGTCATCGATGAACTTCGTGTCGGCCGGGTTCACGCCCCCGCCGGCGAAGTGGCCCCAGACGCCGGGGATCACGCGCAGCTCGGCGCCGGACATCCGGCCGACCGCGTAATCCTCGTCCTCCGGCGGGAAGTAGAGGTCCTTCTCGGCGGGCATGACGATCGCCTTCGCCTTGATCGAGGCGAGCGCCTTCTCCTGGCTGCCGTCGAAGCCCGGCGTCTGGCCGACGTCGCCGTTCTGCCAGGTCCTGGCCATGGTCAGGAGGTTGTTGGCGTCCTTGGCAAGGAAGAAGCCCTCCCAGAATCCCACCAGGAAGTCCTCCAAAGAGGCGAAGTCGAAGGGCGGCTGTTTGTACAACTTCTGCCAGTAGAAGGCCTGGGACAGCCCCCACCCGGCATACACCCGGCCGACCGCGCGCAGTCCCTTGACCGGCTGCTTCTCGTACAGCCCCTCGTTCCAGGCGGCATCCGTCATGATCGCGTACCTGACCCCCTCCAGGAACACGATGTTGTGCTCGGAGGTCTTCGAGGAACCGCAGAAGGGAAGTATCCGCTGTACCATGTCCGGGTAGCTGACGGCCCACTGGTAGGACTGTCCCGCGCCCATCGACCAGCCGGTCACCAGGGCCAGAGTGGCGATGCCGAACTTCTCGGTCACCAGACGATGCTGCTGGGCCACGTTGTCCTGGAAGGTGACCTCCGGAAATCGCGGTCCGTTGTGCGGCGGGGGCGTGTTGCTCGGCGAGGACGACAGGCCATTGCCGAACATGTTCGGAACGATGATGAAGTACTTCGAGGGGTCCAGCGCCATCCCCTCCCCGATCAGCCACTCGTTGTCGTAGTGCTGGCCGGAATACCAGGTCGGATAGACGATGGCGTTGCTCTTGTCCGCGTTCAGCGTCCCGTAGGTCTTGTAGGCGAGCCTGGCGTTGCGGAGCGTCTGGCCCCGGCTCAGCCGCACGTCGCCCAGTTCGAAAATCTCGTAATCCGTCATGCGAAAGCCCCTGTTCCTTGGTCCTCGCCGCCGCGCGGGCGCGCCTCCCGCGGTTCCGCCCGGGGCCGGCAAATAAAAAGCCCCGGCGCGACACAGTCGTGTCGAACCGGGGCTCCTGTGCCCATTGTTCTCTTGGCGAGGGGTCGGTCACCCTTGACTGACCTTTTTGGAGGCTCGGCCAAAACACTATTCATGTCAAGGCCGGCAAACACCCGGTACTAAAGCCGGGGTGGCTTCGAGAGCGTTGCGCTCGAAACATTTGTGGAATGCTGTCCGGCGGGCCGCTGTCTTGCCACGCTTCCGCGGGCGAGACGCACCGGGACGCCGTGGTCGCCGCGCGTCGCGGCGACGCATGGGCCATTCTTCCGCGCCCGCGGCACATCCCGTAGGATGCGCGGGACACAGCCGCAGCGAGTCCGCATGACGCCGTCCGATCCCTATGCCGTCCTCTTCGAGCGCGTGCGCCTCGGCCCCAAGGTGGCGCGCAACCGCTTCTACCAGGTGCCGCACTGCTGCGGCATGGGCCACGCCCAGCCACGAGCCGCCGCCGCGCTGCGCGGGGTCAAGGCCGAGGGCGGCTGGGCCGTGGTCGGCACCGAGGAGGCCGAGATCCATCCCACCTCCGACATCTCCCCCTACCGCGAGCAGCGCATCTGGGACGACCGCGACCTGCCTGCCTTGCAGGCGATGACCGAGGCGGTGCACGCGTACGGGTCGCTGGCGGCGATCGAGCTGGTGCACAACGGCTTCCACGCGCCCAACCTGACCAGCCGCGTGCCGCCGCTGGCCCCGGCGCACATGGCCACCGACCAGGTGCAGCCGGTGCAGGCGCGGGCGATGGACGCGGGCGACCTGAAAGCCTTCCGCCGCTGGCACCGCGAGGCGGTCGAGCGCGCCATCCGGGCCGGCTTCGACATCGTGTACGTGTACGCCGGCCACAACATGACGCTGACGCAGCACTTCCTGCTGCCGCGCTACAACACGCGTACGGACGCGTACGGAGGACCGCTGGAGAACCGTCTGCGCCTGACCCGCGAGCTGCTGGAGGAGGCGCGGGAGGTCGCCGAGGGGCGCGCCGCCGTGGCCTTCCGCTTCGCCGTGGAGGAACTGCTGGGCGAAGACGGGCTGTCCAGCGAAGGGGAGGCGCGCGACGTCGTGGGCCTGCTGGCGGAGCTGCCCGACCTCTGGGACGTGAACCTCTCGGACTGGCCGAACGATTCCCAGACCGCCCGCTTCGCGCCACTGGAGGGCTATCAGGAGCCTTACACCGCCTTCGTCAAGACGCTGACGTCGAAACCGGTGGTCGGCGTCGGCCGCTTCACCTCGCCCGAGGCAATGGTCTCCCAGGTCCGGCGCGGCGTGCTGGACCTGATCGGCGCCGCGCGGCCGTCCATTGCCGATCCCTTCCTGCCGCGCAAGGTTCAGGAGGGCCGCCCCGGGGACATTCGCGAGTGCATCGGCTGCAACATCTGCGTCGCCAGCGACAACCAGTGCGTGCCCATCCGCTGCACCCAGAACCCGACGATGGGCGAGGAGTGGCGGCGCGGCTGGCACCCGGAGCGAATCGAACCGAAGGCCTCCGACGAACCCGTGCTGGTGGTCGGCGGCGGCCCGGCGGGCCTGGAGTGCGCGCTGCAACTCGCGCGGCGCGGCTACCCGGTGACGCTGGCGGAGGGCGGGAAGGCGCTTGGCGGGCGGGCGCTGGCCGAGTCGCGCCTGCCGGGACTGGCGAGCTGGGCGCGCGTCGCCGACCATCGTATCCAGCAGCTTCGCGGGCTGGCGAACGCGGACCTGTTCCTGGACAGCGCGCTCGATGCCGGGCAGGTCCTGGACTTCGGCTTCCCGCACGTGTTCCTGGCGACCGGCGCGTCCTGGCGGCGCGACGGCGTGGGACGGCAGTCCCGGCACCCGATTCGCGTCGCCGACAGGGCGCAGGTCCTGACGCCGGACGACATCCTGGCCGGGCGCCAGGCGACGGGGCGGGTGGTGGTCTACGACGACGACCACGCCTGGCTGGGCGGCGTCATCGCGGAGCACCTGCGCACGGCGGGCTGCGCCGTCACCCTGGTCACGCCGGCGGCGGAAGCTTCCACCTGGCTGCACCACACCCTGGAACAGCCCCGCGTGCAGCGGCGGCTGCTGGAGCTGGGCGTGGACATCCGCCCGCACCGGGCGCTGACGGCGCTGGACGCGGACTCGGCGGAGCTGGCCTGCGTCTTCACCGACCGCCGCGAGACCGTGGCCTGCGACGCCGCCGTGCTGGCGACCGAGCGGCTGCCGGACGACGGCCTGTTCCAGGCCCTGCGCGTCGACGAGGTTGCGCTGTCGGCGGCCGGGATTCGCACGCTGGAGGTGATCGGCGACGCCCGCGCGCCCGGCACCCTGGCCGCGGCCGTGTACGCGGGCCACGCGGCGGCGCGCGCCTTCCAGGCCGACCCGGCGACGGTGGCCGCCCAGCTCTACCGGCGCGAGCTGCCCGGCGAGGCGGCGACGTAAGGGCCATGCGGGCGCTGGAAAAAATGAGGCCCGCAGCCTGCACGGGGGGAGAACAGGCTGCGGGCCGCGCCCCAATCCTTTGCAGAAAGGGGGCCGGCGGGACCGGGGTCGGGGGGCCCGGCTCCGCTGTCCAGCCAGGGAGCTGAGAGGTCGGCTGGCGGACCTCGGACAGAGAGGGGATCTCCGTGATGCTTAAGGTCGCCGGGGACTATGGTTGGAAAGCGTTGTAAATGGGGCGGAATTGTGATTTCGAGACAGGGGGGTAGCCCGTCCTGGATTCGGGCCGGCTCGGGTGCCTCGCCGTTCGACAGGCTCGGGGCGAGGGCTTCATGTTCAGGACAAGGCCTCGTGCCGAGCTTTGCGCAAGGCCTCGTGCTGAATTCAGGACAGGGCCTCATGCTGAGCTTGCCGAAGCATGACGCTATCCGCGGCGGGCGAAGTATTCGGCCAGGCGGACGCTGAGCATGGCCGCCGGGCCGCGCCCGCCTTCGCTGCCGCCAGGCCGCCGCTGGGCCATTGCCGCCTGGTGCCTGTTCGACTGGGCCAGCAACGGCTGGCCGACCGTCATTACCACCTTCGTGTTCGCCGCCTATGTGACCCGCGCGGTGGCGCCCGATCCCGAGACCGGGACGGCCTGGTGGGGCACCGCCACCGCGCTCGCCGGGATCGCCATCGCCGTGCTCAGCCCGGTGATGGGCGCGATCGCCGATCGGGGCGGGCGGCGCAAGCCCTGGGTGGCCGTGTTCACGGTTCTGACGATCGTGCTGAGCGCCTCGCTGTGGACGGTGCTGCCGCGCGCGGCGGATCTGCTGCAGGCGCTGGTGCTCGTGGGGCTGGGGGTCATGGCGTTCGAGTTCAGCCAGGTGTTCTACAACGCCATGCTGAGCGACGTGGCGCCGCGCCGCATGCTGGGCCGGGTGTCCGGCTGGGCCTGGGGGCTGGGCTATGCCGGCGGGCTGGGCTGCCTGCTGACCTGCCTGTTCCTGCTGATCCGGCCGGACCCGCCGCTGCTGCCGCTCGACCCGGCGGCGCAGGAGCCGGTGCGCGCGGTCGGCTTCGTGGTGGCGGCCTGGTTCCTGCTGTTCGGGCTGCCGTTCTTCCTGATGGTGCCGGACCGGCCGGCCAGCGGGCTGTCGATGGCGGCCGCGACGAAGGCCGGGCTGCGGCAGTTGCGGCAATCGCTGCGCGACCTGCTGCCGCGCTACCGCATGATCGCGCGCTATCTGCTGGCCCGCATGCTCTACATGGACGGGCTGAACACGCTGTTCACCTTCGGCGGCATCTACGCCGCCGGCACCTTCGACATGAGCGTGCAGGAGATCCTGATCTTCGGCATCATCCTGAACGTGGCCGCGGGATTGGGCGCGCTGGGCTTCGCCTGGGTCGACGACTGGCTGGGGGCAAAGCGCACCATCGTCATCGCGCTGATCTGCCTGATCGTCTTCGGCGTCGTGGCGCTGCTGGTGGAGACCAAGCTGGGCCTCTATCTGGCGGGCAGCGCGCTGGGCGTGTTCTTCGGCCCGGCGCAGGCGGCCAGCCGCTCGTTGCTGGCGCGGCTGGCGCCCGAAGCGGTGAAGACCGAGATGTTCGGGCTGTTCGCCCTGTCCGGCAAGGCGACGGCCTGGGCGGGACCGGCGCTGGTCGGCTGGGTCACGCTGCTGGCGGGCAGCCAGCGCGTCGGCATGGCGACCATCCTGTTGTTCTTCATCGCCGGGCTGCTGTTGCTGCTGCCGGTGCGCGAGCCGGAGAAGGAGCCCTGACCCGCCGGCGGCGACGGCCGGAGCGCCGATTGACAGGCCCTTGCCGACGCGCTTAGGTCCGGGGTTCCCGCCGTTCGCCGGCGGGCTATCCGTCATGCGTCCGTTGTCAGGAAGGAACCGCGTCCCGTGATCGACGCCCTGATGCCCGTCTACGCCCGCGCGGACCTCGCCTTCGAGCGGGGCGAGGGCGCCTATCTGCAGGCCGGCACCGGCGACTGGTACCTGGATTTCGCCAGCGGCATCGCCGTCACCGCCCTGGGCCACAACCACCCGCACCTGGTGCGCGCGCTCACCGAGCAGGCGCGGAAGGTCTGGCACGTCTCCAACCTGGTGCGCATTCCCGAGGGCGAGCGTCTGGCGCGGCGCCTGGTCGAACGCTCCTTCGCCGACAGCGTGTTCTTTTGCAACTCCGGCGCGGAGGCGATCGAGGCCGGCGTCAAGATGGTGCGCAAGTACCACGACGCCACCGGGAACCCGCAGCTCCACCGCATCATCTGTCTGCGGGAATCCTTCCACGGCCGCACGCTGACCGCGATCTCCGCCAGCGGCAACCCGAAGTACCTGGAGGGCTTCGCCCCCGCGACGCCGGGCTTCGACCAGGTGGCGCTGAACAACACCAACGAGCTGCGTCAGGCCATCACCGACGAGACGGCGGCCATCCTGGTGGAGCCGGTGCAGGGCGAGGGCGGCATCCGTCCGGCGACGCTGGACTACCTGCGCGCCCTGCGGCAGGTCTGCGACGAGTTCGGGCTGCTGCTCTTCCTGGACGAGATCCAGTGCGGCATGGGCCGCAGCGGCAAGCTGTTCGCCCACGAGTGGGCCGGCATCCAGCCCGACCTGATGGCCCTGGCCAAGGGCCTCGGCGGCGGCTTCCCGCTGGGCGCGACCCTGGCGAGCGAGGCGGTGGCAGAGGTCATGACCCCCGGCAGCCACGGCACCACCTACGGCGGCAACCCGCTGGCGATGGCGGTGGGCAACGCGGTGCTGGACGTCATGGAGGCGGACGGCTTCCTGGACGGCGTGGACCGCACCGCGCGCGACCTCTGGGACCGGCTGCAGGACCTGGCGTCCCGCTATCCCCAGGTCATCGAGGGCGTGCGCGGCGCCGGGCTGATGCTGGGCCTGAAGTGCGTGGTCAAGAACGCCGACCTCGTCGCGGCGTTGCGGGAGGAGCGCATGCTGACCGTGCCGGCGGGCGACAACGTGGTCCGCCTGCTGCCCCCGCTGATCATCGGCGAGGCCGAGGTGGCCGAGGCGATGGAGAAACTTGAGCGCGCCTGCGCCCGGCTGGCGGAGTCGGCATGACCATGAAGGCGAAAAAACAGCCCAAGCACTTCCTGGATCTGGACCGGC
>CAZLNO010000077.1:4436-20057 GCA_964561005.1 uncultured Rhodovibrionaceae bacterium | reverse complement strand
CCTTGGTAAGGGTGGGGTCGGGTGTTCAAATCACCCCGGCGGCACCACCGCTTCTTCGAGTTCGCCTTTTCCGTCGACATTTCCGCGCAGTCCGCACGACATGGCGGCTGGCCCTCGGCGAGCTGAGACGACCGGCTTGCCAGACACCGCTGCCTCGTAGCATGGTTTGAAGTTCCACCATCATTGCTGGAGGCATGTCATGCCCGTGGTCCGTGTCGAGGTTCCGGAAGGGACCGGCGAGGAGGCGAAGGCCCGACTGCGCCGGGCCGTCAAACAGGCGGTACTGGACACCCTGGCCCCCAAGGAGGCGAAGTACGACTACGTGGCCGTGCGGGAGGTCTTCGGCGAGATCGGCGACGGCCTGCCCCTGGTGACCATCGACCTCCGGCCCGGACGCGAGCCCGAGCGGAAGAAGGCCCTCGTCGATGCCATCGCGGCGGCGCTGCAGACGGAACTCGGCGTCGACCCGGTGGAGCTGTACTGTCTGTTCCGGGAGAACCCGGCGGAGAACCACTACACCGGCGGGACGCCGCTCCCGGCCTGGGCGCCCGCCGACCGCTAGAGTCCGGCGCTGGGCCGCGCCAGGACCCGCACGAGGAGATGACCGATATTCACATTATCCTCGTCTTATCGTCGCCTAACTGGCTTTTTCTTTCGTCTGAACTCTTCGCTGGATCTCCCGCACCGCATTCATCAAGGTCTTGACAATGGCATCGGCCTGCGATGCCGGGAATGCCAGCGTGCCGGCGCGGTTGGGGGTGTTGCCGCCTGCCCGCAACACCTCCACGCGCAAAACGTCGTTGGCCAGCATCACGTGATGGATACCGTCGAAGAACAACGGGGCCGGAGGCTCGGATGCTTGCCCACGGCCGCTGTCTCGCGCGCCGGCGGCGCGGGTGCGCAAGCCCAGGTACAGGGGACCGGCCCCTTGGGTGAGGCTGTAGCCGGCCAGGGAAACCGGTACGAGGCGGTCGTTCGCGCCCGACAGGACCAACGCCTGATCCGCCACGCGGCGGCCCTGGCGAATGTCCGCGAGATGGTCTGCAAGACGCTTGCGCGCGCTTTCCGGAAACAGACGGAACAACGCCTGTCCGACAAGGTCTTCGCTGGTCCAGCCGGTCAGGGGCTCGACCGCCCCGGCCGCGAAGCGTACCTGATCGTCGGCATCGAGCTCGAACACGATGTCCGCCCAACAGAAGGCCAGCGCGGCAAAGGTGTCGCGCTCGTGCTTCAGGCGCTCGGATCGCCTTTGTTGCTTCGCTGTCGGGCCTGAGTTCATGTCGACGACGTCTTTACCAAGGCCGAGGCGCGTCCGCCGCACCTCAGCGCGCCGCGGTCCAACTTTCACGAACCGGCGCAACGCGGTGGCAGCCTCGGCGTCGGCGCTGGCGCATGCGTTCGCCCCCTCCTCTTTCCGGGCTGTGGCGGCGCGGTCGGCGACGACAGTCCGCCCGGCGGCGCCCGGGCGAGGGTCACCGCGGCTCCGAAGACCGACAAGCCCGTAAAAGTTCTTGCCGCAAACGCCTCTCGTAGAAACCCTACGCCTAACACAACGGTCGAGCCAGGGTCGATGAAGGAATATCTTGATGACATCGAAACCCAAATCAAAACGATTTGGAACGTCCGCGTTAAAACTACTTCGCTGAACGGAGCCCGTGGCTCATGCCCAAGGATCGATTCCCAGGAGACGCAACCGGCGAGGCCGGCCACCTCGGCCCACCGAGTGCCGGGAATGCCGACAACGGCGCCGTGGCGCCAGCTTTGCACGGCCGGCGTATCCTTTACCTTACCCATCGCCTGCCCTACCCGCCGGCCGGCGGCGCCAGGGTGCGCGCCTACCACGCCATTCGATGGCTGGCCGCGCACAATAGGGTGACCGTTGCGGCACCCGTCCGCGGCCCCGACGAAGCGGCGGCGGCCAAGTCTCTTTCGCGGCTTTGCCATCGGGTGCTCACCGGTCCGATCGGGCGAAACCGTGCCCTTGCCCAGTGCTGCTGGCAAGCCGGCATCGGCCGTCCCGCCTCCGTAGGCTATTTCGACGTGCCGGCACTGCGCAGGCGGATCCGCACACTCCTGGTCGCGGAGCCTTTTGACCTGATCGTGGTGCATTGCTCCGCGGTCGCACCCTATGTGGCCGACGCGCAAGGGATCCCGAAGATTCTCGACATGGTCGATGTGGACTCGCGCAAGTGGCATGACTACAGCCGAGTCACCTCGCCGCCAAGGAGCCTGGTCTACGCGCGGGAAGGGCGGACGCTGGAAAATCTCGAACGCCGAATGGCGGGCCGTTTCGATCTGGTCATCACGGCGACCGACCACGAAGCCGACACGCTGCGCGCGCTGGCGGGAGACGTGCCACAAGCCGTCGTGCGCAACGGTGTGGACCTGGACGAATTCCACCCGATCGACGACGCGTACGACCCCGATCGGATCTGCTTTATTGGTCGGATGGACTATTTTCCCAACGAGCAGGCGGTGACGGCGTTCTGTGCCGAGGTCTGGCCGCGCATCCGCCAGCGGCGACCGCGGGCCAACTTCCTCATCGTCGGAGCCGAGCCGACGGCGGCGATCCGGTCCCTCGCCCGGACGCCGGGAGTGCAGGTGACCGGCAGCGTCGCCGACGTGCGCCCCTTCGTGTGGCGTGCCGCGGCGACGGTGGCGCCGCTGCGGCTTGCGCGCGGGACCCAGAACAAGATCCTCGAATCCATGGCGATGGGGGTGCCGGTGGTGGCGAGCCGCCTGGCCGCCCGCGGCGTCGACGCGGTGGCGGATCGCCATCTTCTGGTCGGCGACGACCCGGCGGAGATGGCCGAACAGATCCTGCGGCTCCTGGACGACCCCGCGGAACGCGACCGCTTCGCTCGAGCGGGGCGCGAACTTGTCGAGGCGCGTTACGCTTGGGCGACGACGCTGCGGGACCTCGACGCCGCCCTGACGCGGTGCCTGACGGACGTCCAACCCGAGTGAGCCCCCCAAGCGCCGAAAGCCGGACATACCGGAGGTCAGTGAACGGCAAGCCGGATGCCTTCTCCAAGAAGGCGATCCGTAACCGTTCAATTACCCCGGCAACGGGTGTCAGTCGCGGATCACGCCACAGGCAATTCGGGCGCCGGCCGCTCCAGCCGGATTGCTCCTGTAGTCATCGGGCCCCGCGTGGATCACGATCGCGGCACCATCTTCGTCCAGAAGTTGGTCTGAACCGCCCCGAGCTTCCCGGAGATCCTATGGGGCGACGGAGGCCGAGGAGCGTTAAGCTCCGCGGTGTCGGTTCAGTGTCCAGGATAACGGAGGGACCCGATGTCGTTCGCGTCCACGCCCTTGACGTCCGCCACCCGCGAAGCTGCCACGATCTACGCAGCGATGGAACTCAGCTCGACAAAATGGTTGGTTGCGATCCAGGCGCCCGACACGGATAAGACCAGCCGGCACGAGGTGCCAGCCGGGGACAGCGACAAGCTGCTGGCGCTGCTCAAGCAGGCGCGCACGCGCGTGAAGAGCGAGGCAGAGACCCTGCCCACGGTCGTAACCTGCTACGAGGCCGGCCGGGACGGCTTCTGGCTGCACCGCGTGCTGCAGGCCAACGGGATCGACAACCACGTCCTGGATCCGGAACCGCAAGGAGCTTGCGGGTTATGTCGGGCTGACACCGCAGCCGCACAGCAGCGGCGCCAAGAACACCGACCAGGGGCTCGACAAGGCCGGCAAGCCCCGTGCCCGGTGGATCATGACGGAACTGGCGTGGCGTTGGCTACATTACCAGCCCGACAGCGCCATGAGCCGGTGGTTCCACGACCAAGTGGGCGCGGCGCGCGGCCGCCTGCGACGGATCAAAATCGTCGCGATGGCCCGCAAGCTGCTGGTCGCGCTGTGGCGCTACGTCACGCAGGGCATCGTGCCGGAGGATGCCGTGACGACCGCATGATCGCCGGCGGCCCCGGTTTTGCCTCCCACCTCCAGCTCCATCAGCCGCTGGGCGGCAAACCTCAGCATCTCGCGGACGATATCGGCATCGGGATGCCGAACTGCTCGCGGCGATCCGGGAGGTGATCGAGACCGCGCCGTTCCACGGCGCACACGCCAGTCGCACGCCGTAGGCGTGCAGGGCTACCGCAAGGTCTGGGCGCGTCTGCGGCTGAGTGGGATCCGCACCGCCGCCCGGCGGGTGCGTCGGCTCATGCGCGAGCACGGCCTGTCCGCGCCCAGCCGGCCGCCGCGGCGCCCGGCGAACGACCATGACGGCACCATCAGCACCGAGCGGGTGGACACGATGTGGGGGAGCGACATGGCGCAAACCGTACTGACCAGCGGCGCGCGCGTGCCGGTCTTCGCCGCCGTCGACCACTGCAATAGCGAGTGCATCGGCCTGCATGCCGCGTTCAGGGCCACCCGCTGGGAGGCGCTGGAGCCGGTGCGCCAGGGTGTGGGGCGGCATTTTGGGCCCGCTGGTGCCGACGTCGCCGCCGGGCTGCGGCTGCGCCACGACCACGGCTCCAACTACATGGCTGCAGACTTTCAGCGCGAGATCGCCTTCCTGGGCATCGAAGCCTCCCCCTCGTTCGTCCGCGAGCCCGAGGGCAACGGCGTCGCCGAGCGGTTTTTCCGCACCCTGAAGGAGCAGCTCCTCTGGGTGCACACCTTCGACACCCTCGAGGAGCTGCAGGAGGCGCTGCACGCCTTCAGGGAATGGTACAACGCAAACTGGCTGGTCCAGCGCCACCGCCACCGACCCCCTGACCAGGTCCGTGCGGATCAGGAAATCGAAACCCTGGCCGAAGCCGACCTGCTCGTGGCAGCCTGAAAATCACTACGCGGTGTCCAAGATCCGTGCCGCACTACACGCTGAGACACAGGCCGGCTCACAGCCGCAGGGCGAAAACCGTGGTGGGCTCGCCGGGCGGCTGGGCGATGAGTACGAGGGCGTCCTCCGGCGGGACGTAGAACAGCTTGTAGTTCATGTACCAGCCGAACGGCAGCTCGGCCTCCGGCACCTTCTCCCAGGAATCGGTTTCCAGGACGTAGAGCCAGGTCTCCGCGCGGCGCCTGTGGTCCGGCACCCTCGCCCGCGCCCCGTCCTCGGGAAAGCGCTGGACCAGGGCCACCACCTTCCCCAGCCGCGCATGGTAGGCCATCGGCGTATAGCGCGTGGGCGGCGGGCGGCGGCCCGGGGTCGGCATGATCCGATAGGCGTCACTGCCGGACTCGTGGACGGCCACGTCGTTCGACCAGGCGTGGCTGCCGAAAGCGATCACCGCGCCCTGGCGCGAATCATAGACGCCGTTCATGCCCCAGGGCAGCGGCGGCTGCTCGACCACTGGCCGCGACCAGCCGCCGGCCCCCGGCGAGAAGGTGTTCATGCCGTGGCCGATTCCGACCGTGACGCCGCGGTGCGTGTCGAACACCGTCGCGCGCGCGAAGAAGCTCACGCTGTCCAGGGCGAAAGGCTCCCAGATCCCTGTCGCCATGCGGTAGACCCAGGTCGGGTGCGTTCGGATTCGCGGCCAGAGGCTCGCCATGGCGTCGGTGAACCGGCCCGGCTCGAGATGCGCGGGATGGCTGGCGACGACCAGGATGTCGGCCTCCGGGTCATAGGTGACGGCCCCGAAGGTATGCATCGCCCACGGCCGCCGGCCCCCCGCACCCGCCACCGGGAGGCCCTGATCGTCCACGGCATAGCTGGAGGGCCTGTCGCTGGGATAGGCCCGCGACCAGATCAGGGTCGCGAGATCGAAGAAGAAGGGCGTGTTGGTCCAGTCGTTGCCGTGGGTGTCGCTGCCGAACAGCGCGATCCGGTGTCGCCGGGAATCGTAGGCGCCGCCGGCGTGGCGCTGATGGGGAAACGCCATCTCGCTCGCCATGTCCATCGTGTGGATGGCGGTCCATCGCCCCGGCCGGAGCTGATCGAAGGCGCTTGCAACGGACGGGAAGGCCGCCGGCATGGCCGCCCCCACGGCGCCCGCGGCCAGCGCCCGACAGACCCAGCGCCGATCAGCCTCCACAGACATCGCCAAGTTTCCCGAACTTGAATGGTACCCACGCGCGCGGGTCCGTTCAGACTAGCACTTCCGCCGGATGGGGGTGGCTGAGGAAATCCCGCGGGCTGGCGGAATAGCCGTAGGCGCCGGACTGGAAGATCGCCACCAGGTCGCCGACCTCGGCCCGAGGGGCCGGCAGCCGGTCGGCCAAGAGGTCGATGGGCGTGCACAGACAGCCGACGATCTGAACGGTCTCCTCGGACGCCGCATCCATCCGCGTGGCGATGGCGACCGGGAAGTTGCGCCGGATGCCCTGGCCGAAGTTGCCGGTGGCCGCGAGGTGATGGTGCAGGCCGCCATCGGTCACGAGATGGACCTGCCCCCGCGACTCCTTGCGGTCGAGCACGCGGCAAACGTAGACTCCCGCCTCGCCCGCGATGTAGCGGCCGAGCTCGAGGATCACCCACGCCTCGGGCAGCGCGGCGGCGACCCGCTCGACGACGCCGTGCAGCGCCGCGCCAACGCTGGCCAGGTCCAGCGCGCCGTCCTTGGGGAAGTAGGGAATGCCGAAGCCGCCGCCGATATTCAGGTGGCGCACCGGCGCCGGTGCGTGCGCGGCGAGTTGCATGGCCAGCTCGGCGATCTGGCGTTCCGCGGCGACGACCGCGTCAGGGTCCAGGTTCTGGGAGCCGGCGAAGATGTGGAATCCGACGAAGCGCAGCGGCGTGGCCGGCAACTCGGCCAGCAGCGCCGGCACCGCCTCCGCGTCCACGCCGAACTGGCTGGGCCCGCCGGCCATGTGCATGCCCGAGCCCTTCACCCGGAAGTTGGGATTGACGCGCACCGCGACCGGCACAGATACCCCTTGCTCGCGGGCGATGGCGGCCGTGCGCCGCATCTCGCCGAGGGATTCCAGCTCGATCACGACGCCGGCGGCGACCGCCCGGGCCAGCTCGGCGTCGGTCTTGCCGGGCCCGGCGAAACCCACGTTCTCCGCCGACAGCGGGGTGTCGAGGGCGAGGTTGAGCTCCGCCCCCGAGGCCACGTCGAAGCCGTCGACCAGACCCGCCAGATGTTGCACCACCGCCGGCATGGGGTTGGCCTTGATGGCATAGTGCAGGTTCACCCGCGGCGGGAGCGCCGCGCGCAAGGCCCGTATCCGCGCGGTGAGCTTGGCACGGTCATAGGCGTAGAACGGCGTGCCGCCGACCCGCCGCGCCAGGCGGCGCACGGGCCAGTCGCCGACCAGCAGCTCGCCGTCGCGCATCGCCCAGGCGGCGATGGCCGGATGCATGGCGCGCTCGCCTCGATCGGGTCCGGCGTCATTCATTCCACGGACTCCGCGTCAAGATCCGCGTGCTCGGCGGCCAGACGCTTGCGGTCGATCTTGCCGTTGGGCGAGCGCGGCAGGGTCTGCGCGATCAGTACCTCCCCCGGCACCATGAAGCGGGGCAACTCGCGCCGGCAGTGGTCCAGAACCGCCTGCGCCGGCGCCGCCCCGGCATCCTCCGCGGGCACCACGGCGGCCACGATCGCCTGCCCGAGCGTGCGGTGCGGCACCCCGAAGGCCGCGGCCTCGCGCACCAGGCCGCTGGCGAAGATCACCTCCTCGACCTCGGTCGGGCTCACGCGGTAGCCGGAGGTCTTGATCATCTCGTCGTCGCGCCCGACGAAGTAGAGGAAGCCCTCCGCGTCGAGGCGCACCAGGTCGCCCGACCACACGGCGATCTCCGGCATCGGCAGGCCGTCGGGCTGCCCGGGCGCGGGCCGGAAGCGCTCGGCGGTGCGCTCGGGATCGTTCCAGTAGCCCAGCGCGACCAGCGGCCCCCGGTGGACCAGCTCGCCCTGTTCGCCGGGCCCCGCCAGGCCGCCGTCGGGCTTCACCACCAGGATCTCGGCGTTGGGGATCGCCTTGCCGATGGATTCCGGCCGGCGGTCCACCTCGCCCGGATCCAGGTAGGTCGAGCGAAAGGCCTCGGTCAGGCCGTACATCAGATAGGGTTTCGCCTGTGGGAACAGCGCGCGCAGCTTGTCCAGCACGTCGCGCGGCATGCGCCCGCCGGTGTTGGCGAAGTAGCGCAGCGATTGCCGCGCCGCGTCGGGCCACTGCGCCTGAAGGAGCTGCATCCACAGCGGCGGCACGCCGGTGAGCCCGGTGATTTCCTCGCGCGCGCAAACCTTCGGCACGTCGCGGGGCATCAGATAGTTGTGCAGAACGACCGTGGCGCCGGAGGCGAAGGCGGTGGTGAGCTGGCTGAAGCCGGCGTCGAAGCTGAGCGGGAGGACGGCCAGGATGCGGTCGTCCGGACCGTTTTCCAGGTATTGCGCCACGCTGCGCGCGCCCACCGCGATGTTCCGGTGGGACAGCACCACGCCCTTGGGCCGGCCGGTACTGCCCGAGGTGTAGAAGATCGCGGCCACGTCGGTGTCCAGGGGCCGCACGGGCGCCGGCGACGCCACGCCGGCGCCGAGGTCCAGAAGCTCGGACCAGGTCAGCGGCTCGATCCCCGCGGTCGGCGCGTCACCGGGTCGATCGACGGTGATCGCCCATCGCAGCCGCGTCCCCGCCACCTCTTCCGACAGGGACTCAAGTCGCCCCGCCGTTGTCACCAACGCCTTCGCCCCCGAGTCCCTCAGGATGTGGCCCAACTGGTGCGGCTTCAGAACCGGATTGCAGGGCACCGCGACGCAGCCGGCGGCGAAGGTCGCGAAGAGGGTGATGAGCGTCTCGATCCGCTTGTCCAGGTAGACGGCGACCCGGTCGTGGCGGGCCAGGCCCAGTCGCCGCAAACGGCGGGCGACCGCTTCCACGTCGTCACGCAATTGCCCGTAGGTGACAACGGCATCCCCGGCCCGAACCGCGTGTCCATCGGGTCGGGTCAGCGCGGTGCCGTGTACGAGATCACGCAGGTTCATCGACTTTCGATCCGTTCGATCTTCTTGGAAGCGGAGAGGTCTCCCACGGGCAGAGCTCCAGTGCGTGGCCCGGCATCAAAAGTTTCCAAGGCGATCCGGCCTAAATTTCACTATGTCGCGACCGGTGGTTCGGGGACAACAGCGGGAAACGGCCCAGCACGCGCCATTGCCCGAACCGGAATGGTCAGCCTTCGCGTTTCTGCCACCACAGTTCCAGCATCAACAGGTCCCAAACAATCCCTGAAAGCGGGGAGTCCGCGGAGTCCCTGTGGGCGTCCAGCACCGCGTCGAGGAAGTCGCCGCGAAAGACGTTGCGGGTCTTCAGGTTGGAAAAGGCATCCACGACCATGTTCCAGAGGATCGGGTCGTTCCGTGTCCATTCGGCGAAGGGCATGCCGAACCCGTGCTTCTTTTTGTTCAGGATCTCGTCCGGCAAGAACCCGCGCATGGCTTCCTTGAAAAAATGACGCAGGTCGAATCCCTTCACGAGCAAGGCCGAGGGGATTCGGGCGGCGAATTCGACCAGATCCTCATCCAGCATCGGGTAGGCGACCTCGACGCCGGCCATCTCCGCGGCCCTGCCCACCTTGCGCAAGTCGTTGTCGGCCAGGGCGATGCGCGTGTCCAGATGGAGCATGGCATAGATCAGGTCGTCGGTCCCGGCCTCCTCGTAGTGTCGGCGCCAGATCGCGACGGGCTCCTCCGGCTCGATCGCCGCCAAGGCATCGGACGTGAAGATGCCCGGCAGGGCGTCATCCGTGTAAACCTGCTTCGACAGCATCCGCTCCGGCATGGGAAGCCGGGCCCGGCGCACGTAGCGCTGCCCCTTGCCCAGGGCCGAGACGGCCAGCGGCTCCGGCACGTTGAGCAAGACGCTGGCAAGCACCGCCCGGAACGGGGCCGGGACGCGGTGGTAAAGGGCGAGAATCTTTTGTTCGGCGTAGCGCTTGTTGCCCCCGAAAATCTCGTCGCCGCCGTCGCCGGCCAGAAGCAGATTTACGCCTTGGCTCCTGGCGAGCTGAGCGCAGTAGAAGGCGGGAATGACCGAGGAATTGCCGAATGGCTCGTCGAAGGCCTCGGCCAGGCGGGGCACCAGCTCGGCGGCATCCTGGGGGGTGAGACGATAGGTGTGGTGTTCCAGCCCGAACCGGCGGACCGCGGCTTGGGCGAAGGCGGTCTCGTCGTACTTGGAATCCGCGAAGCCGATGGTGAACGCCGGGACCTTCCGGGTTGTATTTTGATGCAGGATCCCGCTGACCGCCGAGCTGTCGAGACCCCCGCTGAGAAAGGTCCCGACGGAGGCGGCTTCGCCGTTCCGCGCCAGCGCGCGGCGGACGCTGATATCGAGTCGCTCGAACAGCTCCTCGCGCAGTTCGTGCAGCGACCGACCGGCCTCGCCGTCCGCCCTGCCGTAAGGAATGCGCCAGTATCGCCGCGTTTCACAATGTCCCGCCCGCCATTCCAGAAGGTGTGCCGGGAGCAGCTTCCGGCACTCGTCATAGATCGTGAAAGGCGCAGGCGAGACGTAGTTGACTGCGTACCGGTAGACCGCCTGAGGCGAGACCGTTGTGCTGACATCCGGATGTGCCCGCATGGCGTCGGCCGTGGTGCCGAATACCAGCCCCTGCCGCGTCCGCGCGTAGAACAGCGCATGGATTCCCATGCGGTCGACGGCGAGCAGCGCCCGGTCCCGGAGCGGATCGAGGATCGCGAGCGCGAAGGGCCCGCGAACATCCTCGAGCACGGCCTCACCCCGCGCCGCGTAGGCCGCCAGGATCGCCTGGGCGGGGCCGTGCGCGTCGGCCTCGCTCTCCAGGGCCGACGAAGCGAACCGAGGATGGCCGTCGACGGCGACGATGGCGCCCTCCGCGCCCATGGCGAGCGATCCGGACAGCCGCGATGCGACGGCCGCGGCTGCGTCTTCGCCAAGTTGACAGAGCGTCCGGCCATGGCCGCCGCCCGGCAGACCCGCGCTCATCGCCGTGAGGATCGCCTGGCTTTCCCTCGCCGGGTCGGCTGCAAACCATCCGCAAAGTCCGGGCATCGCCGCTACCTTGTTGCCGTCGCTGCGAGTCTCTCGACCACCCTATTCAACGACCCTGTGACGCCGGACTCCGACGGGCGAGAGGGCGTCCCGTGCCGGGCCATCGGGGACCTGAATAATGATCCTTGGTCGCGACCTTCGCCGAAGGCTCAGATGCAGGCGGGGCCGCAGGGTGGAGATCAAAACTTGGACCGGTCCCACCGTGACAAAATCGGTCCGGCCCAGCACCTGGGCGCCGAGCCGTTTATGGCTGCGAAGGGAGGCCGAATTGAACGCGGAAATCCGGCTCAGGCTGTGGCGCACACCCCGGTCGCGCAGCCAACCGTTGGTGGCCTCCCACAGGCTGGCAAAGGCCGGGCTCAGTCGGGAGCCCGGATCGACATAGACATCGAAATCCCAGCTTGTGCGATCCGCCGGCTGCGGGATGAAGCAACACCGGACCTCATCTTCCTCGAAGCTTCCGATTTGGATCCAGAGATAGGCGAGCAAATGGGAATCGCGGAACAGCCCAAAACATCGCGCGCCCTGCTCAAAGCGAAAGTCGAGTGTCTCCGTTTCCAGCGGCATTTGATCCAGCGCCGGATCGTCGGAACCGATTTCCCGAAACGTGAAATCGCCGCCACGTCGCCGCGACACCACGTTCTCGGCCGGCACTGGCTGAGACACGACAAAGTAGCTGCGCACGCGAAGCGGCAGGCGCAGGCGCGCGGCGATTCGATCCACCGCGTAGAGCAGGCCGCCCCAAAGGCCGAGATGATCGTGCAGGCGCGCAAGTTTTCGTGCGATCGTTCTCATTGCAAACGCGTTCGTGATATAAAGTTCAGGGTGTTCATGCCAAGTGCGAAAATCGCAGATCAAACCCGGCGTTGGCCACGAAAAATCGCCTTCTCCTCATACGGACCGGAAACGACACAGCCGCCATGCCGACCTTTCGCCAAGCGAGCCACATTTTGACAGATTCTCCGCAGCACGTGATCCGTATCTTTTGCCAGGACCTTCGCGAGACCAAGTGATGCCACAGCCGCCTTGGGAATCCGCCCATCGCTTCCGCTGCCAGGACGCGCAGCTTGTCGGCATCCTGCACCGCCCCGCGCGGCCGCGACCGCTGGGCGTGCTTGTGGTGGTCGGCGGGCCGCAGTACCGCGTCGGCAGTCATCGGCATTTCGTGGAATTCGCCCGCGCGCTGAGCAACCATGGCGTGCCCGTGTTTCGCTTCGACCACCGAGGCATCGGCGACAGCGAGGGGGACCTTCCGGGGTTCGAGAACATCGGCCCCGACATTGCCGCCGCCCTGGCCACCTTCCGGGCGGAGATCCCCCCGCTGCGCGGTGTCGTCCTCTGGGGTCTCTGCGACGCGGTTCCGCCCATGGCGGCGGCGGCCCCGAGCGATCCTTTTATTAAAGGCCTCGTCCTGCTGAACCCCTGGGCGCGGGACGAAGCGTCGTACGACGACACCTTGCTGCGCCACTACTATCGCCGGCGCTTGCGGCAGCCCGGGTTTTGGCGCGACCTGCTGTCCGGCCGTGTCCGCTTGTGGGATTTCCCTCGCCGCGTGTTCAAAGTGATGCGCCGCAAGCTTGGGCAAGCTCAGCCGGGTAAGGGGCGGCCCGAGACCCTGGCGGGGCGCACGGTGGGCGCGCTGTTACGCTTCAAGGGCGGGATCCTGCTGGTCATGAGCGGCGACGACCTGACCGCCCGCGAGTTCGATCAGGAGGCGGAGAAGGTGCCGGGATGGGAGCGAATCCGCACCCGGCCCGGATTTCGTCGCCAGGATCTGCCGCAGGCCGATCACACCTTTTCCGATTCGCGCGCCAAGGCGGCCGTCAATCACGCCACTCTGGCATGGTTGGATAGCCTGGAAGCCGAGCTTTTCGGGTCGGCCCGTGCGGGGCACGACGACGGCGATGACGGTCGCGTCGGCGGCGCGGTGGCGGATCAGGCCGCCCGACCTTAGTCGGCCGCCCCCAAGGCTCCGGCCAGGCTCTCGACCACGCGGGCCGCCGTTCGGCCGTCCCAGAACGGAATCCGCGGCGGCACCCGCGGGCGGTCCACCACAGCCTCTCGGCCTTCCTCGAAAATGTCTTCCGGCCGGATCAGCCGGTTGGTGCCGAGGGTCATGGTCACCGGGCGCTCGGTGTTCGGGCGGACGGTCAGGCACGGAATGCCGAGGTAGCTGGTCTCCTCCTGGATGCCGCCGGAGTCGGTCACGGCGGCCGTGGCGTCGTGGACCAGGCTCATGAAGTCGATATAGCCCAGCGGCTCGATCAGCCGCATGCGCGGATGGTCCCGCAACTCGCCATGGCGGCCCAGCGCCTCCAGGCGCGCGCGGGTGCGCGGATGCACCGGGAAGACGACCGGCCGCAGCTCCGACAAGGCCAGGAGTTGATCGACGATCGTGCTCAAGGTCGCGGCGTCGTCGACATTGGCGGGGCGATGGAAGGTGGCCACGATGTAGTCGCTCACGCCCAGCCGCCGGGCCATGCCGGCGCGCGCGATCCGCGGCGTCAGCATGGTGAGGCAATCGATCATGATGTTGCCCACGAGATCGATCCGCTCGGCGGGGACGTTCTCGGCGCGCAGGTTGTCCACCGCGTCCTGCGAGGGCGCCCAGAGGAGGTCGCAGGCCTGGTCGGTGAGCACCCGGTTGATCTCCTCCGGCATGCCGCGATCGCGCGAGCGCAGTCCCGCCTCCAGGTGCGCCACGGGAATGCCCCGCTTCGCCGCCACCAGGGCACAGGCCAGCGTCGAGTTGACATCGCCCACGACGACCGCCCAGTCCGGCGGCGCCGTTTCCAGGAGGTCGTCGTAGCCCATCATCACCCGGGCGGTCTGCCGCGCGTGGTTGGCGCTGCCGACGCCCAGGTGATGCGCCGGGGCCGGCAGGGCGAGGTCCGTGAAAAAGGCGTCGGACATCGCCGCGTCGTAGTGCTGGCCGGTGTGCACCACCATCGGCCGCGCCCAGGCCGTCTTGACGAGCGCGTGATAGAGCGGCGCGACCTTCATGAAGTTGGGCCGCGCACCGGCGACGAGGTGGATGATGGTCATGGGTTCTGCGTCGATCTCTTCGCGGCCAAGCCAAGCTCGTTGTGCAGGAAATCGGGCAGGCGCGCAAACTGCTCGAAGTGGGACAGCCCCTGGCTGACGGTTTCCGGCAGCAGGGGAATGTGCCCCCGCGCCCGCTTCTGTTCGAGCCAGTCCCGCAGCAGCCCGGCGACATGATCGCCGTCGCGGCCCAGAAAACCGGCGGCGCGCGCCTCGATAAAGGCGTGCGGCACGCCGCCTTCCAGGCCGAGCAGCAGGATCGGCCGGCGGGCGCCCAGGTACTCGAACAGCTTGCCGGGGACGTTGCCCTGCTCGCGCGGGTCCTGCCACTGCATCAGCAGCAGGACATCGGCCTCGAGCTGGCGGCGCATGGCCTCGGCGTGGGGGACCGGCGGATACACGCGCACGCAGGCGCTGACGCCGTGGTGCTCGGCCAGCGGCCAGACGTGCTGTTCCCGGGTGCCGTAGAACTCCACCCGGATCGTTTCCGGATCGGCGCCCAGCTTGGCGATCGCCGCGAACAGCATCGAGGGATCGCGCCGGCCGGGGTAGATGCCGCCGGTATAGACGATGCGCAGCGGCCCGCCCTGGTCGAGCGTGGCCCGGGCCGGGTCCACCAGCTCGGGATCGTAGCCGTTGTAGAGCACCAGGGTGGGCTTGCCGAAGCGCGCGCGGTAGGTCTCGGCCCAGGGCTCGGAGACGGTGACGATTCCCCGGGCATCGCGCACGATCCGCCGCTCCAGCCAGCGGTCGAGGCGCTGGCGCGCCCGCGCGGGCGGATAGTAGGGATCGTCGCTCCAGCGGTCGCGGAATTCCACAACGAGCGGCACCCGCAGCCGCCGCGCCAGGCGCCAGCCGATCACCAGCGTGCTGAACGGCGGGCCGGAGGCGTAGACGGCGTCCGGCCGCCAGTCGCGCGCCAGCCGCCGGCCGGCGCGCACGGCGTAGGGAATCCAGCCGAGCTGAAAGTCCGGAAAGAACAGCAGCTCGCGCAGGGTGCGCCGCAGCGACCGCCCGCCCTCGGCGGAGGCCGGAGCGGCCGTGCCGGAACCGGCTGCGCCCCGGCCGCCCTCGGATCGCGCCCGGCGCCGCGGCAGCAGGCGGCTGACGACCTGGGTGAGGCGCGTGACGTCGATCCAGGGGGCATGAACCGCCCGCTCGGCCGGCAGATCGCTCGCCAGGCCCTGCGGCGTCGGCAGGTCGCGCGCGGTGAGCACCCGCACGTCGATGCCCTGGCGGTCGAGGAAGGCCGTCAGCTTGTTCAGGCGAACGGCGGCGATGGTGTTGGCGGGCGGGTAGTACCAGGACACCACGAGCAGGCGCGGGCGGGCGGGCGGATCGGGCTGTCGCACCGGTGGACGGGCTCCCTTCGCTTCCGGGTTGCGGCGGCGCGCCGCCATTCAGCTCAGCTCCGCGGGCCCTTGAGCAGCGCCACGGCGTGACCGCGCAGGAAGCGGGCGGCCAGCGCGAACTCCCCGGCCAGCGGGTGCTTGAGGAGCACGACGGCGCCCAGCCAGATCGGCGGCGCCAGCCCGGCGGCGTAGACCATCTGCGCCACCGGCACCTGGGTGCCGTGGACCCAGACCGCCACCCCCGCCGGCGCGGCCGAGAGCACCGCCACCGCGGCGGCCCGGGCATACTGCCGCA
>CAZLNO010000077.1:0-4336 GCA_964561005.1 uncultured Rhodovibrionaceae bacterium | reverse complement strand
GGCAAAATCTGCCCGGCCACGCGCCAGTTCTCGCCGAAGACGAAGACCACCAGCGGCTCGGCCAGCAGCGCCAGGACGGCAAAGGCCGGCCAAATGATCACGGTGGTCGCGGCGATCAGCATCTCCACCTTGCCGCCGATGCGCCGGCCCTCGCGGATTTCGCGGCTGAGGGCGGGGAACAGCACCCGCCCCACCGGCGCGAACAGCGTCTGCCGCGCCGTCGAGGGAAGCTGCACGGCGCGTTCGAACAGGGCCACGGCGGCGGGATTGAGGAATCCGCCCAGCACGAACTTCTGGCCCTCTTGCGTGATCGTGCCCGCGACCTGGCCGCCCGTCAGCCAGCCGCCGAAGCGCATCACCTCCCGCCAGTGCCGCAGGCCGGGCAGCATCCGCAGATGGGTCGGCCGCAGCGCGATCAGCAGCACGGAGCGCAGCAGCGTTCCCAGCACCATGCCCCAGGCGAGCGCCATGTAGCTCCAGCCGAGCGCGGCGAAGCCGACGGTCGCGCTCACCCGCACCGCCGCCACCGTGAGGTTCACATGGTTCAACAGATCGAACCGCATCTCCCGCGTCAGCAGCGACTGCGCCGGCTGGCCGAAGGGCAGCAGCAGGAAGGTGGCCGTCAGCACCAGCAGCACCTCGGCCATGCCCGGCGTGGCGTAGAGCGCGGCGACCCAGTGCCGGATCGCCAGCACCACGACGGCCAGGCTCCAGGCCACGATCAGCCACATCCCGAACGCCGTGCGGATCTTGTCGTCGGTGAGCTCCGGCTCGCGGATCAGGTAGGAGCCGATGCCGAACTCGCGCAGCGAGGACATCAGCGCATTCACCGCCATCGCCAGCGCGAAGACGCCCACCTCGTCCGGCGTCAACAGCCGCGCGATCGCCACCGAGCCCGCGAACTGCAGAACCCGCTGCCCGAACTGCTCGGAAAACGTCCACGCAAGGGAGGTGCGGATGGTCAAATCAGGCAGTTCCTAAAATCCGTCAGGGGATAGGCATTTGGCCTTCGTGGGATTTAACCGTATCATATGTCACGAAACAACGTTGCCCAGTTGGCCCTGGCTCCGGGCCTGCGGCAGCAAGACATTACTTTCCGATCCTACTCCGGATTATTTCTCGCATCTCGGCACCAATCTTGTCCCAGCGGAATTGTTCCGCAAACTTGCGGATCTCGGATTTATCAAAATCATCGTAATTCTCCCATATTTGCTTGATACCCTCCGCTATCGTGTTCGGATCGCTATCGTCAATGATTCGACCCGTCACCCCGTCGATCGCAGCATCAGTGGCGCCGCCCGCAGCACTCATCAATACGGGCACTCCCCGAGCCGCAGCCTCTACATATACAATGCCAAAACTTTCTACATCCGTATCACTCGCTTTAGAAGCCAAAACAAACAAGTCCGCATTATCAAGTTCGGCGATGATCCGTTGACTATTAACGCTGCCCAAGAACTTTACCTTACCAGATAATCCAAGATCAGAACTCAATTTTTCTAACTCATATCTTAAGTCCCCGTCCCCGAATATATCATATTGTATTTTTCCATGTTCACTAACGCGTGCCAGCGCGAGGAGTACGCCCGCTATATTCTTCTTCTTCGCATGGGAAGACAATCGTGCAGCCGTTATAATTTTGAAATCCCCACCAGCGATTCGCCTTCGCGTGTTTGCGGAAGGTGCGTCGAAAAAGATATTTTTTATTCCCGGATGCTTGACGACGACTTCCTTATCCAATCTGGAAAACGTCTCCTGGAGTCTTTTTTTTGTGAATCGGCTGTTAACAAAAACTAAATTTGCCCGTTCTAAGCCATCCAAAATCGCTCGGCGTGAGACTTTCCGGTCGATCCCCTCCGCAAAGCGCCAAAAAAACGGTATCGATTTTATCGTTCTCGTGGTACGTCGCATGTACCATTTCGTATTTTTTATCCAAGGGTTAAGAAAGTCATTTCCGTGGCAATAGCAAAAGACCGGATCTGGGAGGAACCGGGCCAGCACCGCATAGCCCGCATTGAGGCATAGCCACGCATCCGTCCGGATGCCGCGAAGCTGTTCCAGATCCTTGTAGACATCGCCCTCGAGCACAGGTTTGACCGGAAACCTCTCCTGGTATGGATGGTCCTGAAACCTGCGGTGCGTATAGACGGTCACCTCGTCAAACTTGGAAAGCGCGTCAGCGAGCCCCAACGCATGCTGCTCCATCCCCCCCACAGCAGGCGGGAATTCCGTCGCAATAAGCGCAATTTTCATACCGTTAATCCCGTCTTTTCATCGCGCATAGCGGAACTTTCATGTTTATTTCACAACTTTATAACCAAGAGACAAGCGCAAGGGTTCAATTATATCCTTAACCTGACACAACTGTTCTCTTGTCAGTGACATATAGCCCTTCCCGATATTCTTCGTCGATATAGGCTGGAGTACAGAGGCATAATGTGGTCGCTTATCTACGTCGCCCAGCGTATCACCGAAACCCGCATTAAAATTTAGATCTTCCGGCAATTCCACATTCAAGAATTCGAATATTTCTCGCATAGTACTCATGGGCTCCGTGACAAGCTCTTCATAAAATACGCGAATGCAAGACTGCGGGTGAACCTTCCTGAATTTTTCACAGTTCTGTACAGAATCGACCCAACGATGTGCCGCCTCTGCAGCAGTTCGGTAACGTCCCATTGCTAGATATGATGCAACCACATCATAACCATCACGTACAATATGTACATAGCGTGCATTTGGGAAGACGCTGTCTATACAGCCAAGATAGAAACTATTAAGCGGCGTTTTATCACCCCAAAATGTCGCAGATGGCTTAGCATGACGCGCCATATACATATAAAATTTTGAAATCATCAATGACGCAGATCTCGTGTTTGGAGGCGTGTTTATAAGGTCAAGATAAAGTGTGCGAAGATAAGGCGTAGGAAAGGTTTCAAAATCTTCGCTTAACATGAAATTAGCTAGAATTATTTTGCATAAAATACCCCAGTCAAGGTCGGAATATTTTTTGAACGTGATAATACTTGGCCCCAATTGGTACGTTTCTGGGGGAATGTAAATACTTTTACTGTCAGAAAGAAGGCGACGAAGCAATGTATTACCAGACCTCCCAGAACCCACTATAAAGAACGGCGACCTTCCAATGGATTTTTTAGTCTCCAATGTAAGGGGATAACGTTGACGACTCGGCATCATCATTGTTTTGACGATGTTCTTTAACTCGCGCATTTTCCAGAGGATACCTTCGTTTTCCTGGTCTAAGCCTAAATAACACTTTGCTGAAAAAGATGTTTGTGTCAAACTTCATAATATAAAAGCCTGATTCGAATTCGGACAAAAAAGCACACCATGCTGATGTAAGTACTGTATGTCATAAAATTTACGCGTATTTTGTAATGTTATAACAATAATGGAATCCTATGGTGTGTATCAAACGGAGCGTATTTTGGTCTGCGTGGTCGGCAATGCGGCCACGCAGACCTTTTTTGTTAGAGGATCTCTATTGTTTCAGAAAAGTTCAGAGACGATATGTTCTGGAACAACGCGGCCATTATTTCCCCGTCAAAGTGGAAGTCCGTCGTGTCTGTCCGAACATTCCCATCGGCAAAGAAGCCGTCGGAGGCCATGGCGCCGAAGGCGATGTCGTCGGCGTGGTCGTGGAGCTCCTTCACGCCGTCGCGCGTGCCCAGCAACTCCCCATCCAGGGCCGCGGACAGCGTGCCGGCGTTGGCGTCCAGCGTCAGGGTGATCGTGTGCGTCTCGCCCGGAGAGACCTCGCTGCTCAGCATCACCGGACCCCAGGAGTCCTCGGCCAGATTCCACGCGCTCGCGTGGACTTGGCCATCCTCGATGTAGACGTTAATGCCGCGCAAAGCCCCGCCCTGCTCGTAGACTACTTGGCGGCTGTCCACGTCGTCGCCGGGTCGGAAAGCAATCGACAGCGTCTTTTCGGTGTAAGGACCACCGACGTTCAAGCTCTCGCTGTTGTCCACCCGCAGGATGTCGTCCACGCCGTCGAAGCGCACCCCGGCCAGGCCATCGACCTCGACGAGGGTTGGCTGCCGTTCGGAGCTCGTCTGGGCGGCATCATTGTCCACGCCAGAGCGGTCGCTCCAAAGCGACACAGCGCCGCCCACACCAACCGTTTCCGCAAGGACCGAGGCGTCCAAACGCAAGATATCCTGGCTTGTATCCGATTCCGTGTTCGGGGCCTCGACGATCGGTTGCTCCTCTGCGCTTAGGACCCTATTGAAGAAATCCGCCGCCAGAATATCACCTTCGAAGTGGAAGTCCGTCGTGTTTGTCCGAACATCCCCATCGGCAAAGAAGCTGT
>CAZLNO010000076.1:1828-20270 GCA_964561005.1 uncultured Rhodovibrionaceae bacterium | reverse complement strand
GGTGTCCGACGCGTTGATCGCGTGGGAGTCGATGCGGGCGCCCTGGCTGCGGATCGCGAAATCGCTGCCGTTACCGAAGGGGTCGGTCAGCGTGATCTGGCTGCGGCCGTTGGCGTCGGGCGCAGTAATGCCGAACGCGTTACTGCCGATGGCCGCATTGAGCTGGTCCAGCAGCGGGTTGCCGGCACCCACACCGGGCGTGGTGCCGTCGCCGAGGGCCACGGGATTGCTGAGATTGATATCGGTGCTCAGATCGATCGAGATCACCCGGGCATTGCCGCTGCCGTCGTCGGCCACGGTGCCGTCGGGATTGACGGCGACGATCTCCAGGGTGCCGGAGGCGTTTTCGATCGTTTGCGCGCTGGTGTCGAAGCGGTGCGTGCCGGTCAGGCCGTTCCCCGCGGTCGCGGCCTGATTGTTCAGCATGCCGGTGTTGTGCGCCTCGTTCACCTGCTCGCGCAACATGGCGGCGAGGCGGTCGAGGTCGGCCTGGAAGTTCGGCAGGTCCTGGTCGCGCGCCTGCAGCAGCGCGCCCAGGCGGCCGCCGACCTCGGCACTGACGTCGGTGCCGTCGGCGAAACTGACCGGGCCGCCCGGCTCGCCGGAGCCCAGGCTGCCGGCCGCGCCGAAGCTGAGCTGTTCGACCGAGCCGTCGACCAGCGGCCGGGCCGAGCCCTGGTTGAGCACCACCACGATCTCGCCGGTGGCGCGCTCGAAGGTGGAGATGTCCAGGCTCTTGGACAGCTCCTTCAGCGCCACGTCGCGCTGGTCCTCCAGCGTCGCGGTCGACTGCCCGCTGCCCTTGGCCTGCGCGATTTTCACGTTCAGGTCGCGCACCTCGCGCAGGTTCTCGTTGATCTTGTCGACCTCCAGATCGATCTGCAGATCCGCCTCGGCGCGCAGGTCCTGGGTCTTTTGCGAGAAGTCCCGGAAGTCCTGGGCAAGCGCGACCGCCTGCTGCACCACGCTGGCCTGGGCGGCGGAGTTCTCCGGCTCGATCGCCAGCGCCTCCAGGTTCTGCCGGAACTGGTTGATCTTGTTCGACAGGTTGCTGTCGCTCTGCAGCGTGCCGAAGAAATCCTGCACACGCTGCAGGAACTCCTGCCGGGTCTCCTGGAAGGACAGCGTGGTCGCGCCCTCGCGGATCTGGCTGGTCAGGAACTGGTCGACCTCGCGCTGCACCTCGCCGGTGATCACGCCGCCGTTGGTGCCGAGCCCGACGACCTGGGTCGCCTGCGGCGCGGTCTTGCGGGTGAAGCCCTCGACCCCGGCGTTGGAGACGTTGCCCGAGATGACCCGCATCTGCTCCTGATTGGCCCGGATGCCGGACAATGCGGCCGAGAGCGCGCCTGAAAGCGACATGACCGTTGTCTCCTCTGGTTCGCCCGCCCGCTAGTGGCTCTGGTCGAAGGTGAGCGGCGCGCTCAGCCGCTCGCTGGGGCGGCGATGGCCGCCGTGGGGGGCGTAGCCGGAATTCTCGCGGCGGTGCTTGCGCACGATGTCCACCGTGGCGCTCAGCAGCTCCTCGGTCACCCGGCGCGCCGCCTCGATCGCCCGGGCGTTGCGGCGCAGCGTGTTGTGCAGCGTCTCCGCCGCGGCGCCGAGCTCGTCGCGCTCTTCCTGGCTGAGAGCGGCCAGCGCGTCGGGATCGTCCTTCAGCGCCTTGACGCACATCTCGTGGGCGGCGGCCAGGTGGGCCTTGCGCTGCTGCAGCTCGCGCATCGCCGCCGGCTCGGCCTCGCGGATCAGCGCGATCTCCTCCTCCAGCACCGCCGTCAGCTCGCGCGTGCTGGCCAGCAGGGCGGCCACGGGACCATCGGGGGTTTGCGCCGCCTCCGTCTCCGGGGCCGTCGTCTCGGCCGGATCGCGGGCGGGGTTGGTCATGACCGCCACGTCCACCGTGTCCTCTCGCGCCTGCATCGCGTTCGTCATTTCCCTGCGACCTCCTGCAGCTTCAGGATCTCCGCCTGCACCGCGTCGGCGATGCCGACGCCGCCGGCGCGCGAAATCGCCTTGCCGTACTCCTGAACCAGCATCGACTTGTAGACGTCCTCGCCGGGCCCGCCGCCGAACAGGGCGTCTGCCTCAAGGCCCTTGAACATCGGTTGCAACATCTGGGCCAGGAACAGGGCCTCGAAGTCCTCGGCGGCCTGGCGCGCGGCCTTGCGGCTCTCGGCAGCCTTGGCGCCGGCGGCCTTGGCCTTGGCGGCCTCGCCCTGCTGCTGCAGCAGCGTGACGTCGATGTTGGTCTTGGCCAAGCTCATCACAGCACCTCGATCTCCGCCTGCAGCGCGCCGGCGGCCTTGATCGCCTGCAGGATGGTGATCATGTCGCGCGGCCCGATGCCCAGCGCGTTCAGGCCGTTGACCAGCTCCTGCAGGGTGACGCCGGAGGGCACCACGGCCAGGCGGTTGTCCTCGCCCTCGTCGACCTCCACGTCGGTGCGCGGCACCACCTCGGTCTGGCCCTGCTGGGCGAAGGGCGAGGGCTGGCTGACCTGCGGCGTCTCGGTGACTCGGATGGTCAGGTTGCCCTGGGCGATGGCGACGGTGGAGATGCGCACGTTCTCGCCCATGACGATCACGCCCGACTGCTCGTCGATCACCACCTTGGCGACCTGGTCGGGCGAGACGGGAAGCTGCTCGATGTCGGTGATCAGGCCGACGGCGCCGCCCTGATAGTCGCCGGGGACGCGCACCTGCACCGTGGAGGGGTCCAGCGAGGCGGCCGTGCGCTGACCGAGGAAGCGGTTGATGGCGCGCGCGACCCGGCGCGCGGTGGTGAAGTCCGGGTTGCGCAGCGTCAGGTTGACGGTTTGCAGCGAGGCCAGCTCGAAGTCGATCTCGCGCTCGACGATGGCCCCGTTGGCGATGCGGCCGTTGGTCGGCACGCCCTTGGTGACTGTCTCCGCGTCGCCGCCGGCCGAGAAGCCGCCGACCGCCACCGGCCCCTGGGCGACGGCGTAGACCTCGCCGTCGGCGCCCAGCAGCGGGGTCACCAGCAGCGTGCCGCCCAGCAGGCTCTCCGCCGTGCCGAGGGCGGAGACGCTGACGTCGATGCGGGTGCCCTGGCGGGTGAAGGGCGGCAGATTGGCGGTGACCATCACGGCCGCCACGTTCTCGGTGTCCAGGTCCTCGTCGCGCGCGTTGACGCCCAGGCGCTGCAGCATGCCGATCAGGCTCTCGCGGGTGAACACCGAGTCGTCGATGTCGTCGCCAGTGCCGTTGAGGCCGACCACCAGGCCGTAACCCACCAGCATGTTGTCGCGCACGCCCTCGACATCGACGATGTCCTTGATGCGCGACTGCGCCTGCGCGCCCTGGGCGGCCAGCACGACAAGGGCCAGCAGGCCGGCGGCGAGGGCGGTGCGGAGGCGTGTGCGCAGCATGATCTCGAAGGTCCGCTCGCGTCTGCTCTGGTGTGTCGACGGCCACATTCCGGCGCTTTGACGCAAAACCCGTGCCAGGCCGGGGCGGCCGTTCGGCGGGCGATTCCGCCGGCTGCCGGGGCGGCTCGGGACCGCAAGGGCGGCAAAGGCGACCGTCATGGCGGCAAGTCTTGCCGACCGGCAGTTTCCGGCGCCACCGGGGGGCATCTTGGAAGGTCGGGGTTTACGGCGGCTTAACCGTACTCTCGGCAAGATCGACAGGGAACGCGACGCGGAACGCGACAGCATATCGCGATGCTGTCGCGGCCAGGGCCTCGCCGTCGCGCCGACCTCGCAGGGACGGGCGGCGGGGCGTGCGGGGAGGATGCCCGGACTTCGCAGCGGCGCGCCGGGGCAAACGTCTGTTGACGACCGGGGCTGTTCCTGATTCTTTTTGCTCGAAGCGCTTGAGGGGTCCGGGATGAAGATCGATCGTGTGTCGCCGCAGGGAACCGCGCCGGCGCGCCGCAAGGAGCGGTCGCAAGGCGCGGGCGGCGGCGACTTCGCCAGCCGCGTCGGCGAGGGCGCCGGCGACGCCGTCGGCAACGTGGGGAGCGCGGGCCAGATCGCCGGACTCGACGCGCTTCTGGCGCTGCAGGAGGTTCCCGATGCCCTGGCCCAGCGCAGCAAGGCGCGCCAGCATGGCGAGCGGCTGCTGGAACGCCTGGAGGAGCTTCGCCTGAACCTTCTGGACGGCCGGCTTTCGCCGGCGACGATCTCCCGGCTGGCCGAGGAGGTGGAGACGGCGCGCGCGGAAACCGACGACCCGGCGCTGAACGAAATCCTCGACGAGATCGAGCTGCGGGCCCGGGTGGAGCTGGCAAAGCTGGGCCGCTGACTCGAAACGTTCAAAAACGCTTGGAAAACAAGCGGCTGTCATAGCACCTGAGCGGTATTCGGGCTTGTCGCAAGTCCGGAAATTCTTATACTCCCGCGCGGTTCGAGACCCAGCCAGCACCACGTTGTGGGATTAGAGGATGTCGGTGACGACCCTGCCGCCAGATTACCGTCCCTCCGAGGACGAGCCCTTCATGAACGAAACCATGAAAGAATATTTCAGGCAGAAGCTCCTGCGCTGGAAGGAGGAGCTGCTGCGGGAATCCAGCGAGACGCTGGACAACCTCCAGGACGGGGGCATGGCCGAGCCCGACATTGCCGACCGCGCGTCCCTGGAGACCGACCGCTCGCTGGAGCTGCGCACCCGCGACCGGGAGCGCAAGCTGATCTCCAAGATCGACGAGGCGCTGGAGCGGATCGAGGAGGGCACCTACGGCTACTGCGAGGAAACCGCCGAGCCGATCAGCCTGCGCCGCCTCGAAGCCCGGCCTATCGCCACGCTGTCGATCGAGGCGCAGGAGCGCCACGAACGCCTCGAGCGCACGCAGCGCGACGACTGATCGGCAGGCGGCCGTTCGCCCGGCATGGGCACGCTGAAGCGCGCCCTGCGACGGCCGCGGTGTCCGGAGTAATTGTAGGGCAGGCTTTAGCCTGCCGGTGGTCGGGCCGCGTCCCGCATCCTTCAAGACGATTGCGCATGGTTGCGACGGGGGCCCGCCACTGCGCCGCCGCCTGCTTCAGAACGGAAAGATGATATCGTAGATCTGCTGGCCGTAGCGCGGCTGCTGCACGTCGGTGAGCTGGCCCTCGCCGCCGTAGACGATTCGCGCCTCGGCGATGTCCTCGTGGCTGATCTCGTTCGTCGAGGTGATGTCCTCCGGGCGCACGATGCCGGTGATCTGCAGGATGCGGTTCTCGAAGTTGACGCGCACCTCCTGGCGGCCGGCGATGACGAGGTTGCCGTTGGGCAGCACCTGGGTGACCATCGTGGCGACCCGCATGCTGATCTGCTCCTCGCGCTCGATCTCGCCCAGGCCGGTGTGCTCGCTCGTGCTGTTGGCGTCGACCAGCGAGGCGGGATCGACCTCGTCGGGCAGGAAGTTGCCGAGCTGCCCGGAGAAGCCGAAGAAGTTCGAGAGGCCCGCGTTCTCGCCGGCGTCGCGGCTGCGCGTCGTCTCGTTCTCGAGCTCGGCGCTGTCGTCGATGTTGATCACCACGCTGAGGATGTCGCCGACCTCGTTCGCGCGCTGATCCTTGAAAAAGGCGCGCGAGCCGGGGCTCCACAGCGAGTTCACGTTGCGCGCCCCGGCCTCGGCCTGCGGGCGCGGCATGGGCACCTGCAGCGGCTTGTCGCCATGCAGCTTGGCGGGACTCTCGATCACGGACTGTGGCGGCTTCTTGCCGACGTTCTCCAGCCGCTCGGCCGCGCCGCAGCCGGAAAGCACGACCCCCATCACCAGCGGCAGGAGAAGGCGGCTCAATGGCATCGCGCGGATGCTGCGGGGCATGGCAACCTCCTAGTTTCGCGGCGCCGCGATGGGCCGGACCGTCACCACGTTGCTACCGGCGACGATCCCGGTCACGGTGGTCTTCGACATGGTGTTGATCACCCGGACAGGTTCGCCCTTCGCGCCGTCTTCCAGCGCGCGCCCCTGTGCGGTCAGCGTCATGCGCGGCGTTTTCAAGCGCAGCGTCACCAGGCTGTTGCGGCTCACCAGGACCGGCTTCTCCACCGCCGTGCTGCGCAGCGGCTCGCCGGGTCGCAACGGACGGCGAGCGCTCATGCCGACGATCTTCGCGGCGTCGGTCAGATGGTTATGGCGGAGATCATCGGAGGGCAGCGCGATCCATTGAAGATCGTTCTCGTCGATGATCTCGCCGCGGTCGATGCGCTCGACAGGGACGGGAACCTCCAGCATGCGCACGGCACGGCCCGTGATTGTCGCGCGCGCCAGCGCCTCGCCTTGCGCCGGGGCGGACACCGTGGCGCTGAAGCGGCCCTGGCGTGGGCGGTAGTCGAGGTCGGCCACGGCCAGGGTTCCCGGCACGTTCGTGGGCAAATCCAGCGTCAGGTCGGCGTTGTTCAGCAACACCCGGAGGGACGGGTCCGCCCCCTGGCGCATCAGCGCCGTCCGGACAGCCGCCGTGATCTCTTGGGCACCAAGGCGCTGCACGGCGCGATGAACGGTCACTGGTCCCGCGTCCGCGCCGGCCGTCCAGGCGATGCCGTGATCCTCGGCAAGTCTCTCCAGGCGGCTGACGCTGAAGCGCACCGCCCGGCCAGGCGCCGGCGCTCGCGCCACCACGGCGTCGGCGCCGGGCGGCAAGCCCTGGAACAGATCGCTCAGGCGGATGGCCCGGGCGTCCACGGTCGTCGACGGTCCCACGGGTCTTGGGTCGCTCGCCCGCGCCGCGTCGATGGCCGGCAGCAAGACGCCCAGCACGACCGCCACGGCCGCCAGCCTCGATAACGTTCTTGCAAGCCGCAGGCTCGGCGTCATCTGGCTCGGGTCCTCCTCCGCGTCCTGCGCCGGTCGTCTCGCGTGCCCCCGTGTACAGTCTCCCGCCGGCTGCGTTGTGGAATCGTAAAGAAGGTCGTGACACATCAGCGAAGAGCGGCTTTAGCGAAGCTGCGTGACCGACTGCATCATCTCGTCGGAGGCCTGTATGACGCGGCTGTTCATCTCGTAAGCCCGCTGCGCCTCGATCATGTTCGTGATCTCGCTCACGATGTCGACATTGGAACTCTCGATCATGCCCTGCTGGATGGCGCCGAAGCCGGGCGTGCCGGGCACCGCGACGTTGGGATCGCCCGAGGCGGCCGTTTCCAGGAAGAGGTTGTCGCCCAGCGCCTCCAGGCCGGCCGGGTTCTGGAATCGCGCAAGCTCGATCTGGCCGACGTTCTGCGGCTGGATCTGGCCGTCCAGGTCGACCAGCACCTCGCCGTCGGGGTTGATCGCCACCCCGACGGCATCCTCGGGAATGGTGATGCCGGGTTGCACCAGGAATCCGTCCGAGGTCACCAGGTCACCGTCGGGGGAAAGCTGGAAGGACCCGGTGCGCGTATAGGCGGTCTCGCCGTTGGGCAGCTCGATCTGGAAGTAGCCCTCGCCGTCGATCGCCAGGTCGAGCGGGTTGTCGGTGATGTTCAGGCCGCCTTGTTCGTTGATCCGGTAGATGGCGCCCGGCTTGACCCCCAGGCCGACCTGGACGCCCGAGGGCACGATCGTGCCTTCCTGCGAGGAGTTCGCCCCCACCCGCCGCTGGTCCTGATACAGCAGGTCGTTGAACTCCACCCGCTGGCGCTTGTAGCCGGAGGTGTTGACGTTGGCGATGTTGTTCGAGATCACCTCGACGTTGAGCTGCTGCGCCAGCATCCCGGTGGCGGCGGTGTCGAGAGAGCGCATGACCTGTCTCCTTTCCTCGCGTCGTCACGGCGGCGCGTGCGTGCGCGCTAGTTCGAGCTGACCAGGGTGCGGACGGCGCGAAGCTGGCGCTCGTGCTCCTGATCCAGCATCCGCTTGGTGCCCTGGTAGCTCCGCACCGTTTCCATCATCTTCGTCATCTCGACGACTCCCTGCACGTTGGAGCCTTCCAGCAGGCCCTGCTTCACCGCGGCGTCCTCGGCCGCGAGCGGGGCCATGTCGCCGGCGTCATAGAGGCCGTCGGCCCGTTTCTGCAGGTTCTGGGGATTGTCGAAGGCGACGATGTCCAGGGTGGCCAGCGGCCCCTCCTCGGTGGAGACGACCCCGTCGGCCGAGACCGTCACCTCCTCAGCTTCCTCGGGGAACTGGATGGGGTTGCCCTGGTCGTCGAGGACGGGCCGACCCTGCTTGGTGACCAGTTCGCCGTCCTGGTCGAGCTGGAAGCTGCCGTGGCGGGTGTAGCGCGGCCCGTCCTCGGTCTCGACCACGAAGTAGCCCTCGCCGGAGATGGCCAGGTCGAGCGGGTTGCCCGTGCTCTCCATCGGCCCTTCCTGGGTGTCGATCATCGTGGCGACATCCTGGACGAAGCTGATCTCGCCCGTCTCGCCGCGCTGGGTGTCGCGCAGGACCTCCTCGAACATGACGTTCTCGCGGCGATAGGCCGGCGTGCTCAGGTTCGCCAGGTTGTGGGAGATCACGGACATCTGACGCTGCAGGGCGGTTTGCCGCGAAAGCGCGATATAGGTCGTGGTTTCCATGGCTCGCGATCGGGTCCCGTGACTGCTGCTGCCGGCGAAAAGGGTGCCGGCCCATCGGCTCGCTGACCCTCATGCAGGTTGCATGCCAGAACCCCTGGCCGCGCCGGACCGCGACGCGCGCGGGGTGGGCGGCCGAAAACGGACCGCCTCGGGCCTTGCATGCGGGCAAGTCTTGCCGGGATGCCCGGTCGCTTCTGCCGGTGCGGCGCCGCCCGCGGGTTCAACCAGTTCTTAACCGACGCGGCCCTAGGTTGACCCTGGTTTCGCCCCGCATCAAGCAGCCGGGCGCGCGCGACACGAGCCAACGGGCAGGGCCTGCATTCATGACCGATCAAGCTGCCGGCGACGATCTCGGCGAGGATGTCGAACTCGAGACCGAGCCCCGGAAGAAGGGGCTGCCGGGCAAGAAGATCGTCCTTTTCATCGGCGTGCCGCTGCTGCTCCTGATAGGTGCGGCGGTCGGGCTCTGGGTCACGGGGATGGCCGACAAGCTTCTGGGATCGGACAAGTCTCAGAGCGCCCAGGAGAGCGGGTCGAACACCGTCTTCTACAAGATGCCGACGATGCTGGTGAACCTGAACTCCGGGGACGGCCGCAGCAACTTCCTCAAGCTGACGGTCAGCCTGGAGCTGGAGAGCGAAGCGGACCGGGAGAAGATCAAGACCATGACGCCGCGCATCGTCGACAACTTCCAGGTCTACCTGCGCGAGCTGCGCATCGAGGACCTGCGGGGCTCGGCCGGCCTGCAGCGGCTGCGCGAGGAGCTTTTGCTGCGCGTCAACAACGCGGTCGAGGGTGTCCAGGTGCAGGACGTCCTCTTCAAGGAAATGCTCGTCCAGTAGTCCGAGACACCGTCCGGAGGGGACTTGGCAGAGGGGACAGGACGGACCATGGCGGAAGACAACGAGCCCGATACCGGCGAAGACATCGACGAAGACGATCTGATGGCCGAGTGGGAGCGGATGGCCGCCGGCGACGACGGCGGCGGTTCCACGCGCGTGCTCGACCAGGACGAGATCGACAGCCTGCTGGGAGTCGATGCCGACAGCGGCGGCGAGGGCGAGCAGTCGGCGATCCAGGCGATCGTGAACTCGGCGCTCGTGTCCTACGAGCGCCTGCCGATGCTGGAGGTCGTCTTCGACCGCCTGGTCCGCATGATGTCGACCTCGTTGCGCAACTTCACCTCGGACAATGTCGAGGTCAGCCTGGACAACATCAATTCCATCCGCTTCGGTGACTACCTCAATTCCATTCCGTTGCCGGCCATGTTGACGGTATTCAAGGCGGAGGAATGGGACAACTACGGTCTGATGACCGTGGACTCGACGCTGATCTACTCGATCGTGGACGTCCTTCTGGGCGGCCGCCGCGGCACCGCGCCGATGCGCATCGAGGGACGGCCGTACACCACCATCGAGCGCAACCTGATCGAGCGCATGGTGCATGTCGTGCTGGGCGACCTTTCGGCGGCCTTCGACCCGGTGTCGCCGGTGACCTTCCGATTCGAGCGTCTGGAGACCAACCCGCGATTCGCGACCATCGCCCGCCATGCCAACGCCGCCGTCGTCGCGCGCCTGCGCGTCGACATGGAGGACCGCGGTGGTCGCATGGAGCTGCTGCTGCCCTACGCCACGCTGGAGCCTGTGCGCGAGATGCTGCTCCAGATGTTCATGGGCGAGAAGTTCGGGCGCGACTCCATCTGGGAAAGCCACCTCACCGCCGAGCTCTGGCAGACCGAGATCAGCCTGCGCGCCGTGCTCGACGAGGTGGAGATGACGCTGGGCGAGGTTCTCGACTGGAAGGTCGGGGACTTCATTCCGCTGAATGTCACGCCGCGGTCGAAGGTCAGCCTGCGCTGTGGCGACGTGAAGATGTTCGCAGGTCCCATGGGGCGTCGCAACGGGCAGATCGCCGTGCGGATCGAGAACAAGGCGGCCCGTCAGGGGGACATTTCATGAGCTTTCTCTCCCTCGCCCTGGACATCGTCATCGCGGCGCTGCTGATCGCCACGATCGTCTATGCCTCGGTGCTCAATCGCAAGCTGGCGACCCTGCGCAACACCAAGCAGGAAATGGAGGCGCTGGCCACCCGGCTGGTGGACAGCACCGAGCGGGCGGAAAAGGCGCTTTCGGAGCTGAAGACCGCGGCCAGCGAGGACGGCGGCAATCTGGAGAAGAATGTCAGCGCCGCGCGCGGGCTGGTCGACGACCTGCGTTTCCTTGTCGACAAGGGCACGGCCTTGGCCGACCGGCTGACCGGTGAGGTCGGCAAGGCGCGCGGCGGGACGGCCGGCACGGCCAAGGCCGCGACGGACAAGCGGCCGGAAAGGAAGGCTCCCGCTGACGGCGGCCGTCCGCGCGCGCCGGCCGCGGCGGGCCCGCGGCCGGCGGCGGCCCGCGCGACCGAGCGGCGCTGGGACGAGGAGGAGGATCCGGAGGCCGATTCGCAGCTCATGAAGGCGCTTCGGCGGGTCCGTTGAGGTAGGGCCGGGAGACAGACCCGGGAGGAAGGCATGCGTTTTCGAATCCTGCCCGCGCTGATCGGGGTCGCCGTGCTCACGCTTGGCCTGCGCCTTGGGGAGATATGGACCGGTCTTGGCGGGGTGGCGACCGCCAACGAGGCGGCCGAGACGGCCGTCGGCCTGGTCGCCGATCCTTTCGACAAGGTCCAGGTCGCCCAGGCTCGGGCGGCCGAGCAGGCGGACGACGCGGCGGCGGACGCGACGTCCTCGTCCAAAGGGGGCGCGGGCGGCGACACGGCTGCGTCGAACGCGGGCGAAACGGAGGTGGCCTCGACCGCGGCGGACGAGGGCGCCCGCATTCGCGATCCGCTGACCATGAGCGAGGCCGAGGTGGAGTTGCTGCAGCAGCTTGCCGAGCGACGCAAGGAGCTGCAGCGGCGCGAAGAGGCGCTGGATCGTCGGCAGTCCCTCCTGAAGGCCGCGGAGAAACGCCTCAAGGCGGACCTCGCGGAGCTTGAGAACCTGAAGAAGGAAATTGAAAATCTCCTGATCGAATATGACGACCAGCAGGCCAAGCAGGTCAAGCGACTGGTGTCAATTTACGAGAAAATGGATCCCGAGGACGCCGCCCGTATTTTCGAGGACCTGGAGATGCCTGTCCTTCTCAAGGTGATCGATCGGATGAACGAGCGCCGTACCGCGCCGATCCTGGCGGAGATGGAGCCCACCAAGGCGCAGGCGCTGACGCTGGAGCTTGCCAAGCGCCGCGATCTGCCCATCCCGCGCGAATAGGCCGGCGTTCGCGGGGGCAAGCGGCCGTTTGTTGCCCCCCGGAGGCGCGCGGCAGGGGACGAGGTGCCGGGGCCGCGCGGCCCGATCGGCCGGGGCTGGCGCATGCCGGCTGTGTCGGGTGGCCAAGGAAAGCGGAACCGCGTGCGCTTCCGATCGGCGGACGGCCCCGGCCCGGCTTCTTGATAAATCCCTGGCGATTTTTCATCGGACAGCAAACGTTTACCGGCTTTTAAGTGTCTGCGACTACCTTGCCCGGCGGCATTCATCCGATCACAGGGCAGTTGGAAGGGGGTTCAGGCAGACATGGCGGGTGTGGATCCGAATATGCCGATCCTCGTCGTGGACGACTACAAGACGATGTTGAGGATCGTTCGCAACCTGCTAAAGCAGCTCGGCTTCAACAATGTCGACGAGGCCACCGACGGCAGCGTCGCGTTGCAGAAGCTGCGCGACAAGAAGTACGGACTGGTGATTTCCGACTGGAACATGGAGCCGATGAGCGGTTTGCAGCTCCTCAAGGAAGTGCGCGCCGACCAGAAGCTCGCCGACCTCCCCTTCATTATGGTCACTGCGGAAAGCAAGAGCGAGAACGTCGTCGCCGCCAAGGAGGCCGGGGTCACCAACTATATCATCAAGCCGTTCAACGCGGAGACGCTCAAGGGCAAGTTGACGGCGGTCTTCGGCCAGTTCTGACAGCAGGGAGGTCAGGCGTCATGCCCGGGTCCAAGCCGACGGAGGTGCAATCGCGCCAGGGGCACAACGACCCCTTGCGGGCGGAGCTGGAGCGTCGCCTCCAGATCCTGGCGGAGAATGGTCCGCGGGCGGATCCCCTGGACATCGCCTCCGCGGTCGAGAGCGTCATGGCCACGGTCGAGGGTGATCTCTCGGCCGTCAATCTGAAGCTCTACGCGGAGATCGAGGCGCTCGCGCGATATATCGAGAGCGCGAAGGCGGAGATCGCGCAGGTTCGTCCGGACGAGATTCGTGATCAGCACCTCCCGGCGGCCACGGATGAGCTGGAGGCCGTGGTGGGCGCGACGGAGCAGGCCACCAACCAGATCCTGGAGGCGGTGGAATCGATCGAGGAGGTCGCGGGCGAGCTGGACAAGGAGGACCAGGAAAAGTCCCAGAAGATTACCGACGCCGTCACCGCCGTCTACGAGGCCTGCAACTTCCAGGACATCACGGGTCAGCGGATCACCAAGGTGGTCAAGGCGCTGCAGCAGATCGAGCAGAAGGTGGAGGCCCTGCTGGCCGCCTTCGGCGAGGAAGTGGCGCGCGAGCGGGCGAAGCTGCGGGAGGGCACCGCGGCCGAGAACGAGCAGGAGGATCCCGATCGCAAGCTGATGAGCGGCCCGGCGGCCGAGGGTGAAGGCATCAGCCAGGACGACATCGACGCGCTGCTGGCCGACTTCGACTGATTTCGCGGTGGCTGCGCCGGATGGATCTTGCCGCCAAAACCTTCGCGAAGCGCGCCGCCGCGGACGGCACGACCGTCCTGATGCTGAGCCTGAAGCTCATCCTGCTGGCCTTCTTCATCCTGCTGACGACGATGTCGAATTTCGAGGAGCGGCGGAGTCGCGAGGTTCTGGAAAGCGTCGCGCTGACCTTCCAGGGCCGGGTGGCCGCGCTGCGCACGCTGCCGAACCCGGACGCCGGGCTGGGCGCGCTCGACGGCGCCAATTCCCTGGCGACGCGGCTCGAATCGCTGTTCAAGCGGACGCTGCCAGCGGTCAAGGTGGAGAAGGCGGCGGATGGGACGGTCTTGCGAATCGAACTGCCGGCGCGGTCGCTGTTCCGACGCGAGCGCGCGGAACTGGCCCTCGGGCGCGGGCCGCTGTTGCGGCGCCTGGCGGACGCGCTCACCGGGGAGGCCGGTCGGGCGCGCTTCTACGAGTTGCAGTTTCTTCACGCCCGTCCGCGGGGCGCGGCCACTCCACGCGATGACCTCGGGGTGCTGCGCGCGGGGCTGTTCGCCCGTCACATGGCCGAACTCGGTCTTGCGGAGTCGGACATCTCGGTCGGCCTCTGGCCGGTGGCGGCGGACGGGTCGAAGGCCGGCATGGTGGCGATCGTGATCCGTCTGCGCGAATCTCCTGTGTCGACGGCACCGCTCGCGCCCGAGGACGCGGGCGCGCAATGAGCGGCGGGCCGGACACCGGGCCGGGATTGCCGGTGGCGCCTTTCATCGCGCCCGCGCGGCGCCGCGGGGCGTCCCAGGCGTGGCTGCTGACCTTCACCGACCTCATCGCATTGATGATCACCTTCTTCGTCATGATCTTCGCGATGTCCACGGTCAAGACCAGCGACTGGCAAAGCCTGAGCGACAGCCTGCGCGAACGACTGAACACGGTGTTCGAGCCCCGGCCGGCGGCACCTATGCTGCGCCTGGACATGCCGGACAGCGAGGTCACGCCGGGCGCCGACCTGGATTACGTCGCCCAGGTGCTGAGCGCCCAGCTTCGCGAATCGCAGGCGCTGGCCGACAGCGTGGTGCGGCGCGAGGGGGACCGGGTTTTCCTGTCGATGCCCGCCGACATGCTGTTCGCCACCGGCGCCTATGCGTTGAGCGAGTCGGCGGCCCGCGCCGTGTTCAATCTCGGCGGCGTCTTGCGCAACTTCTCCAACCGGATCGCGGTCGCGGGGCATGCCGACCCGCGCCAGCCGCGGCGGCAGTATCCCTCGAACTGGGAGCTGTCGCTGCTGCGGGCCCAGTCCGTGGCCGCGGCCCTGCGCGCGGCGGGCTACGACGGCCCGATCATTGCCCGCGGGTACGGCGATGCGCAGTACGACGCTCTGCCGGAGACGCTGCCTCCCGAGCAACGGCGGGCGCTGGCACGGCGCGTGGACGTCATGATCAGCCGGGTCGCGCGGGAGAGGCCGTGATGCGCCGCCTTCTTCAGGCCTTGCTCGTCGTTGCCGGCCTGTCGCTCGTGGCGGCGGCGCACGCGCAGGAGGCGGTGCAGGTCCGCGGCGGCAATCACGTCGGCTATGGCCGGATCGTGTTCGACTGGTCCCAGCCGGTGCAGTATCGCGCCTTCGTGCGCAACGATGCCCTCCACCTGGAATTCGCGCGCCGCGCCTCGTTCCAGACCAGTGGCCTCTTCCCGGCCCTGGACGACTACATCGGCCTGGGCGCGCCGGGACCGCACGGCTATCGCATCACCTTTCCGATGAAACGGGCGTTCGGGGTGAAGCACTTCACCTACGGACCCAAGGTGGTGATCGACCTTACCGACCCGGCGAACGCGGCGGGGCTGGACCCCTCGGACGACGACTCCGACGGTGGCCGGAATGATGGGGCTGGCGAGGCAACCGACGCCATCGCCGCGCGCCAGGATGCCCGACGCGCGGACGTTCAGCAGCAGGACGGGCCGGCGCCGGACGGGGCGGGCGACGGGAAAACGAACGGGGACGTCCCCGCGGCGGAGAGTCTGCCGAAGGTTCGTGTGCGCGTCGGCGAGCATCCAGGTTACGATCGTCTGGTCTTCGACTGGCCGGAGCCGGTGTCCTACCGCGTCGACCACGACCGCACGGGCGGGGAGACGGTCGTCGCCTTCGATCGGCGGGCGCTGATGGACATCGGCGCCTATCGGCAGCGAACGCTGGATCGGGTAACCGGGCTGCGGCCGGACCTGGAGCGGGCCGGCGCGAAAGTCGCCCTCACGACGCCGGACGGCGCGCGCGTACGCCACTTCACCCTGGACAATCGAGTGGTCGTGGATGTCTTCGCGCCGGGTCGGGAGCCGCCCGCCGACGGCCCGGGCGTTCTGGCCGCGCGCGAGGCGACCGGGACGACACGGCCGGGAACGGACAAGGCTTCCGACGAGCCGACGTCAGCGGCGGCCGGCGGGAAGGACGCGACGAGCGTTTCCGCGGACGCCGACGCGCCGGACCAAGGGGCCGCGCCGGACCAAGGGGCGTCGACTTCGTCGTCCTCGGCCGCCGCGACGGCGGTGCCGGCCGAGGCGGACGCCGACGCCGCGTCGACCGCCAGCACCGGCGCGACGGACGCTCCGGACGAGCCGGGAAAGGCCGAAGGCGATGGGGCCGAAGGCGATCCGGACGCGATCGGTGCCCCGACGCCGCTGGTGCCTCGCGACGAAAGCGCGCGGCGCGAAGCGCCGGCGGCGACGCCGGCCGTGGCCCGCGACGGTCGCGGCGGCGCATCCGTGCGAGACGCGGCGACGAGAACCACGGACACGTCGGACGGCGACGGCGCGGACGGTCTCCGCTTCACCCCTGAGCAGGTGGCGCAGGGGATCGCGCCCAAGCCGGGGGAGATCCCGCCGCCCGTTCCCCATACCGAGGTGCCCTTGCCCTGGGCCACGGGAACGGCGGCGGTCTACCGTCGCGGCGGGGCGCTCTGGCTGGTGGCCGAGGGGACGGCGCCCGACGGCTTCCCGGCGCGGCTCGAACGGTCCAGCGCCGGGATCGAGGCGGCGGCGATCGTCGACCACGAGACGGCGACAGTGGTTCGCATCGAGGCGGCGCCGGGACTGGACGCGCGGCTCGGTCGCCAGGAGGGCCGGTGGCTCCTGTCGCTGGCGCCGCAGGCCGCCCTGCCGCGACGCCCGCTGCGGGTCGACGTGGCCAACGGCCGCGTGACGCTGCCGGCGGCCGAGCCAGGTCCGGTGGTGTCGCTCCGGGATCCGGGCAGCGGCGGATCTCTGCGGGTCGTGCCGCTCGCGGCGGGCGGCCAGGGCGTGGCGCTCGAACATCGATTCCAGGAGTTTTCGCTGCTGCCGACCAGCCTTGGTATTGTCGTGGCGCCCTGGGCCGAGCACGTTCGCGTCGCGACGACGGACGCCGAGGTCGTGGTGCATGGCGGCGAGCAGCCACTGGCCGTCAGCAAGGTCGACCGGGCGAACGGGGATCAGGCCCGTCCCGCCGACCTGGATGGGCGACGGCTGCTGGATTTGCCGGCCTGGCGCCACGGCGGCGAGCCCTACACTGACGTTCGCCAGCGTTTGCAGAAGGCCGTCGGGGAGGCGCCGCCCGCCGAGCGCCACCTGAGGCGTCTCGATCTGGCCCGCTTCTTCTTCGCCCACGGCCTGGCCACCGAGACGCTGGGCGCGCTGGAGCTTTACGCCGAGGAAAAGCCGCGCCGCGGGCTTGATCCCCAGGTGCGGCTGATGAAGGGCGCGGCGCACCTGCTTGACCGCGAATGGCGCCAGGCCGGGGAGACGCTGGCCCATCCGGCGCTCGACGGCGTCGGCGAGGCGCTGCCCTGGCGCGGCGCGCACGCCATGCTGACCGACGCGCACCAGGCCGGGCTCCAGGCCTTCCACGCCGGGGAACGCTTCCTGGACACCTATCCAGACACGGTGCGCAAGCGCATGCACATCTGGGCCGCGGAGTCCCACCTTCGGCTGGGGGAGGTCGAGGCGGCCGGCCGCGAGCTGGAGAAGGCGCGCCGACTCGACCCCAACCAGGGCGAGCGCGCCGAGATCGCCTTCCTGGAAGCGCGCCGTCGGCTGCTGGACGGCGAGGTGGAGGCCGCCGAGGGGCTGTGGCAACAGGTGGGCAAGGGCGACCACCCGCCATCGCGCGCCCGCGCGCGCTTCATCATGATCGAGCGCGATCTGGCCGCGGGACGAATCGGCCGCGACGCGGCGATCGCCCGGCTGGAACGGCTCCGATTTGCCTGGCGCGGCGACGAGTTCGAGGCCATCCTGCTGGACCGCCTGGCGAGCCTGTACCTGGCCGGCGACGAGTATCGCCGCGGCCTGTCGGCCTTGCGCCAGGCGGCGTCGCATCTGCCGGACACCCGCCGGGCGAAGCGGGCCGCAAAGCGCATGCGCGACGTCTTCGAACGGCTGTTCCTGGAGGGCGAGGCGGACAAGCTGCCCTCGCTGAAGGCGCTTGCGCTCTATGAGTCTTTCCGTGAGCTGACGCCGGCCGGAGCCAAGGGCGATCGCATGATTGCCCGCCTGGCCGACCGGCTTGTCCGGGTCGACCTGCTGGATCGGGCTGCCAGCCTGCTGGACGGCCAGGTCCGCCACCGTCTGTCCGGCGCGGAGAAGGCGCGCACCGGAGCACGCCTGGCCTCGATCCGCCTGCTCGACGCGGCGCCGGAGAAGGCATTGGACGCCCTGCGGATCAGCGAGGTCGATGGCACCCCGGCCGATCTGATCCTGCGGCGCCAGCACCTGAAAGCGCGGGCGCTGGCGGAGGCGGGCCGCGGCGCCGAGGCGCTGGCTCTTCTGGCCGCCGACACGACCGAGGAAGGGCTGCGCATCAAGGCCAAGGTCCACAGCGACGAAGGCGCCTGGGACAAGGCCGCGGAGGCGTTCCTGAAGCTGCTCCCGCCGCCGCCCGCCCAGGGCGAGGACCTGTCCGAGGCGGCGGCGGATCGGGTCATGCGGGCGGTGGTGGCCCTGACCCTCGCCGGACGGCAGGACCCGCTGCGGCGAATCAACGCGCGCTATGGCGCGGCGATGGGCCGTACCGAGCAGGCCGACAGCTTTCGTTTGCTGGCCGCGCAGCCCGAGGCCGGGGAGGCGACCATCCAGTCGCAGCTCGCGCAGGTCACCCAGGCCCAGTCCTTCATGACCGACTACCTGAGGAGCCTGCAGCAGCAGGCGAAGCTGGCGAAGGGGGAGCGGTAGGGCGTTCGGATTCGGCAGGCGGCACGCGGCCGTCTCGGCGGGGCGCCATCTTCACGCGCTGGGCGCAACCCGAGCGCCCTGCTATCCGCCGACGCCGCCGTAGGACTGCACCAGGCTGCCGGCCACCAGAT
>CAZLNO010000076.1:0-1728 GCA_964561005.1 uncultured Rhodovibrionaceae bacterium | reverse complement strand
CCCTGCTATCCGCCGACGCCGCCGTAGGACTGCACCAGGCTGCCGGCCACCAGATACCAGCCGTCGACCAGCACGAAGAAGATCAGCTTGAAGGGCAGGGAGATGATGACCGGCGGCAGCATCAGCATGCCCATCGACATCAGGATCGAGGCGATCACCATGTCGATCACCAGGAAGGGCAGGAACAGCAGGAAGCCGATCTCGAACGCCCGGCGCAGCTCGCTGATCATGAAGGCCGGGATCAGCGCGCGCATCGGCGCCTGGGCCGGGCTCTCGATCTGCTCCACGCCCGCCATGTCGATGAAGAGCTGAAGGTCCTGCTGGCGCACGTGGGCCAGCATGAACTCGCGCACCGGGGCGGCGGCGCGGTCGGCGGCCTCCAGCTCGCCGATGTCCTCGTTGACCAGCGGCACGATCGCCTGATCGTAGATGGTCTGCATCGTCGGCATCATGATGAAGGCGGTGAGGAACAGCGCCAGGCTGATCAGCACCGAGTTCGGCGGCGTCTGCTGGACGCCCAGGGCGGTGCGCAGGAACGACAGCACCACCACGATCCGCGTGAAGGAGGTCACCATCACCAGGATCGACGGCGCCAGCGACAGCACCGTGATCAGCGCGATGAGCTGGATGATGCGCGAGGTGCTGGAGCCGCCCTCGCCGAAGTCCAGGCTGAACGTCTGCGCCGCCGCCGGAGCGGCCAGACCGGCCAGCGCCGCCAGGACAACCCCCGCGAGGACCGCGCGGCGCCACGCCGTCATGAATCGGACCCCGCCGTGTTCAGCGCCTCGGTGAAGCTCCCCGCCGACGGCTCGCCGTCGCCCGCCGCCGGGATACCGGCCTCGACGAGCAGGGGCTGGCTGGGTCCAAGGACGACAAGGTGCTCCACCGCGTCGCGGCGCAGCAGCACCAGCCTGTGCCGCCCGTCGAGCGGCAGCACCTCGACGATCGACAGCCGCCGGCGCTTGCCGGCATGGGGCGCGATGCGCCCACCCAGGCCGAAGCGCCGCGCCGCCCAGGCGAGCGCGACGATCAGCGCCAGGACGAAAAGCAGCGCCACCAGGAAGCGCAGATAGGTCGACGCGTCCATCAAGTCTCCCGACGCGAGCGCGTCGCGGACTGATTGTAGGCGCGGGTGGCCTGCGAGCGGCGGCCGTGCGCCTGCAGCTCGGCCTTGACGCCCTCGAACTGGTCGCGCAGCTTGCCCTCCAGCGCGTCGAGCCGGGCCAGAAGCTCGTCCAGTCGGGGCTGCAGCGGGCCACGCGTCTCCGCCGGCAGCGCCGCGACCTCCTGGCAGACACCGGCGATCGCCGTGTCGAGGCCGCCGAGATCGGCCAGCGCGCCGGTCGCGACCTCCGCGTCCAGGCGTTCGATGCGCGCCTGGAGCTTGTCCAGCTTGGCGTCGATATCGGCGCTCATGACGATGCGTCCGTTTCGTCCCTTGCCTTGGCGAGGTTTGCGTCGGCCCGGTACAGCCGGTCGAAGATGGCGGCCACCGCGGCGAAGGCGGTCGGCGGGATGTCGCCGATGAGCGCCCGCATCTCCGCCTGGGTGATCGGACCCGGCGTATCCTCAGCCCGCGGCTGAACCTCCGGGGTGCCGTTCTGGCGCACCGTGCCCTCGCTGCGCTGCTGGATTTTCAGTTCCGTCGTCGACTCCGGGCCATGCGCGATGGTGCGCCGCGATTCTGGACATTGCGTGTTTAATAATCCGTTATGGGCCGGTCGCATC
>CAZLNO010000075.1:0-20353 GCA_964561005.1 uncultured Rhodovibrionaceae bacterium | reverse complement strand
CAATCTCGTCGCGGTCATTTCCAACGGCACCGCCGTACTCGGCCTCGGCAACATCGGCGCGCTCGCCGCCAAGCCGGTGATGGAGGGCAAGGGCGTCCTGTTCAAGAAGTTCGCCGGGATCGACGTCTTCGACATCGAGGTCAAGGAACGCGACCCCGAGAAGCTGATCGAGATCGTCGCGGCGCTGGAGCCCACCTTCGGCGGCATCAACCTGGAGGACATCAAGGCGCCCGAGTGCTTCGAGATCGAGGCGGCGCTGCGCCGGCGCATGGACATCCCCGTCTTCCACGACGACCAGCACGGCACGGCCATCATCGTCGGCGCGGCGATCTTCAATGCGCTGCGCCTGCGCGGCCTGAAGTTCGACGAGGTGAAGCTGGTGTGCTCCGGCGCGGGAGCGGCGGCGCTGGCCTGCCTGGACCTGCTGTGCGAATTGGGCTTGAAGCGCGAGAACGTCTGGGTCACCGACATCCACGGCGTGGTCCACGAGGGCCGCGAGGTCGAGATGGACCGCTGGAAGGCGCGCTACGCCCAGGCCACGGATAAGCGCACCCTGGGCGAGGTGATCGACGGCGCCGACATTTTCCTGGGGCTGTCCGCGCCCAACGTCCTGAAGCCCGAGATGGTGGCGCGCATGGCCGATCCGCCGATCATCCTGGCGCTGGCCAACCCGGTTCCCGAGATCATGCCCGAGGACGCGCGCGCCGTGGCGCCCGACGCCATCATCGCCACGGGACGCTCGGACTATCCCAACCAGGTCAACAACGTCCTCTGCTTTCCCTTCATCTTCCGCGGCGCCCTGGACGTGGGCGCCAGCGAGATCAACGAGGCGATGAAGATCGCCTGTGTGAAGGCCCTGGCGGACCTGGCGCTCGCCGAGTCCTCGGAGGTCGTGCAGAAGGCCTACGGCGGCCAGTCCAGCGGCTTCGGTCCGGACTACCTGATCCCGCGGCCCTTCGACCCGCGGCTGATGCTGGAGCTGGCCCCGGCGGTGGCCAAGGCGGCAATGGACAGCGGCGTCGCCGCCCGGCCGATCGAGGACTTCGACGCCTACACGCAGAAGCTGAGCGAATTCGTCTTCCGTTCCGGCCTCGTGATGAAGCCGGTCTTCGAGAGCGCCCGCGCCGAGCCCAAGCGGGTCATCTATGCCGAGGGCGAGGACTCGCGCGTGCTGCGGGCGGCGCAGGTGGCGGTGGACGAGGGCCTGGCGCGTCCCATCCTGATCGGCCGGCCCGAAGTGGTGGAGGACCGGATCGAGAAGCTGGGCCTGCGCATCCGCCCCGGCCGGGAGGTCGAGCTGGTCAACCCGCAGTCCGACCCGCGCTATCCCACCTACTGGCAGACCTATCACGGTCTGATGGAGCGCAAGGGCGTGCAGCCGGACACCGCGCGCACCATCGTGCGCACCAACAACACCGTGATCGCCGCGCTGGCGGTGCACCTGGGCGACGCCGACGCCATGCTGTGCGGCGTGGAGGGCATTTACCGCTGGCACCTGAAGCACGTCGGCGACGTCGTCGGCAAGGCGCCGGGCGTGCGCGACTTCTCGGCGCTGTCGGTGCTGATCCTGCCGACCGGAACCTATTTCCTGACCGACACCTACGTCAGCCAGGACCCCTCGGCCGAAGAGATCGTCGAGATGACGCTGCAGGCCGCCGAGGCCGTGCGCGCCTTCGGCATCACGCCGAAGGTGGCGCTGCTTTCCCACGCCAACTTCGGCAACGCCGACTCGCCCTCGGCGGCGAGGATGCGCGAGGCGGTGGACCGGCTGCACCGGGACCATCCGGACCTGGAGGCCGAGGGCGAGATGCACGCCGACGCGGCGCTGGACGAGCGCATCCGCCAGCGCATCTTCCCCAACTCGCGGCTGAAGGGCACGGCCAACCTGCTGGTCCTGCCGACCCTCGACTCCGCCAACATCGCCATGAACATGGTGAAGGTGCTGGGCGAGGGCCTGCCGATCGGCCCGCTGCTGCTGGGCGGGGCGCGACCGGCGCACATCCTCACGCCCTCGGTCACCGCGCGCGGCGTGGTGAACATGACGGCCGTCGCAGTCGTGGACGCCCAGGCGCACGCCGCCGAGGCGGCGGCTCCGAAGCTCGCCGAGGCCTAGGAAGCGGAAACGCATGTCGCTGCACACGCCCGAACCCGAGACGGCGGAGGTCGAGACGCCGCCGCAGGCCGAGGACTACGGCTTGCGCGACGAACAGATCCGCGAGGTGCAGGACGCCCTGGAGCGTGGCGACACCGCGGCGCCGAAGGAAATCGCGGAAAGCCTGCACGCCGCCGACCTGGCCGATCTGATCGAGGGACTGACCGCCGACGAGCGGCCGCTGCTGTTGGACGCCCTGGGCGCCGAATTCGACCCGGAGGCGCTGTCCTATCTGGTGCCCGTGGTGCGCCAGGAGGTGCTGGAGCACATCGGACCCAGGGGCATCGCCGCCGCGCTGTCGGCACTGGAATCCGACGACGCCGTCGAGATCTTCGAGGATCTGGACGAGGACTTCCAGCGCCGCATCCTGGCGCAGCTCCCGGCGGGCTACCGCCTGATCCTGGAGGAGGGCATCGCCTTCCCGGAGGAGTCGGCCGGGCGCCTGATGCAGCGCGAGGTGGTGGCGATTCCCGCCGCCTGGACCGTGGGCGAGACCATCGACTTCATGCGCTCGGCCGCCGATCTGCCGGAAGACTTCTACGACCTCTTCGTCGTGGACCCCCGGCACAAGCCGCAGGGGATCGTGCCCATCTCGCGCGTGCTGCGCACCCGCCGCCCCGTGCGCATCACCGAGATCATGGAGAGCGATCCCAAGACCGTGCCGTTCTCCATGGACCAGGAGGAAGTCGCCTATCTCTTCCGCCAGTACGGCCTGGTCTCGGCGCCGGTGGTGGACGACGCCAACCGGGTGATCGGCATGATCACCGTGGACGACATCGTCCACGTGATCGACGAGGAGGCCGAGGACGACCTGATGAAGCTGGGCGGCGTGCGCGAAAGCGACCTCTACGGCCGCCTGCTGGAGACCACGCGCTCGCGCGCCACCTGGCTGGTGGTCAACCTGGGCACGGCGGTCCTGGCCTCGGTCGTCATCGGCCTCTTCGAGGCGACCTTGCAGCAGGTCGTTGCGCTGGCCGTCCTGATGCCGATCGTGGCCTCGATGGGCGGCAACGCCGGCACGCAGACCCTGACCGTGGCGGTGCGCGCCCTGGCGATGAAGGAGCTGTCCCCGGCCAACCGGCTCCGCTTCATCGCGAAGGAGGCCACCGTCGGCCTGCTGAACGGCGCGATCTTCGCCGTGCTGGTCGGCGTCGTCGCGTGGGTCTGGTTCGGGCGGCTGGACATCGGCGTCATCCTCGGGCTCGCCATGATCGTGAATTTGATCGTCGCGGGCCTCTCCGGCACGCTGATCCCCCTGGGGCTGGAGAAGATGCGGATCGACCCGGCGGTGGCGTCCAGCGTCTTCCTGACCACGATCACCGACGTGGTCGGCTTTTTCGCCTTCCTCGGTTTGGCCGCGCTGTTCATCCTCTAGGATCGCGATCAAGAGGGAAGCCACCATGAGCGACTTCCAGCCGGGCAGCCCGGACTTCGCCGAACGCACCCGCGCGTCCTTTGGCCGCCAGCGCATCATGGATCTGATCGAGGCCGAAATGACCGTCGTCGAGCCGGGCTATGTCGAGATCGTGCTGCCGTTCCGCGACGAACTGACCCAGCAGCACGGCTTCTTCCACGCCGGCGCGACCGCGACGATCGCCGATTCCGCCGGCGGCTACGCCGCCTTCACGCTGTTTCCGCCGGAGGCCTCGGTGCTGACCGCCGAGTTCAAGGTGAACCTCGTCGCGCCGGCCGACGGCGCGCGCCTGATCGCCTGCGGCCGGGTGGTGAAGCCCGGGCGCACGCTGACGACCTGCGACCTGGAGGTCTACGCCGAGAAGGCCGACGGCAGCCGGCGGCTCTGCGCCAAGGGCCTGCAGACGCTGGCGCGCGTCGGCCACCGCAGCGACATCGCCGAGGCCGGCTGAACTCCCGGAGTCCGTGGCGGGTGACGCGGGCCGCGGCCTTGGCGTAGACTCTGGAGCCAGCCTGGCAAACCGCGGAGGAACGCGATGCCGTCCAACCAGCTTCCCATGCTCGACTTCGGCCTGGGCGACACCGCCGACATGCTGCGCGACACCGTCGCCAGCTTCGCGGCCGAGCAGATCGCGCCGCGCGCGGCGGAAATCGACCGCAGCGACAGCTTTCCCCGCGACCTCTGGCCCCGGCTGGGCGACCTGGGCCTGCACGGCATCACGGTCGAGGAGGACTGGGGTGGCGCCAACATGGGCTACCTGGAGCACTGCGTCGCCATGGAGGAGGTGAGCCGCGCCTCGGCCTCGGTGGGCCTGAGCTACGGCGCGCACTCCAACCTCTGCGTCAACCAGATCCGCCGCAACGGCACCGACGCGCAGAAGGCGCGCTACCTGCCCAGGCTGATCTCGGGCGAGCACGTCGGCGCCCTGGCGATGAGCGAGCCGGGCGCGGGCTCCGACGTGGTCGGCATGCGCCTGAAGGCGGAGAAGAAGGGCGACCGTTACGTTCTGAACGGCCAGAAGATGTGGATCACCAACGCCGACGAGGCCGAGGTGATCGTGGTCTACGCCAAGACCGATCCCGACGCCGGGCCGCGCGGCATCACCGCCTTCATTGTCGAAACCAACGCCCAGGGCTTCTCGATCGCGCAGAAGCTGGACAAGCTGGGCATGCGCGGCTCCCCTACCTGCGAGCTGGTGTTCGACAACGTCGAGGTGCCCGAGGACAACGTCCTGGGCGAGGTGAACAAGGGCGTGCGGGTGCTGATGAGCGGCCTGGACTACGAGCGCGTCGTCCTGGCCGCCGGACCGCTGGGGATCATGCAGGCCTGCATGGACGTCGTGGTGCCCTATGTCCACGAGCGCAAGCAGTTCGGCCAGCCGATCGGCGAGTTCCAGCTCATGCAGGGCAAGCTGGCCGAGATGTACACCCGCATGAACGCGGCCCGCGCCTACGTCTATGCCGTCGCGAGGACCTGCGACGCCGGCCGCGCGGCGCGCAAGGACGCCGCCGGGGCCATTCTTTACGCGGCCGAAACAGCCACCTGGATGGCGCTGGAGGCGATCCAGGCGCTGGGCGGCATGGGCTACATCAACGACATGCCCACGGGCCGCCTGCTGCGCGACGCCAAGCTCTACGAGATCGGCGCCGGCACCAGCGAGATCCGCCGCTGGCTGATCGGCCGCGAGCTCTTCGAGGAGACGGCGTAGCCGGTCTGTCGGGCATGGCGTCGCGCCAGGCGCGAGGCGGACGCGCGAACATCGCCTCGTGAGTCCGCGGCGTGTTTCCGCTATATATGGGGTTATGACACAGCCCCAGCCCCATGACACGGAGATCGCCGAGGTTCTGGTCTCGGCGCTGAACGACTCGCAGCGCGCCGCGGTGGCCGCCACCGAGGGTCCGGTGCTGGTGCTCGCCGGCGCGGGCACCGGCAAGACACGCGTTCTCACCACCCGGCTGGCCCACATCCTGCATTCTGGCCGCGCGATGCCGGGACAGACGCTGACGGTCACCTTCACCAACAAGGCCGCGCGGGAGATGCGCGAGCGCGTCGGCCACCTTGTCGGCCGGCCGATGGAGGGCTGGTGGCTGGGCACCTTCCACGCCCTGGCCGCGCGCATGCTGCGCGAGCACGCCGAGCGCGCCGGGCTCTCGCGCAACTTCACCATCATCGACACCGACGACCAGCTTCGCCTGATGAAGCAGCTCGTCCAGGCGGAGGGCATCGACGACAAGAAGTGGCCCGCCCGCGCCGTGCTGCACGCCGTGCAGCGATGGAAGGACAAGGGGCTGACGCCGGAGAAGGTCACGGCCGCCGACGCCGGCGACCTGGCCGGCGGCCGCGCGATCGCGCTGTACAAGGCCTATCAGGAGCGCCTGCGGACCCTGAACGCCTGCGACTTCGGCGACCTGCTGCTGCACTGCCTGACGCTCTTCGCGGACCCCGAGAACCGGGACGTCCTGGAAGGCTATCAGCACAAATTCAAGTATATCCTGGTCGACGAGTACCAGGACACCAACGTCGCCCAGTATCTCTGGCTGCGCCTTCTGGCGCAGAAGCACAAAAATATCTGCTGTGTCGGAGATGACGACCAATGCGTGGTGACTGGCACGCTCGTGACGATGGCTAACGGGCACACGCAACCAGTGGAGGCCGTTTCGGCGGGCGATTTCGTTCTGTCGAACTATGGTCAAGGCCTCCTGCGGCCCGCAAAGGTCCTGCAAGTCACGCGCCGGTCGACCAACCAACCCCTCGTGCGAATCGACACCGTTCGCGGCCGCACGATCACCAGCACGCCGGAACACACCCACTTTGCGGATATTATGCATAGCGAGAGTCCGCAGAAGTATTTCACCTATCTCATGTACAAGCACGGCGTCGGTTATCGACTGGGTACCTCGCAGGTTTATACCAAAAGCCAGAAAACGCCTGTCGTCGGCTTTCGGCAGCGGTGCCTGCAAGAAGGGGCGGATGCGGTGTGGCTTTTGGATGCCTTCGACTCGGAAAATGACGCGCGAGAGCGGGAGCATCTCCTCAGTCTGCGCTACGGAATCACCACCTTCCCGTTTGTGGCGCGGAAGGGCGGGAGCCAAAATGGTCTGGTTCATGATCAGACGCGGCTCGATCGGCTGCACATGCAGCTCCACAGCGATGAGCGGGCAGCGGCGTGTTTGGCGGATCACGGGCTTGCTCCCGACATGCCACACCACGTCCCGCAAACAAGCGAAGGCCGCCGCAAGGTCCTGCACGTCACGCTGAATGCGGAAAGCCGTGGCGCGACGCCAATGCATCGGGTCGCATTGAGCGGCACCGACCCGGCCGATCGCGATCGATTACGAGCGCTATGCCTGAATCCGCGGATCTATAAGCGCAATCCCAGCAACTGGCGGTACGAGACAGTCTTTCGCGACTTTAGTCGTGTCGAGGAGGTGCGCGGACAACTCGCTGGTATATTCGACCTAGAAGTCGTATACAAAGCAAGGCTGTTGGCTAATCGCCGGGCCATCACGATGCGTCCGGCCGCCCAGGTTCGTCCCGGCATGGTGATGGTGGGCGACGACGGCGAGCCTGATGTCGTTCGACACGTCGCGTGGCTGCATGAGACAAGCGAGATTTACGATCTGGATATCGAGGGGACGCATAACTTTATCGCCGGTGGCCTGGTCACGCACAATTCCATATATGGTTGGCGCGGCGCGGAGGTCGGCAACATTCTGCGCTTCGAGCAGGACTTCCCTGGCGCGCGGGTCATCCGGCTGGAGAAGAACTACCGCTCCACCGCGCACATCCTGGGGGCGGCCGGCGGGCTGATCGCCCACAACGAGGGCCGCCTGGGCAAGACGCTGTGGACCGAGGTGGACGGCGGCGAGAAGGTGCGGGTGCGCGGCCTCTGGGACGGCGACGCCGAGGCCCGCTTCGTCGGCGAGGAGATCGAGGACCTGCAGCGCCGCGGCCACGCGCTGAAGGAGATCGCCATCCTGGTGCGCACCGGCGCGCAGACCCGCGCCTTCGAGGAACGCTTCATCACCCTGGGCCTGCCGTATCGCGTGGTCGGCGGCCCGCGCTTCTACGAGCGCCAGGAGATCCGCGACGCCCTGGCCTACCTGCGGCTCGTGCAGTCGCCCGACGACGACCTGGCCTTCGAGCGCATCGTCAACGTGCCCAAGCGCGGGCTGGGCAACGCCGCGCTGCGCACGCTCAACACCGTGGCGCGGGCGCAGGGCACCTCGCTGATGCGCGCCGCGCTGGGCGTGGCGGACAGCGACGAGCTGCGGCCGCAGGCGCGGCGGTCGCTGAAGGACCTGCTGCAGGGCTTCGCCCGCTGGCGGCAAATGCTGCCCGAGGTCGGCCACGTCGAGTTGGCACGCCGGATGCTGGACGAGAGCGGCTACACCGAGATGTGGCGCCACGACAAGTCCGCCGAGGCGCCGGGGCGGCTGGACAACCTGAAGGAACTGGTCTCGGCGATGCAGGAGTTCGACAGCCTCGCCGGATTCCTGGAGCACGTCAGCCTGGTGATGGAGACCGCCGCGGGCGAGAATCAGGAACTCGTCAGCGTCATGACGCTGCACAGCGCCAAGGGACTGGAGTTCGACACCGTCTTCCTGGCCGGCTGGGAGGAGGGGCTGTTCCCCAACCAGCGCGCCATGGACGAGCACGGCGTGAAGGGTCTGGAGGAGGAGCGCCGCCTCGCCTACGTCGGGCTGACGCGGGCGCGCCAGCGGGCGATCGTCTCCTTCGTGGCCAATCGCCGGCTGTACAACAACTGGAACGCCGCCATTCCCTCGCGCTTTGTCGACGAGCTGCCGCGCGAGCACGTCGAGGTCGAGAGCGAGCCCGGCCTTTACGGAACCGGACCGGCGGCGGGACGCGGCGGCGGCTTCGGGCTGGCCGAGGAGCCCTCGCGCTGGACCCCCGGCATGGCCCGCGCCCGCGCGCGCCGGGGCGAGAGCAGCCGCTTCATCGACGGCACGGCGGAGGTGATCGAATCGCTGCCCGCCAGCTACGCCGCCGGCGACCGGGTCTTCCACCGCAAGTTCGGTTACGGCACGGTACGCTTCGCCGAGGGCGAGCGCCTGACCATCGCCTTCGACAAGGCCGGCGAGAAAAAGGTCATGGCCAGCTTCGTCGTGCCGCCGGAACAGGCGGGGTAACGGGCGGCGGTGTCGCCGTTGACGCGGCTCGCGCCGCGTCCCCCATCCTGCCCTCCCCCAAAGGGGAGGGGACGCAGTCAAGAACATCCGTGTCGACTCAGTCACAGTCCCTTCCCCCTTGGGGGAAGGTTAGGATGGGGGACGCGCCGACAGGCGCGTCAGGGGGAAGGCCAGGATGGGGGACGCGCCGACAGGCGCGTCAGGGGGAAGGCCAGGATGGGGGACGCGGCGAAGCCGCGCTTTACGGCTTGTACATGCGCTGGTCGGCGTCTTCGGGGGGCAGGCGCAACAACCGTTCCTCCGGCGGCTTTTGGAGTTCCCTGGCCAGATATTCCGCGCGCTCGCGCACCGTGACGCCGCGATAGCCGTAGAGCACCTCGTCGAAGATCGACGGGCCGTCCACCGCGCCCTCGTCCACCCGCAGGGCGGCGATGTACTGCTCCAGCGCCTGCTCGTGCCGGCCCTGGCGGTCCAGGATGATGCCCAGGTTGCCGTGCGCCGCGGCCAGGGCACCATAGCCGGTGGGGTCCTCCGTGCGCTCTTCGGGAAGGCTCTCCTTCAGAAAGTCGATCAGGCCGCGCAGTTCGTTCTCCGCCTTGCCGTACTGCTCGCGCTGGATGAACACCAGGGCGCGGCCCATCAGGGCGCCGCGGTGGTTCGGCATCTCCTTCAGCGCCTGGTTGAAGCTGGCCAGCGCTTCCGCGTAGGCGCCCTCGGAGAGCTTCTGGCTGCCCTTGCGCACCTCATAGTCGCCCGGCGCCTGGCCCAGCAGGTCGCCGAACACCAGCGCGCCCAGCATGGCGAAGATCAGCAGCACGCCGGCGATCTGGGTGAAGCGGCGCACGACGTTCGGATTCATGGCGTCCACCAGGTGGCGGTGTAAAGATAGCCGACGATCAGGCAGAGCAGCGCCGCGGTGGCGCCCGCCCGGCGCTTGAGCCGCGCCTGCGCCCCCGCGTCGGCGGGCTCCCCGGTCTTCTGCTGCACCCGTCGCACGGCGAGCACCCAGATCACCTGCCGCACCGGCAGAAACAGCGCGAGCGCCAGCAGCAGCGCCCAGAGCAGGTGATACTTGGCGGTGAACAGTTCGGCCATCTCGGTTCGATCGCGCCGGCCGGAGGGGCGGCGCCCATGATCCTTCCCCCGCGATTGTGCGCAAGAGAAGGGGGAAGGGACAAGCCCTTCCCCCCGCGAGGCGTCAAGGTCCGTGCCGTTGGGATCAGCTCGCCGCGCCCTTCTCCGGGGCGGTGACGTCGCCGATGTCCTCGACCAGCACCTCGATCTCCTTCCGCGGCACGGTGGACATCTCCATGAAGTAGGCGAGGAACCACATCATGCCCACACCCAGCAGCCAGAACAGGATCTGCCAGGCCCAGATCGACGGGATGCCGAAGGTCCAGGTGCTGGCGTCGCCGGGCAGGCCGAAGATGGTGTTGCCGATCACCGCGCCGGGGCCGATGCCGAAGAACAGCCAGGCGATGGTGACGATCCAGGCCAGCGGGATGTAGCGCCGCTTGTCCGAACTCAGGCCGGCGTGGTCGCGCAGGAACTTGTGGTACTCCATCCGGTGGGCGCGCGCGTTCGAGTTCTGCGTGGCGGCCGAGACAATTACCAGCACCGCCACGTTGAAGATGATGCCCCAGCCGGCGGAGTGGATGGTCCACGGCCAGCGGCCCCACGGCAGGCTGATGCCGAAGGCCTCGGCGATGTTCAGGCCGAACTTCTCGGTGAAGATCACCGCGATCAGCCCCACCAGCAGGCCCCAGGTCGCCCCCTGCCGGGTGATCCAGGGGAACCAGCAGACCGAGGCCAGCGAGGGCCACATCTGGAAGCCGAAGGCCACCGCCAGCCCGCCCAGCAGCACCAGCGCGTCGCGCGAGAAGGTGGCCACCAGCAGCGCGGCGATCACGATGAAGGCAACGCCCATCCGGCCCAGCAGCTTCTGCTCGTTGTGCGAGGCCGTGGGCTTGAGGTAGCGCTTGTAGAGGTCGCGCGTCAGCATGGAGCCCGCCGTCGACATGTAGGCCGCGCCGGTGGACTGCATCGCCGCCAGGGCGCAGACCGCCAGGATGCCCATCAGCCAGGGCGCGGCCTCGGCGATCAGGTTGATGTAGTTCGGCACGATGCTGTCCGGGTTCTGCGCGATGTCGGCCGGCAGGATCAGCGCATCGGTGATACCGGCTTCGTTCACCGCCGGGTTGGCGCCCAGGAAGTGCGCCCCCATGCCCTGGGCGGCGGTGAAGAAGAACAGGATGAACCCGATGGCGAAGGAGGACGCCCAGACCTGCTGCGGCGCGAAGGGGCGCGGATCGGTGTTGCCGAAGGCCCACATGGTGAACGCCGGGGCCGACTGGATGCCCATCAGCGCGAACATGTAGGTCAGGATCATGACACCGGTCCACAGACCGCCGGTCGGCGTCTCCACCCCCAGGCCGGCGGTGAACTGGATCACCCCCGGAATGGCGAGATAGGCGTTGTGGCCTGCCTCGGTGGCCCCCCAGCGCCCCACCTCGGGCTGGGCTCCAAGCAGCGCCAGGCTCTCGTTCAGGCCGCCGAAGCCGCCGGTGTAGCTGTAGGCGATGAAGCCGATGATGATGATGCCCGCGGCCAGCAGGATGCACTGGAGGGTGTCCACATAGGCCACCGCGCGCAGGCCGCCCGAGGCGACGTACACCAGCACCACGATCGACAGCAGCCACATCCCGAAATCCTGGGACACCCAGCCGTCGGTCAGCACGTTGAACAGATAGCCCGAGGCGCCGAGCTGCAGGCCCAGGTAGGGGATGGAGAACAGCAGCGCCACGATCACCGTGAGGATGCGTATGGCGTCGCCCTGGAAGTACGCCGACAGCATCTCGCCGGGCGTGACGTACCCGAAGCGCTTGCCGATCATCCACTGGCGTTTGAGGAACATCACGCCGGTGAACGGAATCGTGATGGCGTAGAACGAGGCGTACGCGTACTGGAAGCCGTCGCGATACACCAGCCCCGGATGGCCCATGAAGGTCCAGCCGGAAAAGGACGTGGCCGTGGCCGCGAGGATGAACACCCACATGCTGAGCCGACGGCCCGCGATGAAGTAGTCGCTCGCCGTCCGGGCGGACCGGGCACCCTTGATGCCCATGGAGATGCAGTACGCCCAGTACAGGACGACGAAGACGAACAGCCAGATGACTTTGGATTCCAAGGCCGTGCCTCCCCTTACACGTCAGCCCGCGGACGGCCGATCCGTCCCCGTGGCGCTTTCAACCAGGACGTTTGTGCGTCGCGGGAGATCATGCCCCGATGCCAGCGAGGGTGCGACCCGCTTGCCGACGTTCATGGGCCGGCGGGTCTGCCATCGTCGCGGGACCGGACTCGGCACGCCTCCCGAGTCGTCCGGAGTCCCCGTTCAAGCCTCGACTGCCCTCGTCGCGTCGCGCGTGCTTGTGCCGTACCTTGTCACCCCGTCCTCCCCGGCTCGGTATAGCAGAGTAGGAACGCAATTCAGGCACGTCGTGCACGCGCTGTTCTTCAAATCGACTAAACGCTATCATTATCGCACGTTTAGGACAACGCCTCACGTACTGCGCCGGTCAAACGCTGCCGGACCGGCGCGCGGTTGCGGTGGGAGCCGCCCGGTGGTCAGGGCGTACGCCGCACGTCGGCCGCTTGGTCCCTGGCGGGCGCGAGGCACGGGGGATGCATGCAATCGCGGACGAAGATCTTTTCCCGGCTGGTTCAGGACTACATGCGTCCCGGGCCGCTCGTGCTCGAAACGCAGGACAGCGTCGCAAGGCTCCTGCACCGCATGTCGGACGGCAAGGCCACAAGCGCCCTGGTGGTGGACGAGGACGGAGCGCTGGCGGGCATCGTCACCGAGCGCGATGTGCTGCGCCGGATCGCACTGCGCTGCGGGGGCGACGAGCCGGTCACCTCAGTGATGACCGCTCCGGTCAAGGCCATGCGCGGCGACGACTACCTCTATGCCGCCATCGCGGAGATGCGCCGCCACGGCTGGCGGCACATGCCCGTCGTGGGGTCGGGCGCCCGGCCGCTGGGCATGATCGACTTGAACGAGGCCCTGGCGGTGGCGGCCGAGCAGACCGTGGACCTGATCGAGCGCCTGACCCACGAGGGGACGCTGGACGGGCTGCGCGAGGTGAAGGCCGCGCAGGTCGAGGTGGCCGCCGCGCTTTTGGCCGACAACGTGCCCGCGCCGGAAATCCAGGGGCTGCTGACGGAGGTGAACCGCGACATCCACCGCCGTCTGCTGGACATGCACATCGACGCCATGGCGCGCGAGGGGCGGGGCGCGCCGCCGGTGGACTTCGCCGCCATCGTGCTGGGCTCGGCCGGGCGCGGCGAGAGCTTCCTCTATCCCGACCAGGACAACGGCTTCATCCTTGAGGACTATCCCGACGCCGCGCATGACCGCATCGACGGCTGGTTCCGCGAGCTGGCCGAGCGGCTGTGCCGCGACCTGGACAAGGTCGGTTTCCCCTGGTGTTCGGGCTACGTCATGGCGGTGAACCCGCTGTGGCGCAAGACCGCCAGCCAGTGGCGCGCGCAGCTCGCCATCTGGGGACGCAAGCACAGCTTCGTGGCGGTTCGCCTGGCCGACATCCTTTTCGACTTCCAGCCGGTCTACGGCCGCCGCGAGTTGGCCGACAGCCTGCGCCACGACGTTGTCGGGATGGTGCGCCGCAGTCCCGGCTTCCTGCGCGAACTGCACGAGCAATCGGGCCAGCAGGCGGTGGCGCTCGGCTGGTTCGGCCGCTTCATCACCGAGCGTGACAAGCCCGAGCACCGCGGCGAGATCAACCTGAAGCACACCGGCACCGTGCCGCTGGTGCAGAACGTGCGCCTGCTGGCGCTCAAGCACGGCCTTGTCGAGACCGCCACGATGGCGCGCATCGCCGGCCTGCGCGACGCGGGAGTCCTGGACCGCGACGAGGCGGACTACCTCGACGGCGCCTTCCGGCACATCACCTTTCTGCTGCTCCGCCAGCAGGTTGCCGACTACACGGCCGGGCGCCAGGTCGGCAACTACGTGCACCCCGAGGCGTTGTCGGAGCGCGAGCAGGACATCCTGCGCGACTCCTTCCGCGCCATCGACGCGCTACGCAAGCGCGTGCACGGCGAGTTGACGGCCGACGTCTTCTGAGGCTTCGACACCTGCTTGCATCGGCCCGGCGAACGTGCTGAATTGCCGCCTCGCGAGGTGGTTCCCCGGAGTCGGGGACGCGAAGAGGGAACGCGGTGCGGCCATTTTGGCCAAGTCCGCGGCTGCCCCCGCAACTGTAATCGGCGAGTCGGCGCTCGCCAACGGCCACTGGGCGGCTTCGTCCGGGAAGGCCGAGCGCCGGCGGCGACCCGTAAGCCAGGAGACCTGCCACCATCGCGTCACCAGCCCGAGGGCCGGGGGTGTGCCGTCGGGGCGGTCTTCCGCAGCGGTGACGCGGTTGCAGTGCTGTCCCGGCGGAAGACCGGCGTGATTCCCCTCTTCCGTCCCAGCACGGCCCGCATCGCCGAATTGAACGACCGCCGCTGCCAGGGTCGGCAAGACGCCGCCCTGACGCGCCTTCCCATCGGCCTTCGGTGTCGACAGGCACACGTCGAGAGCGGGAGGCTCTGAGCGGTGAGGACACGGACGGGATGGAAGGGCGTCGCACGCGGGCGCGTCGCGGCGCCGACGACGGGAATGGCCATCGCGCTGCTGGCGGCCGGCTGGGAAACGCCGGCAATCGCGCAGGAGCGGGTGGAGGAGGTGGTGGTCACGGCCACCCGCGCCCCCACGCGGGTCGAGGACATCGGCAGTTCGGTGACTGTCGTCGACCGCCAGGACATCGAGGACAAGCAGTACCGCACGGTGACCCAGGCGCTGGAGACCGTGCCGGGCCTGCGGATGGTGCAGCAGGGGCCGCGCGGCACCAACACCTCGATCTTCATGCGCGGCGCCAACTCCAACCAGACGCTGGTCCTCTTGGACGGCCAGCGCATCAGCAACCCCAGCACGCCCACCGGCGCCTTCAACTTCGCCGACCTGACCACCGACAACGTCGAGCGGATCGAGGTCGTGCGCGGGCCGCAAAGCTCGCTGTTCGGCAGCGACGCCATCGCCGGCGTCATCAACATCATCACCCGCCGGCCGGAAGGCGAAGGCGTGGGGGGCAGCGTCACCGGCGAAATCGGCACGCTCGGCACTTTCGACGGCGCACTGAACCTGAACGGCCGGCGGGACGACTTCAGCTTCGACGCCACGTTGAGCGGCGTGACCAGCGGCGGCGACAATATCACGCCGGGCCGCTTCCGCCCGCAGGGCGCGGAGGACGAGGACGACGGCTACCGCAACCTCAAGGGGGCCCTGCGCCTGGGCTACGACATCAGCGACTCCCTGGACCTCTCGCTCTACGGCGAGATCGTCGATTCCAACGTCGAACTGGACGACAACCCCGACGACCCGAACAGCGAGGAGGACGTGCGGCGCTATTTCGCCAGCGCCGAGCTGGCGGGCCAGTTCTGGGACGGGCGCTACCGGCCGTCGCTGACGGTGAGCTTCGCCGACTTCACCCGCGACAACGACAACCCGGCGGACCCGCTCAGCGCGAGCGTCATCGACACCCGCAACGAGGGCGACCGGGCCAGCATCACCTTTGAGAACGAGATCGACGTCCATCCGGACCACACCCTGATCGTCGGCGGCGAGGCCTTCGAGGAGAGCTTCGAGTCCTCGGGACGGAGCGATTTCAGCGGTTTCATCATCAACCAGCGCTCGGAGGCCAACCAGACCACGGCGGCGGCCTTCGTGCAGGACGTCTTCCACCTGACCGAGCGGCTGTCGGGCACGGCCGGCGTGCGCTTCGACAAGCCCGACGACTTCGACGGCGAGGTTACCTGGCACGTCGCGCCGGCCTATCGCGTGCCGGTGACGGGGACGCGGCTGAAGGGCAGCGTGGGCACTGGCTTCAAGACGCCCTCGCTGTTCGAGCGCTTCGGCTTCAATCCCACGAACTTCGGCACCGCCTTCCGCGGCAACCCCGATCTCAAGGCGGAGGAGAGCTTCGGCTGGGAGGTCGGCTTCGAGCAGCCATTGCTCGACGACCGGATCGAGTTCGGCGCGACCTACTTCGAGAGCGACATCGACGATGGCGTGACCACCGTCTTTGACGCCAACTTCAACTCGACCACCTCCAACAACGTCGACATCGAGACCCGGGGCGTGGAGAGCTTTCTGGTGCTGCGGCCGCTGGAGACGGTGACCCTGCGCGGCGATTACACCTTCCTGATCGCCGAGAACGAGGACACCGACGTTCAGCTCGTCCGCCGGCCCCGCCACAAGGCGAGCGTGGACGCCACCTGGCGGGCGACGCCGCGGCTGACCCTGACGGGCGGCGTTCAGGTCTTGGCCGACATCAAGGATATCGGCCTGCAGGGCGGCAACGTGGAACTGGACGACTACGCCGTCGCCCGCGTCGCCGCCAGCTACCAGCTCACCGAGCGGGTGGCCCTGACCGGCCGGATCGAGAACCTGACCGACAACGACTTCGAGGTGGCCGACGGCTTCCAGGCGCCGGGGCTGGAGGCCTTCGTCGGCAGCCGCGTGACCTTTTAGGGAGCTTGTTAGGGAGCTTGCGTGATGCGCCGGGCGCGTCCCGCCGCTGTTCGGACGCTGGCCGTCCTCGCCCTGCTGCTGCTGGCGGCGGGGCCGGGGACGGCCGCGTCCGGGGGGCGGCCGGCGCGCGTGGTGTCCATGAACGTCTGCACCGATCAACTCGTGGTGCAGCTTCTGGAGCGGTCCCGGATCGCCTCGATCTCTTTCCTGGGCGCCGATCCCCGCTACTCGGCGGTCGCCGACAAGGTCGCGGGCATCCCGGTCAACCACGGCCACGCCGAGGAGGTGCTGCGCCACGATCCGGACCTCGTGCTGGCCGGCACCTACACCAGCCGGCCCACGGTCGGCCTGCTGCGCCGGCTGGGCTATCGGGTCGTGGAGGTGCCGCCGCCGCAAGACCTCGCGGCGGTGCGGGCGCAGATCCGCAAGGTGGCGGAGGCCCTGGGCGTCCCCGGACGCGGCGAGGGGCTGATCGCGAAGCTGGAGGCGGCGCTGCGCGCGGCTTCCCCCGCTTCCGAGCAAACGCAACGGCCGACGGCGGCGATCTACGAGGCCAACGGCATCACCGTCGGGCGCGGGCAGCTTGCCCATGCCGCGCTGCAAGCGGCGGGGCTGCGCAACCTGGGCGCCGAGTTGGGGCTGCATGGGCCGGCGCCGCTGCCGCTGGAGAAGCTGGTGGTGGCCCAGCCGGACATCCTGGTCCTGCAGATGGAGGAGGACGCACCGCCGTCGCAGGCGACCGAGCTGCTGCGGCACCCGGCCCTGAAGGGCTTGCGCACGCGGGTGCATGCCGTCGTGATTCCGCGCGCGCTGTGGAGCTGCGGCGGGCCGCAGCTCGCCGAGGCCGTGGCCCGCCTGGCGGCGGCGCGGCGGGAGGTGCGCTGACATGGCCGGGGCCGATCGCCGACAGGGTCTTTGCATGACCGGGCTCGCGCTGGGGCTGCTGCTGGCCTTCGCCGGCTCGCTGCTGGTCGGGCCGGCGGGACTGGCTCCGCGCGCGGTGCTGGACGGCTTGCTCGGCCTGGAATCCGAAACGGTGGGCCTGGTGGTGCAGGAGATCCGCCTGCCGCGCAGCCTGCTGGCCGCCACCATCGGCGCCACGCTGGGCCTGGCCGGCGCGGCGCTGCAGGGCTATCTGCGCAATCCCCTGGCCGAGCCGGGGCTGATCGGCGTCTCCGGCGCGGCGGCGCTGGGCGCCGTGCTGACACTCTACACCGGGCTGTCCGGCGCCTTCGCCCTGGCGCTGCCGCTGGGCGGCATGGCCGGCGCGGTGCTGGCGGTGCTGCTGGTGCTGCTGCTGGCCGGGCGGGCGGCGGACACGCTGACGCTGATCCTGGCCGGCGTGGCCGTCACCTCCTTTGCCGCCGCGCTGACCTCGCTGGCGCTGAACCTGGCGCCGAGCCCCTTCGCGGCGCTGGAGATCGTGTTCTGGCTGCTCGGCTCGCTGAGCGGGCGCAGCATGGAGCATGTGGCCCTGGCGCTGCCCTTCATGGTCGTGGGCTGGGGACTCTTGGCCAGCGTGGCGCGCGGCCTGGACGCCCTGACCCTGGGCGAGGACGCGGCGGAGAGCCTGGGCTACCGCCTGGCGGGGCTGCGCTGGCGGCTGGTGCTGGGCACGGCGCTGTCGGTCGGCGCGGCCACGGCGGTGGCCGGGACGATCGGCTTCGTCGGCCTGGTGGTGCCGCATGTGCTGCGCCCGCTGGTCCGGCACCGGCCGGCGGCCCTGCTGCCGCTGAGCGCGCTGGGCGGGGCCGTGCTGCTGCTGCTGGCCGACATCGCCGTGCGCGTCGTCACGCCGGGACAGGAGTTGAAGCTGGGCGTGGTGACGGCGCTGATCGGCGCGCCCTTCTTCTTCGCCCTGGTCGTCCGCATCCGGCGGGGGCTGGCATGACCGCGCTGTTGACGGCGGAGGAACTGGAGGTTGCGCTGGGCGGGCGCCCGGTGCTGCGCGAGGTGACCTGTGGCATCGACGCGGGCGAGGTCGTCGGGCTGATCGGCCCCAACGGTGCGGGCAAGACCACGCTGCTGCGCGCGCTCGCGGGGCTGCTCGCCCCGGGGGCCGGGACGGTGCGGCTGGACGGCCGGCCGCTGGCGGACATCCCGCGCGCCGCCTTTGCCGCCCGCGTCGCCTATCTCCCCCAGGGCGGCGGCAGCTACTGGCCGCTGCCGGTGCGCGAGCTGGTGATGCTGGGCCGGGCGCCGCGCCGCGCGCGCTGGGGCGGGCCGCGCCGGGCCGACCGCGCGGCCGTCGACCGGGCGCTGGCGGCCACCGGCACGACCGGGCTGGCCGAGCGGCCGGCCACCGAGCTGTCCGGGGGCGAGCGGGCCCGCGTCCTGCTGGCCCGCGCCCTGGCCGGGGAGCCCGAGCTGCTGCTGGCCGACGAGCCGGTGTCCGGCCTCGACCCCTACCACCGCCTGGAGGTGATGGAGCACCTGCACGGTCTGGCGCGGGCCGGACGCGCCGTCGTGGTGGTGCTGCACGACCTGACGCTGGCGGCGCGTTTCTGCGACCGCCTGGTGCTGCTGGACGCGGGTCGGGTGGCGGCCGGCGGGGCGCCGGCGAGCGTGCTGACGCCCGAGACCCTGGCCGGGGTCTATCGCGTGCGGGCGGTCCTGGGCACGCAGGACGGCGCGCCCTTCGTGGTGCCCTGGGAGCGGGCCGACGCCCCGGCCGCCGAGAGAACGGGGAGGGGCGCGGCATGATGCGGCCGGATCGCCTGCTGCCCGCGCTTTCGACGCCGGGCCGCCCACCGCGGCGCGGCGGCCGTTTCGCGGTGGGCGCCGGGGTGTCGCTGCTGCTGCACCTGGGGGCGGCGCTGGCCTTCGTCGGCACCTGGTCGCCGGCCCGCCCGCCCGAGGTCGGCGGCCAGGCGGTGACCGTAACGCTGGTGCAGGGACCGCTGGCACGCGGCGGCGTGCCGGCGCAAGCGTCGCCGGCGGCGGACACCGGCGGTCAAGAGGTCGCGCCGGCGCGAACGGTCGAGGAAAATTTGCAGGCCATGCGGTCCGAGGGGGCGGAGGCGATCTCCGTTCCCGCCGGTCCCGCCGAGGAGCCGGCCAGGGGACAGCCGCGCGCGGCCACCTCCCCGGCACCGGGATCGGCGCGCGGCGCGGCGCGGCCGTCCAAGGCCGTGACTCCCAGCGCCGAGAGGCCGACGGCAAGCGCGCTCGAGCCTGCCGCTGTCGCGGCGGGGGCGGAACTGCGGCCCACGGCGCCGACGCCGCCCCCGCCTGACCGCAAGCCGGCCATCGCCGAGGCGCCGTCCGATCCGGCCGGGGTACCGCCGCCCCGGCCGCCCAGGCCGCGACCGGCCACAACGGATCTGGCGACGACGCATCCGAGGGCCGACGCCGACACCGACACCAGTTCGCGCGAAGACACCGCGCGACAGCCGTCCGCCGCACCCGCCCGCCGCACACCCCGGGCGCGCCAGCTCGCCGGGCTGACGGGCGGCCACGACGGCGGCCGGGGCGATGTTGGGGGGGAAGGCGAGGCACCTGTGACGGACGGGGCACCCGGAACGGCGGATGTCGCCAAGGCGGCGGCCGGGCAAGGCGCGGCCGGCGCGGCGCCAAGGGCCGGCAATCCGGCGCCCGAGTACCCGGCGCGGGCACGACGGCGCGGCTGGGAAGGGCGCGTGCTGCTGGAGGTCGCCGTTGACGCCGAGGGAAGGGTTGCCGCCGTGCGGACCGTCGAAAGCAGCGGCTACGACCTGCTGGACCGCGCGGCGGCGGCGGCGGTGCAACGCTGGCGCTTCGCCCCGGCGCGGCGCTTCGGCCGGGAGGTGGCCGATACCGTGGAAATCCCCATCCGCTTCGCGCTCAAGGACGGATGAGCCGCGGCCGGGGCTTGAAAACCGCCCCCTTGCCGCCTCATACCCAAGGTCGGAGATCACAACGGGAGGCCGAGTCATGGACGACAAGACACGCACCGAGATCGAGGCGCAGGTGTTCCGCGACCTGGTCGCGCACCTGCAAAAGCGCACCGACGTGCAGAACATCGACCTGATGAACCTGGCGGGTTTCTGCCGCAACTGCCT
>CAZLNO010000074.1:1848-20548 GCA_964561005.1 uncultured Rhodovibrionaceae bacterium | reverse complement strand
CATGCTGAGCTTGTCGGACACGCAGTCGGCGGGACGCCAAGCATGAGGCCACCCAAATGTACGGTTCCATTCGTCGGGCGGTATCATTCGTCGGGCGGTGGGACTTGTCATCCCGGATGCGATGCAGCACGAAGTGCTGCTTCGCTGGTCCGGGATCTGGCTGCGAAGCGCCGGACAGGACGGCCCGCCCCTACCCCAGACCCGGCACGCCCTTGGTGGTCGAATACTCCCAGTGCAGCACCTTGTCCGGATGCACGCGGCCGAAGATGTCGTGCGCGGCCATCGCCGCCTCGGAAAAGCCGCAGAGGATCAGCTTCAGCTTGCCCGGATAGCCGGCGACATCGCCGATGGCGTAGATGCCGGGCGTGGAGGTGGCGCAGGTCGCCGGGTCGACGGCGATGACGTTGCGCTCCAGGTTGAGCCCCCAGTCGGCGATCGGCCCCAGGTTCATCGACAGCCCGAAGAACGGCAGCAGCGCGTCCGCCGCCAGCCGCCGTTCCTCGCCGTCCAGCGTCTGGACGGTGACGGCGGTCAGCCGGCCGTCCGCGCCCTCCAGGCCGTGAAGCTGATAGGGCACCACCAGTTCGACGTTGCTGTCGGGGTCGTCGGCCAGGGCGCGCATGCGCGCCACGCTGTCCGGGGCGGCGCGGAACCTGTCGCGGCGGTGGACGAGATAGACCCGCTCCGCCAGCTCGGCCAGCGACAGCGTCCAGTCCAGCGCCGAATCGCCGCCGCCGGCGATGACCACGCGCTTGCCCCGGAAATCCGCGCGCCGACCCACCATGTAGTGCACGCCGGTCCCGGGCCCCTGCCCCTCGTAGTGCGCCAGGCCGGGCAGCGGCGGGCGGTTCGGGCCGAAGGCGCCGACGCCGGCGGCGATGAGCACGGCGGTGCAGGCGATGCGCGTTCCCGCCCCGGTCTCCACGATCCAGCCGCCGTCGACGTTGGCGCGCAGCCGCTCCACCCGCTGGCCCAGGTGGTAGGTGGGGTGGAAGGGCGCGGCCTGCTCGCGCAGGCGTTCGACCAGCTCGCCGCCGAGGACGCGCGGATAGCCGGGGATGTCGTAGATCGGCTTCTCGGGATAGAGGGCCTGGCACTGCCCGCCCACGGCGTCCAGCGAATCGACGACATGGGCGTGGATGTTCAGCATGCCCAGCTCGAAGACGGCGAACAGGCCCACCGGCCCGGCGCCGATGATGACGACGTCCGTGCGATAGTCCGCTTGGCTCATGCGGCGGTCCGACAGCTTGTGGTTCGAAGGCTGAAGCGCTGGCGGCAAGATGGCGACGGTCCCGCGCCTTGGCAAGACCGGCGACGGCGGCTAAAAGCAGGGGGTGATGGGCGGTTCGCGGGCAGACGCCGAGGGCGTGTCGATTCACCTGCCGGACGCGGCGGCGACGGCGGCGCTGGCGCGCCGGCTGGCGGGCTTCGCGCGGCCGGGCGACGTGATCGCGCTCACCGGCGAGCTGGGCAGCGGCAAGACCAGCTTCGCCCGCGCCTTCGTCAACGCCTTGCCGAGGCCCGACGGCGGCCCAGCCGGGGAGCACGTGCCGAGCCCGACCTTCACCCTGGTGCAGATCTACGAGCGCGCGCCGGCGCCGGTGTGGCACTTCGATCTCTACCGCCTGAGCGACCCCGGCGAGGTCGAGGAGCTGGGCTGGGAGGAAGCGCTGGGCGAGGGAATCGTGCTGGTGGAATGGCCCGACCGCCTGGGCGACCGCCTGCCGCCGCACCACCTCGACATCACGCTGACCTTCGCGCCGGACGACGCCGGGCGCTACGCCGTGTTGCAGGGCAGCGGCGACTGGGCCGACCGGCTGGAGACGCTGGCCGGCGATGACTGAGCGCGCCGCCCGCATCGACGCCTTCCTCGCCGCCGCCGGCTGGGGCGAGGCGGCCCGCGCGCCGCTGGGGAGCGACGCCTCCTTCCGCCGCTATCTGCGCCTGACCGGCCCGGAGGGCGCGGCCGTCTTGATGGACGCGCCGCCGCCGCGCGAGGACGTGCGGCCGTTCCAACGGGTGGCGGAGCTGCTGACCGGCCTGGGCTTCAGCGCGCCGCGCATCCTCGCGGCGGACGGCGAGGCGGGCCTGCTGCTGCTGGAGGACTTCGGCGACGCCACCTTCGCCCGCGCGCTCGCGGAAGGCGCCGATCCCGATCCCCTCTATGCCCTGGCGACCGACACGCTGATCGCGCTGCATCGCGCCTTCACGCCGCGGGCGGCGGGCGCCGGCGCGCTGCCCGACTACGACGAGGCCCGGCTGATCGACGGCGAGGCGATGCTGCTGGTGGACTGGTACCTGCCGGCCGTGGGGCTGCATTCGACGGACGCCGCGCGCGCCGCGTTCCGCGCGGCCTGGCGCGGGGCCTTGCGCGCGTGCGAGGCCCTGCCGCGCACCCTGGTGCTGCGCGACTACTTTCCCGACAACCTGATGCTGCTGGACGACCGCGCGGGCGTGGCGGCCTGCGGCCTGCTGGACTTCCAGGACGCCGTGCTGGGCTGCTGCGCCTACGACCTGCTGTCGCTGCTGCAGGACGCGCGCCGCGACGTGCCGGAAAACCTGGAGGCCGCCATGATCCGCCGCTACCTCGATGCCTTTCCCGCGCTGTCGGCGGAGGCCTTCCACGCCGGCTACACCGTGCTGGCCGCGCAGCGCCACGCCAAGGTGCTCGGCATCTTCACCCGCCTGGCGCACCGCGACGGCAAGCCGCACTACCTGAAGCACATTCCGCGCCTGTGGCGGCTGATGGACCGGGCGCTGGCGCATCCGGCGCTGGCATCGGTGAAGGCCTGGCTGGACGCCGAGGTGCCGGCCGGGAAGCGGATCATCCCGGCGGCGGAGGCGTCGGCATGACGGGCTGGCGCCCCCGCGCGGCAATGGTCCTGGCCGCCGGCCACGGCAAGCGCATGCGGCCCCTGACCGACCGCACGCCCAAGCCGCTGATCCCGGTGATGGGCCGGGCGATGATCGATCGCATCCTCGACCGGCTGGCCGCCGTGGGCGTCGAGACGGCGTTGGTGAACACTTTTTATCTGGCCGAGCAGCTTCACGCGCACCTGAAACGGCGCCGGCGCCCGCAAGTGGTGCTGAGCCCCGAGGACAGCCTGCTGGACACCGGCGGCGGCGTCGCGAATGCGCTGGACGCGCTGGGCGACGAGCCGTTCTACGTGCTGAACGGCGACGTCTTCTGGCTGGACGGGCACACCCCGGCGCTGGCGCGCCTGGCCGCGCACTGGCGCGAGGAGGCGATGGACGCCCTGCTGCTGTTGAACAGCACCGTGCGGGCCGTCGGTTACGCCGGGCCGGGCGACTTCATGCTGGACCCCTTCGGCCGGGCGCGGCGCCGCTCGGAGCTGGAAATCGCGCCCTTCGCCTTCACCGGCATTCAGATCCTGCACCCGCGGCTGTTCGATTATGCGCCGGCGGCGCCGTTCTCGCTCAACCTGCTCTACGACCAGGCGGAGGCCAGCGAGCGCCTGTTCGGCCTGCCCCACGACGGCGTGTGGTTCCACATCGGCACGCCCGGCGACCTGGAGCTGGCCGAGGCCACCCTGGCCGAGTACGGCTTCCGCCCCGACCGCGCGGAGGCGACGGCGTGAAGATCGGGTGTTGCCGAGTCGGTCGAAGATGCTTGAGGCGGGAAGGAAACTTCCTTATGTGACAATTTCGGTCTCGGAAGACTCGGGCCGCCAGCATCCGTCGCCTCTATTGCAATGGCCTGCTGATTGGGAAGGGATGTGCCCACTGTTCTGCGTGCCGGCGGGTTCCGGTTCTATTTTTACAGCAACGAAGGCGGCGAGCCGCCGCATATCCATGTCGTCGCGGGCGAGAAGCTGGCAAAATACGGGCTGGAATCGGTAGAGCTGGCGTCATCGAAGCGATTCCGCGATCATGAGCTCAACGCTGTCCGGGAACTCGTGATCGAGCACCGGCAAGCCCTTCTGGAGGCGTGGCATGGCCACTTTGGCACTGGCAAATGAACCCCTCGCCGTTGCGGTCGAGGTTTCGGATACGGCCCTGCACGTGGCCCTCGACGACGGCCGGGAACTGTCCGTCCCGCTCGCCTGGTTCCCACGACTACGGGACGGTTCCCCCGAAGCGCAGCAAAACTGGGAGCTGATCGGCCGCGGCGAAGGCATTCACTGGCCGGATCTGGACGAGGATATTTCCATCGCCGGCTTGATCGCGGGTCGCGGCGACCAGACGTCGACGGCTTGAGGCAGAAAGGAATATTCCTTAGGTTGCCGGTGTTCCCGAACTGGAGAGCCAGCATGTCCGCCCCCATCCGTGAAACCGGCACGATGACCAGCAAGGGTCAAACCACCGTCCCGAAGTCGGTGCGGCAAACGCTGGGCCTCGCGCCGGGGGATCGGCTGAGCTACACCATCCGCGACGGGGTCGTGACGCTCGCCAAGGCCGAGTCCGAGGCGGACCACGCGGACCCGGCCATTGCCGCCTTCCTCGACCTGCTTGCGCGCGACATCGCCGACGGTCGCAACCTGGGCGATCTGCCGCGAGACCTCGCCGCCGCGCTGACATCCGCGGCGGCGGCCGAGGTCGATCCGGACGAACCGATCGACGGCGACACCGTCCTTTAGGGTCTGGGAAAGCCGAGGCGATGCAGGCGCATGGCTGGACCATCCTGGTGCACGACTGCCTCGCCACGCAGCTTCGCAAACTCCACGACGCCGGCGAAAGAGCGCGGGTTCAAGACCCCGAAGGTTATTGCTCGAACGCCAACGTCCGCGCGTTTGCGGCGCTCGCCAGGCTGATGCTCGACACCGTTCCGCAGGACCCCGGCCGCGCGGCGTATCGCCAGGGCAACACCCTGGGGGCCGCGCACCGCCATTGGCGTCGGGCAAAGTTCGGCGGCCGCTTCCGCCTATTCTTCCGTTACGACAGCCGGTCGCGCATCATCGTTTATGCGTGGGTCAACGACGAAAAGAGCCTGCGCCAGAGAGGTGGGCGCAACGATCCCTATGCCGTCTTCCAGAAGATGCTCGACCGGGGACATCCGCCGGGTGACTGGCGCAGCCTTCTCGCCAGCGCGGACGACCCGCCCTCGGGTATCGACACGGCGCTTTCCAAGGTATTCCATCGCAAGTGACGATGGGTCACACGGTGTCAAGGTGAGTGGGGAATGACCAACCCGGGGTCTGGCGGCGTTTCACGACACGGCGGCCGAAGGACATGACCGACGCGCCCCCCACCGTCTACACCATTCCCGCCGGCGTGGCCTTCGCCGACGCGCTGGCGCGGGGTCTGCATGATCAGGCCGGGGGCGAGCCGCCGGCGCTGGCGCGGATGACGGTGCTGCTGCCCACGCGGCGGGCCTGCCGCACGCTGCACGAGGCCTTCCTGCGGCTGTCGGAGGGCCGGCCGCTGCTACTGCCGCGGCTCTTGCCGCTGGGCGACGTGGACGCGGAGGAGCTGCTGCTGGGCGACGAAGACGCCTTCGCGGCCAGCGGCCTCGACGCCGGGCTGCCGCCGGCGCTGCCGGAGACGCGGCGGCAGCTTCTGCTCGCCCGGCTGATCCGCCAGTGGGGCGAGAGCGACCCCACGCAGCCGGCGCCCACGGTGGACCGCGCCGCCCGCCTGGCGGCGGAGCTCGGCCGGTTGCTGGACCAGGTGGAGACCGAGGGGCTGTCCTTCGACCGTCTGAGGACGCTCGTCCCCGAGGAGCACGCCGAGCACTGGCAGCAGACCCTGAAGTTCCTGGAAATCCTCACCGAGGCCTGGCCCGCCATCGAGGCCGAGTCCGGCGGCATGAGCGCGGCGGCGCGCCGGCGCCGGCTGCTGGAGGCGCAGGCGGCGGCCTGGCGCGCCGTGCCGCCCCAGGACCCGATCGTCGCGGCGGGTTCCACCGGCTCCATCCCGGCCACGGCGAAGCTGCTGTCGGTGGTGGCGCGGCTGCCGCAAGGCGCGGTGGTGCTGCCCGGCCTGGACACCGAGGCGGACGAGGCCGCCTGGGCGGCAATGCGCGAGGACCCGGCGCACCCGCAGCACACCATGGCGCGGCTGTTGCCGATTCTCGGCATTGCGCGCGAGGAGGTGGCCGTCTGGCCCGCCGCGCCGGCGCGGCCCACGCCGCCGGCGCGGGGACGACTGGTCGGCCTGGCGCTGCGCCCGGCGGCGGCGACGCCGGACTGGCGCGGGCTGGCGGACGTTTCGGATGCGCAACGTATTGAGCTGGCGCTGCGGGAGGTCAGCCGCCTGGACTGCCCCGGCCCCGGCGAGGAGGCCACCGCCGTCGCCCTGATGCTGCGCCAGGCGCTGGAGGTGCCGGGGCGCACGGCGGCGCTGGTGACGCCGGACCGGGGGCTGGCCCGCCGCGTCGCCGCCGAGCTGCAGCGCTGGGACGTCGCGGTGGACGATTCCGCCGGCCTGCCGCTGCGCGACACCGCCCCCGGCACCTTTCTGCGCCTGACCGCCGAGATGCTGGCGGAGGGGCTGGCGCCGCTGGCGCTGCTGGCGGCGCTGAAGCACCCGCTGGCCGCCGGCGGCGAGGACCCCGGCGCCTTCCGCCGCAAGGTCCGCAAGCTGGAGGTGGCGGTGCTGCGCGGGCCGCGCCCGCCCGCCGGCTTCGACAGCCTGCTGGCGGAACTGGCGGGCAAGCCGGGCGAGGCGGCGTTGCGGCCCTGGCTGGCGCGGCTGCGCGATCTGGCCGCCGAGGCCGAGGCGCTCTTGACCGGCCGAGAGGTCGATTTCGCAAAGGCGGCGGAGGCCCACCTGCGCTTCGCCGAGGCCCTGGCCGCCAGCGACGTCGAGCCCGGCCCGGCGCGCCTCTGGGCCGGCGAGGCGGGGGAGACGGCCGCCGCCTTCGCCGCCGAGCTGACCGCGCATGCCGACGCCGCGCCGAGCCTCGACGGCGGCGCCTATCCCGGCCTGCTGGACAGCCTGATGGAGGGGCAGGTGGTGCGCCCGCGCTTCGGCGGACATCCGCGCCTGCAGATCCTGGGCGTGCAGGAGGCGCGGCTGCAGCACGCCGACCTGATGGTCCTGGGCGGGCTGAACGAGTGCACCTGGCCGGCCGAGACCGACCCCGGCCCCTGGCTCAGCCGGCCCATGCGCCGCGACTTCGGCCTGCCGCCGGTGGAGCGGCGCATCGGCCTGATGGCGCACGACTTCGCCCAGGCTTTCAACGCGCCGCGCGTCGTCCTCACCCGCGCCATCCGGGTGGAGGGCGCGCCGACGGTGCCCTCGCGCTGGCTGCTGCGGCTGGAAGCGGTGCTGTCGGCGATGGGCCTGGAGAGGCTGATGGTGGACGAGCAGCCCTGGCTGGCCTGGGCGGCGCGGCTCGACCAGCCGGCGCGCTTCGTGCCGACGGGGCCGCCGGAGCCTCGGCCGCCCTACCGCGCCCGCCCGCGCGAGCTGTCGGTGACCCGGATCGAGACCTGGCGGCGCGACCCCTATGCGCTCTATGCCGAGAAGATCCTGGGGCTGAAGGCGCTGGACCCGATCGACCAGGACCCCGGCGCGGCCGAGCAGGGGACGCTGGTCCACCAGGTGCTGGAGGCCTTCGTCCAGGCCTGGCCGGGGGCGCTGCCCGAGGACCCCGAGGCCGAGCTGCTGCGCATCGGCGAGGCGCGGTTCGACAAATTGCGCGTGCGGCCCGGCGTGCGCGCCTTCTGGTGGCCGCGCTTCCGGCGCATCGCCCGCTGGCTGGCGAGCCAGGAGCTTGCGCGCCGCGCCGACGGCCGGCAGGTGCTGGCCGAGCGAACGGGCGAGATGAAGATCGAGGCCGGCCGCGACCCCTTCACGCTCACCGCCAAGGCCGACCGGATCGAGCGGCTGCCCGACGGCACGCTCGCCATCGTCGACTACAAGACCGGGACGCTGCCCAGCCCGAAGGCGGTCAAGCTGGGCTTCGCGCCGCAGCTTCCCCTGGAGGCGGCGATCGCCGAGCGCGGCTGTTTCGAGGGCGTGCCCAGCGGGCAGGTGGCGGAGCTGGCCTACTGGCGGCTGACCGGGGGGCCGGAGCCCGGCGAAATCAAGCCGATCAAGGACGATCCGGGCGAGCTGGTCGATCGCGCGCTGGCCGGACTGGAGCGCCTGATCGAGATCTTCGACGACGAGGCGACGCCCTACATGGCGCGGCCGCTGCCCAACTGGGCGCCGCAACATTCCGACTACGGCCACCTCGCGCGCATCCAGGAATGGGCCGCCGGGCCCGGCGGGGAGGAGGAGGCATGACGGCGAGGCTGAGCGGCGAGCGCAAGGAGGAGGTCGCCAAGGCCGCGCAGCGCCGGGCCAGCAACCCCGCGGCCTCGGTCTGGGTGGCGGCCTCGGCCGGCACCGGCAAGACCAAGGTGCTGACCGACCGCGTGCTGAGCCTGATGCTGGCCGGCACGCCGCCGGCGAAGGTGCTCTGCCTCACCTTCACCAAGGCGGCGGCGGCGGAGATGGCCAACCGCCTGGCCGAGCGCCTCGGCCGCTGGGCGACGCTGGACGACGCCGGCCTCGAACGGGAACTGCTCGAACTGACCGGGCGCCCGCCCGAGGCCGCGGAACGGCGCCGGGCGCGGGAGCTGTTCGCCCGCGTGCTGGATGCGCCCGGCGGCATGAAGATCCAGACCATCCACGCCTTCTGCCAGGCGGTGCTGGGGCGCTTTCCGCTGGAGGCCGGCATCCCGCCGCAGGCCACGGTGCTGGACGAGCGCTCGGCGGCGGAGCTGCTGCAGGCCGCGCGGGAGGAAGTGCTGGCCCGCGCCGGGCGCGGCGGCGACCCGCGTCTGGCCGAGGCCCTGGCGGCGGTCACCGCGCAGGCCGGCGAGAGCGACTTCGCCAAGCTGATGGACGAGCTGATCGCCCAGCGCGGCCGGCTCCACCGCCTGCGCCGGGAGGCCGGGGGCATCGACGGGTTGATCGCCAGGATGTACGGGGCGCTCGGCGTGGACCTCGCCGAGACGCCCGAAAGCCTCCAGGAAACGGCCTGCCAGGACGGTGCCTTCGACGCCGACGGGCTACGGGTCGCGCTGAAGGCGATGCTGGGCGGAACAAAGACCGAGCGCGAAAAACGTGCTCCGGTCCTCCGGTCCTGGCTTGAGGCGACCCGGGAAACGCGAAGCGCGCTGTTCGCGGACTACTTCCATCTCTTCATCAAGAAAAGCGATGGCGAGGTTCAGAAGAACCTTCTCTACAAAGATGCCGCCGCCGTCCCCGGCGCGCTGCCGGCGATGGAGGCGGAGGCCGAGCGGCTGCTGGCGCTGCGCGCGCGGATGAACGCGGCGGCGGTGGCCCGGGCGACGGCGGGTCTGCTGCGCCTGGGGGCGGCGATCCTGGATGCCTACACCCGGCACAAGGCGCTGCGCGCGCAGCTCGACTACGACGACCTCATCCTGACGACGCGCGACCTGCTGACCGCCAGCAGCCCCGGCGGTCGCCCCGTCGCGCCCTGGGTGCTGTTCAAGCTGGACGGCGGCCTGGACCACGTGCTGATCGACGAGGCGCAGGACACCAACCCGGAGCAGTGGGAGGTCGTCCAGGCGCTGAGCGAGGAGTTCTTCGCCGGCGCCGGCGCGGCCGAGGCGCGCGGCGCCGAGCCGCGCACCGTCTTCGCCGTGGGCGACGCCAAGCAGTCGATCTACTCCTTCCAGCGCGCCGACCCGGCCGCCTTCGCCCGCATGCGCGCCCACTTCGCGGAGAAGGTTGCGCAGGCGGAACGACACTGGGAGCCGGTTGAGCTGCACGTCTCCTTCCGCTCCACCGACGCCGTGCTGCGGGCCGTCGACGCCGTCTTCGCCCGGCCCGAGGCGCGGGACGGCGTGCTGTTCGACGCCGGGCCGCTGCGCCACGACCCGCGCCGGGTCGGCCAGGCGGGGCTGGTGGAGTTGTGGCCGCCGGCCGACCCCGGCGACGCCGAGGACCCGGAGGCCTGGGCGCCGCCCACCACCCGCGGCGGCGCCACCCCGCCGCGCCAGCGCCTGGCCCGCCTGCTCGCGGAAAGGATCAAGCGCTGGACCCGCGACGGCGCGCCCGAGGGCTTTCTGGAGGCGCGCGGGCGGCGGATGCGGCCGGGCGACGTGCTGATTCTGGTGCGCCGGCGCAACGCGTTCGTCGACGAGGTGGTGCGCGAGCTGAAGCTGCGCGACGTGCCGGTGGCGGGCGTCGACCGCATGGTGCTGACCGAGCAGCTCGCGGTGATGGACCTGGTGGCGCTGGGCAACTTCCTGCTGCTGCCCGACGACGACCTGACCCTGGCCTGCGTGCTGAAGGGCCCGCTGATCGGACTGGGCGAGGAGCGCCTGTTCGAGCTGGCGCACGGGCGCGACGGCAGGCGGCTGTGGGACGTGCTGCGCGACCGGGCGGGCGAGAACGCCGAGTTCGAGGCCGCGCATGCCCGGCTGTCCGACCTGCTGGCGCGCGCCGATTTCCTGCGGCCCTACGAGTTCTACGCCCGCCTGCTGGGGCCGGAGGGCGGCCGGCGGGCCATCCTGGCGCGCCTCGGGCCGGAGGCGAACGACCCGCTGGACGAGTTCCTGGCCCTCGCCCTGGCCTACGAGCGCGAGCACGTGCCCTCGCTGCAAGGCTTCCTGCACTGGCTGGCCGCCGGCGCGCAGGAGGTCAAGCGCGACGCCGAGCACGGCAGCGACGCCGTGCGGGTGATGACGGTGCACGGCGCCAAGGGGCTGCAGGCGCCGGTGGTCTTCCTGCCCGACACCCGGCAGGTGCCCACGCAATCGGACAAGCTGCTGTGGGACGAGGCCGAGGGGCTGGCACTCTGGCCGCCGCGCCGGGCGCTGGAGGGGGAGATTGCCGGCCGCCTGCGCGCCGCCGCCACGCAGCGGCAGGAGCAGGAGTACCGCCGCCTGCTCTATGTCGCGATGACGCGGGCCGAGGACCGGCTCTACCTCTGCGGCTGGAACACGAACAAAGCGGCGCCGGAGGGCTGCTGGCACAACCTGGTCGCCGCAGGCCTGGCCGGGGTGGGCGAGGCCGTCGGCTTCGACTTCCGGGTCGAGCTGGGCGAGGCGGACGGCTGGCAGGGGTCGGGCTGGCGCCTGCACACGCCGCAGCACGCCGCGCCGGAGCGTGACAAGGACGTGGCGGAGACCGTTGCGCCCGCGGAACAGGCGCCCGACTGGGCGCTCGCGCCGCCCCGGCCGGAGTCCGCGCCGCCGCGCCCGCTGGCCCCCTCGCGCCCGCCGGCGGCGGAGCCGGCCGTGCGCTCGCCGCTGGGGCCGGACTCCGGCGCGGCCTTTCAGCGCGGGCGGCTGATCCACCGCCTGCTGCAATCGCTGCCCGAGCTGCCGCCGGAGCAGCGCCGCGCCGCCGGCGAGCGCCTGCTGGCCAGCCCGCTGTACGACCTGGGCGACACGCAGCGGGCCGAGATCCTGAGCGAGACCCTGGCGGTGCTGGAGCATCCGGACTTCGCCCCCTTCTTCGGCCCGGACAGCCTGGCCGAGGTGCCGGTGGTGGGCCTGCAGGCCGGCGGCGGCGCGGCGCCGGAGGCGGTGTCGGGGCGCATCGACCGCCTGGTGGTGCGATCCGACAAGGTGGTCGTCGTCGATTACAAGACCAACCGCCCGCCGCCCACGAGTCCGGCCGAGGTGCCCGAGGCCTACCGCCGCCAGCTCGCCGGTTACCGCGAGCTGCTGGCGACGATCTATCCGGACCGGCCGGTGGAGACCTGGCTGCTGTGGACCGACGGCCCCTTCCTGATGCAGATCAGCGATGCGGCGAACGGCCAGCGGCTTGCTTGACGCTCTTCGCGGCCCTGCCTACGTTTGCGCGAGTGCAATCTGGCAGTCGGTCCGCCGCGCTGCTGCAAGAACCAGGTGCAATAGGGACAGCACGCCATGAGCATGACCAGCACGAGTGACGCCAGCTTCGAATCCGACGTGCTGAAGGCCGGCAAGCCGGTGCTCGTCGATTTCTGGGCGGAGTGGTGCGGCCCCTGCAAGGCGGTCGCGCCGACGCTGGAGGAGATCGCCCAGGAGATGGGCGACACCCTGACGGTCGCCAAGCTGAACATCGACGACAACCCGGACACCCCGCGCAAGTACGGCATCCGCGGCATTCCGACGATGATGCTGTTCAAGGACGGCGAGGTCGCCGCCACCAAGGTCGGCGCGGTGTCGAAGAACGAGCTGAAGGACTGGATCGAGCAGGTCGTGCAGCAGCCGGCGTAACACCGCCGCGTTTTCGCCGAACGCTGATCGCCCCGCCGGGCCCCGCGCGCGGCGGGGTTCTTCTTGCCCGCGAGCCGGGGATACGCGGTTCACAAGATCTCCAGCACCTTCTCGGGCGGCCGGCCGAGGGCGGCCTTGTCGTTCGCCAGGACGATGGGGCGCTCGATCAGGATGGGGTTGTCCACCATCGCCTGGATCAGGGCCTCCTCGTCGCTCACGTCCTTCAGGCCCAGGTCCTTGTAGGCCCGCTCCCCGGTGCGGAGCAGTTGACGCGGCGTCAGCCCCAGCTTGTCCAGGATGGCGCGCAGCCTGGCCGCGTCCGGCGGGGTCTTCAGGTATTCGACCACCCGCGGCGAGATGCCCTTTTCCTGCAGGAGCGCCAGCGTCTGGCGCGACTTCGAGCAGCGGGGATTGTGGTAGATCGTGACCGTCATCGGGACCTCCCGAGGGCTTGGCATGGGCACGGGCGCGCGTGTGTCTAGCCGGCGGCGCCACGGTTTGCCAAGGCCCGGCGAAGGTGCTTTCCCACCGGGGGCGAATCGGGCATACCCGCCAGCGCGGCGTGTATCAGGGGTTTCGGATATGCCTTTTTTGACGGCGCAGCGAAAGCGCTCGCTGGGCGGCGCGGTGGCCGGGGTGGCCGTCGGTGCCGTCGTTTTCGCGCTGGGGCTGGCCGCGCTGCCGGCCATCGGGCGCACGGCGGCTCTGGCGGCGGCGCTGCTGGCGCCCGCGGTGGTGGTGTTCGGGCTGACGCTGGCGGTGGCCTTCGGGCGCTTCCTGACCCAGACCTTCGACCCCCTGAGCCAGGCCGAGGGCCGCTACATCCAGGTCAGCCAGCGCGCGCTCGGCAACTCGGTGGAGCAGGCCGTGGTCTTCGCGCCGACGGCGACGGCGCTGGCGCTGACCGGCGGGTCGGCGTGGCACGCCACGGTGGTGGCGCTGGCGGTGACCTTCGCGCTGGCGCGGCTGGCCTTCTGGCTGGGCTACCTCGCCGGCACCTTCGGCCGCGCGCCGGGGATGGCGGCGACGATGGCGGTGAACCTCGCGACGCTCCTGGCGGCGCTGGCCGTGTCGCTCGGCTGAGCCTCGGCGAGCCGCTATTTCGGCCTTCGCCGCAAGCGGCGGGGACGGCCGACTAGACCAGGCGCGCGATGCCGCGGGCGCCGTGGCGCGCTGGCGCCGCGTCCCCCTCGCTGGCCCTCCCCCAGTGGGGAGGGGACGCAGTCACGGATATCCGTGTCCACTCAGCGACAGTCCCTTCCCCCCTTGGGGGGAAGGTTAGGATGGGGGGGAAGGTTAGGATGGGGGGGAAGGTTAGGATGGGGGACGCGCGCCGGCGCGTCACGGCCGCCTACTGCACCTTGCCGTGACAGTGCTTGAACTTCTTGCCGCTGCCGCAGGGACAGGGCTGGTTGCGGCCGATCTTGCCCCAGGTCTCGGGATCGTTCGGATCGAACTCGGCGGCCGTGGCGTGGCGCACCGGCGCCGGCTTGGGCTGCGCCGCCGCGCGCGCCTGCTGTCCGCCCCCCGCCGCGCCCGCGCGCGGCTGCGCCGGCGGGCCCTCGGTGCCGGTGGCCGCCAGTTCGGGCTCCGCCTCGGCGGCCTGAAAGCCCAGCAGGCTGGCCTCCTCGTGCGTTTCCTGCATCGCCGGCGTCTCGTGCGGGATCGTCGCGGCCTCCGGCTCGCGGGCCTGGATCTCGACGTGCGCCAGGATGAAGGTGATCTCCTCGCGCACGGCCGCCAGCATGCCCTGGAACATCTCGAAGGCTTCCTGCTTGTACTCGTTCAGCGGGTTGCGCTGGGCGAAGGCGCGCAGCCCGATGCCGTGGCGCAAGTGGTCGAGGTTGAGCAGGTGCTCCTTCCACTTCTTGTCGAGGGTGAAGAGCAGCACCTGCTTCTCCACCTGGCGCATGATTTCCGGGCCATAGTTGGCGGCCTTCTCCGCCATGTGGCGGTCGGAGGCCTTGCCGATGCGTTCGCGAATCTCGGCGTCGGCGATGCCCTCTTCCTTGGCCCAGTCGTGGATCGGCAGGTCCAGCGCCAGGATGCGGCGGCACTCCTCGGCCAGGGAGGAAAGCTCCCACTGCTCCGGATAGGCCTTCTCGGGGATGAACTTCGCCACCATGTCCTCGACCACCTGGTGGCGCATCTCCACCACGGTGTCGTGAACGTCCTCGGCGGCCATCAGTTCCCTGCGCTGCTCGTAGATGACCTTGCGCTGGTCGTTCATGACGTCGTCGAACTTCAGGAGGTTCTTGCGGATCTCGAAGTTCCGCGCCTCCACCTTCGACTGCGCCTTTTCCAGCGCCTTGTTCACCCAGCGGTGGGTGATGGCCTCGCCTTCCTCCAGCCCCAGCTTGTTCAGCATGCCGTCCATGCGCTCGGAGCCGAAGATGCGCATCAGGTCGTCTTCCAGCGACAGGAAGAACTCCGAGGCGCCGGGATCGCCCTGACGGCCGGAGCGGCCGCGCAGCTGGTTGTCGATGCGCCGGCTCTCGTGGCGCTCGGTGCCCAGCACGAACAGGCCGCCGGCGGCCACCACCTCGTCGTGCTTCCTGCGACAGTCCTCGCGGATTTCCTCGGCCTGGCGCGCGCGCTCGGCATCGTCCTCGATGTGCTCCGTTTCCTGGGCGATGCGCATCTCGGGGTTGCCGCCGAGCTGGATGTCGGTGCCGCGGCCGGCCATGTTGGTGGCGATCGTCACCGCGCCGGGCGCCCCGGCCTGGGCGATGATGAAGGCCTCCTGCTCGTGGTAGCGGGCGTTGAGGACCTGGTGCGGGATCTTCTGCTGCTTCAGCAGGCTGGAGACCATCTCCGACTTCTCGATGGAGACGGTGCCGACCAGGACCGGCTGCTTGCGCTTGTAGCAGTCCTCGATGCGCTCCAGGATGGCGTCGTACTTCTCCTTCGCCGTGCGATAGACCACGTCGTCCATGTCCTCGCGGATCATGGGCTTGTTGGTCGGGATCTCGGCGCATTCCAGCTTGTAGATCTCCAGGAACTCGCCGGCCTCCGTCATCGCCGTGCCGGTCATGCCGGCCAGCTTGGGATAGAGGCGGAAGTAGTTCTGGAAGGTGATCGAGGCGAGCGTCTGGTTCTCCTGCTGCACCGTCACGCCTTCCTTGGCCTCCAGCGCCTGGTGCAGCCCCTCGGAGAAGCGCCGGCCCTCCATCATGCGGCCGGTGAACTCGTCGATGATGACGACCTTGCCGTCCTTGACGATGTAGTCGGTGTCGCGCTGGAACAGCTTGTGGGCGCGCAGCGCCTGATTGACGTGGTGCAGCAGCGAGACGTTCTGGATGTCGTAGAGCGAGCCCTCGCTCAACAGCCCGGACTGCGCGGCGAGCTTCTCGATCTTCTCCACGCCGGCCTCGGTCAGGCTGACCGCGCGCGCCTTCTCGTCCTTCTCGTAGTCCTCCTCGCAAAGCTGCGGGATCAGCATGTCGGCGGCGGTATACATCGCCGAGGAATCCTCGGCCGGGCCGGAGATGATCAGCGGCGTGCGCGCCTCGTCGATCAGGATGGAGTCCACCTCGTCGACGATGGCGTAATAGAAGTCCCGCTGCACCATCTCGGAGAGCTGGAACTTCATGTTGTCCCGCAGGTAGTCGAAGCCGAACTCGTTGTTGGTGCCGTAGGTGACGTCGCAGGCATAGGCCTCGCGCCGCTCCGCGTCGGACATGCCGTGCATGATGCAGCCGACGGACAGGCCCAGGAAGCGGTAGATCGCGCCCATCCACTCGGCGTCGCGGCGGGCCAGGTAGTCGTTGACGGTCACCAAGTGCACGCCGTGCCCGGTCAGGGCGTTGAGGTAGACCGGCAGCGTGGAGACGAGCGTCTTGCCCTCGCCGGTCTTCATCTCGGAGATCATGCCCTTGTGCAGCACGATGCCGCCCAGAAGCTGCACGTCGAAGTGGCGCTGGCCCAGGGTGCGCTTCGCCGCCTCGCGCACCGTGGCGAAGGCTTCCACCAGCAGGTCGTCCAGGCGCGCGCCCTCGCCCAGGCGCGCCTTGAAATCGTCGGTGCGCGCCCGCAGCGCCTCGTCCGACAGCTTCTCCAGCTCCGGCTCCAGCTTGTTGATCGCGTCGACGGTGGGACGCAGGCCTTTCAGAAACCTCTCGTTTGGCGTGCCGAACAGGCGTTTGGCGAAGGCGCCGATCATCAATGTACCTCTAAGGAAAATGCTTCAGGAAGGGCCCGAGCGCTCGCGCGAGACATAGGCAACCGGGCGTGGTGAGTCAATGAAACCGCCGGCCGTGGCCTCCCGGTGCGGCTGCACGCGCGCCGTGTCGCGCCGCAGGGCTTGAGCGTACCTTGGCGATCGTGCATGAATGCCGCCATCGCGTTCGCCGGGGCGCGCCTTCGGGCCGCGCCCGCTCCGGCAGGGATGCGACCACGCCAGAGCGAGCCCACGCTAACGAGGATGGACGATCAATGCTGATTCCGCGCACCCGCGCCGCGAGCCTCTGCCTCGCCGCCATGCTGGCCCTGCCCGGCGCCGCCGCGGCCCAGACCGGCGAGGCGGGCGAGAGCGGGCAGAACGCCCCGAAGGCGGCCAACCCCGTGGTCGCCGTGGTCGACGGCAAGGAGATCCGCTACAAGGACGTGCTGGACTCCGTCAAACAGCTTCCCCAGCAGTACCAGCAGCAGTTCACGCGATTGTTCCCGATGCTGCTGGACCGCGTGGTGGACATGCACATTCTGAACCAACGGGCGGCGGAAGCCGGGCTGGCCGACGATCCGGAAGTGAAGGAGCGGGTCGCCGAGGCGCGCAAGCGGATCATGAGCCAGATCCTGCTGGAGCGCCGGCGCGACGACTTCATCACCGAGGAGCGCCTTCGCCAAGCCTACGAGGACTATCTCGAAAAGAACAAGCCCGCGCCCGAAGTGAAGGCCCGCCACATCCTGGTCGACGAGGAGTCGAAGGCCAAGGACCTTATCGCGCAGCTCGAAGGCGGCGCCGACTTCGTCGCGCTGGCCGAGGAGCACTCGACGGGGCCGTCCGGACAGAACGGCGGCGACCTCGGCTACTTCACCCAGGACCAGATGGTGGCGCCCTTCGCCGAGGCGGCCTTCGCCCTCGATGCCGGGGAGTTCACCAACGAGCCGGTCAAGACGCAGTTCGGCTGGCACGTCATCAAGGTGGACGACCGCCGCACCAAGGAGCCCAAGAGCTTCGAGGAGATGGAGCCGCAGCTCCGCCAGCAGCTCGCCAATCAGGCCACCCAGCAGGTGCTGGCCGAGATGCGCGAGGGCGTCGAGGTCAAGACCTACCCCGAGCGGGCGCCCGGCGTCGAGACCGACGGCGAGGAGACCGGCGGCAAGGACGGCCAGGACAGCGGCGGCGAGAACTAGGAGTCGCCGCCATGACGCTGCCCCGCTCGCCTCTCGCCCCGGAGGCCTTTCCCGAGCTGCCGCCGGTGGCGGGCGTGCGCCTGGCGGCGGCGGCCTGCGGCGTGCGCTACCGCGACCGCGCCGACGTCGCACTGTTCGAGCTGGCCGAGGGCACGGCGGTGGCGGGCGTGTTCACGCGTTCGCTGACGGCGGCGGCGCCGGTGGAATGGTGCCGCCACGCCCTGCAGGCCGGCATGGGGCGGGGCCGCGCCATCCTGGTGAATGCCGGCAACGCCAACGCCTTCACCGGGCGCAAGGGAGATGCCGCGGTCGGCGAAGAGGTGGCGGCGGCGGCCCGCGTTCTGAAGTGCGCGCGAGAGCAGGTCTTCGTCGCCTCCACGGGCGTGATCGGCGAGCCGCTGCCGGCCGAGCGCATCACCGACCGCCTGGACGACCTGGCCGAGGCGCTTGGCACGGCGCCCTGGCAGGCGGCCGCCGAAGCGATCATGACCACGGACACCTTTCCCAAGGGCGCCGTGCGCCACGCGGAAATCGGCGGCGTGCCGGTGACATTGACCGGAATCGCCAAGGGCTCCGGCATGATCGCGCCCGACATGGCGACGATGCTGGCCTTCGCCTTCACCGACGCGAAGCTGCCGCCGGTCACGCTGCAGGCCCTGCTGGCCGAGGCCGCGGACCGCAGCTTCAACTGCATCACGGTGGACAGCGACACCTCGACCTCCGACACCGTGCTGGCGGCGGCGACCGGCAAGGCGGACAATCCGGAGATCGTCGATCCGCTGGACCATCGCCTGGACGGCTTCCGCGCCGCCCTGGAGGACCTGCTGCGCGACCTGGCCCAGCAGGTGGCGCGCGACGGCGAAGGGGCGAGCAAGTTCGTGACGGTCAGGGTGACCGGCGCCGCCCACGACCTGGCGGCCCGACGCATCGCCCTGGCGATCGGCAATTCCCCGCTGGTCAAGACCGCGATCGCCGGCGAGGACCCCAACTGGGGCCGCATCGTCATGGCGGTCGGCAAGGCGGGGGAGAAGGCCGACCGCGACCGCCTGGCCATCGACATCGGCGGCGTCGCCGTGGCCCGCGACGGCGAGCGCGTGCCCGACTACGACGAGGCGCCCCTGGCCGCGCACATGCGGGGTCGGGAGATCGAGCTGGCGGTGGACGTGGGCGTCGGGGACGGCGCGGCGACGGTGTGGACCTGCGACCTCACCCAC
>CAZLNO010000074.1:0-1748 GCA_964561005.1 uncultured Rhodovibrionaceae bacterium | reverse complement strand
GGACGTGGGCGTCGGGGACGGCGCGGCGACGGTGTGGACCTGCGACCTCACCCACCGCTACATCGACATCAACGCCGACTACCGCAGCTAGGCTGGCGAGCCAGGCGATGGACAGGGGCAGCACAGGATATGGATTGCGGGGCGTGGGCTTGCCCGCGCCCCGAACGTTTTTCTTCCGCGCGTCCGCTGGGAACGTTCCGGTCGGGGGCAAGCCCCCGACCGGCGCGCTTGGGATGCGAAGCGTGCGCGTTCACGCGGGCACCCGCCTCAGACCATGACCGAAGGGATCGAGAGCGGCTGCTGGGCGGCCGGGGACGACCGGGCGCCCGAGGGCAAGGCGATCGTGCTGGTCGTGGCGGTGGCCCTGGTGGATGCCGACGGCCGCGTGCTGCTGGCCCGCCGGCCCGAGGGCAAGGCGATGGCGGGGCTGTGGGAGTTTCCCGGCGGCAAGCTGCACGACGGCGAGACGCCCGAGGCGGCCCTGGTGCGGGAGCTGCGCGAGGAGCTGGCCATCGACACCCGGACGAGCTGCCTGGCGCCGATTGCCTTCGCCTCGCACCCTTATCCCGACTTCCACCTGCTGATGCCGCTCTACGTCTGCCGCGTCTGGCACGGCGACCCGCAACCCCTCGAAGGCCAGGAGCTGGCCTGGGTCCGCCCGGCGCGGCTGCGCGACTACGCCATGCCGCCGGCGGACGAGCCCCTCGTGGCGGCGCTGCGCGACCTGCTGTAGGGCGGGCGCGACGCGGGGGGGGGGCGATCAGGCGCCTGCGCTCCGAACGTTAGGCAGCACCGGCGGCTGTTGTGGGAAACGTTCCGGGCGGGGGATGGACCCCCCGCCCGGCTGCACGGCTATGCGGTTTCGACCGCCCGCGGCGGCCGAACCGCCTCAGTTGTAGTGGATGTCGGTGCCGGTCTTCTCGCCCTTTTCGGGGACCTCGGCGATCATCGCCTCGGTGGTGATCAGCAGGGCCGCCACCGACGCGGCGTCCTGCAGCGCGGTGCGCACCACCTTGGTCGGGTCGATCACGCCGGACTTGAACAGGTCGCCGTACTCGCCCTTGTAGGCGTCGAAGCCCCAGGTCGGCTCGCCCTTCTCCAGCACCTTGCCGGCGATCACCGAGCCGTCGTGGCCGGCGTTCTCGGCGATCTGGCGCACCGGCGCCTGCAGGGCGCGGCGCACGATGTCGACGCCGACCTGCTGGTCCTTGTTCGCGACCCGGAAATCGTCGAGCGCCTTGGAGGCGATCAGCAGAGCGGTGCCGCCGCCGGCGACGATGCCCTCCTCGACCGCCGCGCGGGTGGAGTGCATGGCGTCGTCGACGCGGTCCTTGCGCTCCTTCACCTCGATTTCGGTGCTGCCGCCGACGCGGATGACGGCGACGCCGCCGGCCAGGCGGGCCAGGCGCTCCTGCAGCTTCTCGCGGTCGTAGTCCGAGGTGGTCTCCTCGAGCTGCGCCTTGATCTGGCTGCAGCGGGATTCGATGTCCTCCGACTTGCCCTGGCCGCCGACGATGGTGGTCTCGTCCTTGGTGATCTCCACCTTGCGGGCGCGGCCGAGCATGTCGAGCGTGGCGTTATCCAGCTTGATGCCCAGGTCCTCGGAGATCACCTGGCCGCCGGTGAGGATCGCCATGTCCTCCAGCATCGCCTTGCGGCGATCGCCGAAGCCCGGCGCCTTGACCGCGGCGATCTTCAGCCCGCCGCGCAGCTTGTTGACGACCAGCGTGGCCAGCGCCTCGCCCTCG
>CAZLNO010000073.1:0-20996 GCA_964561005.1 uncultured Rhodovibrionaceae bacterium | reverse complement strand
CGTCGGTGCGTTCGACCCAGTTGCGGCCGCAGGCGCCCGGTTCGCCGCCGTCCAGGCCGAAAGGCGGGACGCGGCGGTGGTTGGAGAGGATGGCCGCCGTCATCGCCTCGCGGAAGCGCACGCGGCGCACCGTGCCGTCGCCGCCGCGGTGCCGGCCCCGGCCGCCCGAGCCGCGGCGGATGCGGAAATCCTCCAGCAGCACGGGGAAGCGCCACTCCAGCACCTCCGGGTCGGTCAGGCGGGAGTTGGTCATGTGGGTGTGGATGGCGTCCTGGCCGTCGTAGTCCGGTCCCGCCCCGGCGCCGCCGCAGATGGTCTCGTAGTACTGATAGGTGTCGTTGCCGTAGGTGAAGTTGTTCATCGTCCCCTGCGCCGCCGCCTGCACGCGCAGCGCGCCGTAGAGGGTGTCGGTGATGACCTGGCTGGTCTCCACGTTGCCGGCGACGACCGCGCCCGGATAGCTCGGGTTCAGCATCGAGCCCTCGGGGATGGCGATCTCGATCGGCTTCAGGCAGCCCTCGTTCATCGGGATGACGTCGTCCACCAGGGTGCGGAAGACGTAGAGCACCGCCGCCCGGCACACCGCCGCCGGGGCGTTGAAGTTGTCCGGGCGCTGGGCGCTGCTGCGCGCGAAGTCCAGATGCGCCGTGCGGCTGGCCTTGTCGATGGTGATGTCGACGGCGACCTGGGCGCCGTTGTCCAGCTCGTAGGTGAAGCCGCCGTCGGTCAGCACGTCGAGCACGCGGCGCACCTGTTCCTCGGCGTTGTCCTGTACGTGCCCCATGTACGCGTGCACGACGTCCAGCCCGAAGTGGCCGATCATGCGGCCGATCTCCTGGACGCCCTTCTCGTTGGCGGCGATCTGGGCCTGCAGGTCGGCGATGTTCTGGGTGACGTTGCGCACGGGGTACGGCCCGCCGCCGAGCAGCTCGCGCAGCGCCGCCTCGCGGAACTCGCCCCGGTCGACCAGCTTGAAGTTGTCGATCAGGACGCCCTCCTCCTCCACCGTCCTGCTGTCGGGCGGCATGGAGCCCGGCGTGATGCCGCCGACGTCGGCGTGGTGGCCGCGGCTGGCGACGTAGAACAGGATGGTCTCGCCGGCCTCGTCGAACACCGGCGTCACCACGGTGATGTCCGGCAGGTGGGTGCCGCCGTTGTAGGGCGCGTTCAGCATGTAGACGTCGCCCTTGCGCAGCTTGCCGCCCTTTTTCTTCTCGGAAGAGTTCTCCCGGATGATGGTGCGCACGCTCTCCCCCATCGAGCCCAGGTGGACGGGCATGTGCGGGGCGTTGGCGACCAGGTTGCCCTCGGGGTCGAAGACGGCGCAGGAGAAGTCCAGCCGCTCCTTGATGTTCACCGAGTAGGCGGTGTTTTCCAGCGTCGAGCCCATCTGCTCGGCGACGTTCATGAAAAGGTTGTTGAACACCTCCAGCATGACGGGGTCGACCTCGGTCCCCACGGCGTGCGCCCGCTCCTTCGCCACCACGCGGGTCATGACGATGTGGTTGCGCCTGGTCAGCTCGGCGCGCCAGCCCGGCTCCACCGTGGTGGTGGAGTTCGGCTCGATGACGATCGCGGGGCCGTCGATGGCGTCGCCGGGCAGCAGGTCGGCGCGGTCGTACACCGGCGTCTCCCGCCACGTCCCGCCCGCGTACATGCGTACGCGCTCGCGCGGTTCCAGCGGCTGCGTACGCGCCGCCTCGTCCAGGTAGGGATCCTCCGCCTGGTCGGTCTTGGCGATGACCTCGACGGAGACGGCCTCGACGATCTGCGGCTTGTCCGGCATGACGAAGCCGAAGCGCTGGCGGTGCGCCGCCTCGAAGCGCGCGACCAGTTCCTCCGGCGTGCCGTGCGTCACGACCAGCGGGGCGTCGGTGCCCTCATAGCGCAGGTGGACGCGCTTGACCGTCTCCATCCGCTCGGCGCGCACGCCCTGGCGGGTCATCTCGTCGCGGCCGTCGGCGGCCAGGCGCTCCAGCGTCGCGCCCACCTCGTCCATGAGCTCGGCCGACAGCCGGGCCTCGATCGCCTGCTCGCGCAGGGTGCGCAGGTCGGCCAGCCCCATGCCGTAGGCCGAGAGCACGCCGGCGAAGGGGTGCAGGAAGATGCGCGTCATCCCCAGGGTGTCGGCGATGTCGCAGGCGTGCTGCCCGCCCGCGCCGCCGAAGCAGTTGAGGGTGTAGGCCGTGACGTCGTAGCCGCGCTGGATGGAGATCTTCTTGATGGCGTTGGCCATGTTCTCCACCGCGATGCGGCGGAAGCCGTCGGCCACGTCCTCGGCCCTGCGGGTGTCGCCGGTGGCCGCGTGTATCCGGCGGGCCAGCTCGGCGAACTTTTCGTGCACCACCTCGCCGTCCAGCGGCTGGTCGGCGTCGGGGCCGAAGACCTGGGGGAAGAAGGCCGGCTGGATGCGGCCCAGCATGAGGTTGGCGTCGGTCACCGTCAGCGGCCCGCCGCGGCGGTAGCACGCCGGGCCGGGGTTGGCGCCGGCGCTGTCCGGGCCGACGCGGTAGCGGCTGCCGTCGAAGTGCAGGATCGAGCCACCGCCCGCCGCCACGGTGTGGATCTGCATCATCGGCGCGCGCATGCGCACCCCGGCGACCAGCGTCTCGAAGGCGCGCTCGTAGTCGCCGTCGTAGTGCGCCACGTCGGTCGAGGTGCCGCCCATGTCGAAGGAGATGATCTTCTCGAAGCCACCCATCGCCGCCGTGCGCGCCGCGCCGACGATGCCGCCGGCGGGGCCGGAGAGGATGGCGTCCTTGCCCTGGAAGAAGTGCGCGTCGGTCAGCCCGCCGTTGGACTGCATGAACATGAGCTGGACATCCCCCAGCTCGCCGGCCACCTGGTCGACGTAGCGGCGCAGGATGGGCGAGAGGTAGGCGTCCACCACCGTGGTGTCGCCGCGGCCCACCAGCTTCATCAAGGGGCTGCATTGGTGGCTGGTGGAAATCTGCGGAAAGCCGATCTCGCGCGCGATGGCGGCCACGCGCTTCTCGTGGTCGGTGTAGCGGTAGCCGTGCAGGAAGGCGATGGCCACGGCGCGGATGCCGTCGTCGTGGAGCGCCTGGAGGTCCCGGCGCACCTGCTCGGGATCGGGTTCGGCCAGCACCTCGCCCTCGGCGGTGAGGCGCTCGTCCACCTCGACCACGGCGTCGTGGAGCAGTTCCGGCAGCTCGATGCGGCGGGCGAAGATGTCCGGCCGCGCCTGGTAGCCGATGCGCAGGGCGTCGCGGAAGCCCCTGGTGGTGATGAAGGCCGTGCGCGCGCCCTTGCGCTCCAAGAGGGCGTTGGTCGCCACCGTCGTGCCCATCTTCACGGCATCGATGATCTCCGCCGGGATCGGGTCGTCGCGGCCCAGGCCCAGGCAGTCGCGGATGCCCTGGAGACCGGCGTCGGCGTACTGCTCCGGGTTGTCGGACAGCAGCTTGTGGGTCAGCAGCTCGCCATCCGGCCGCCGCGCCACCACGTCGGTGAAGGTGCCGCCGCGGTCGATCCAGAACTGCCAGCCCCGCTCGCCCCGATGCCGCTCGCCGGTGGTGCCCACGCGCTCGCTTGCCATGCCCGCTCTCTCCGCTGTCTATCGTTCGCCGGCAAGAGAGCAAGCTTTCCCCGGAGCGTCAACGACCGGCGCCGCCCGCGCATCACGGCACGGGGCAGTCCGGCGCCCGCTCGCCCGGCCGCGTCGCGCCCGGCTCGGAGGGCTCCAGCAGGCCGGCCGCGAGGGCGCCGCTCGTGATGACGGCCTCCTGCAGCAGCGACCACGGGCTGGGCCGCGGCAGGATGACCCGGCCCTCGACCTCGCCGGCGCGATGGACGACGCGGGCGTCCAGCTTGGCGGCGAGGCGCTGCATGCGCACGTTCTCGGCCAGGCAGATCATGGCGACCTCGCGGATGCGCCGGTTGCAGGCCAGCACCAGCGCGCGCCGGCACAGCTCGGTGCCGAGGCCCCGGCCGCGCCAGGGCGTCTCCACCGTCAGCGCCAGCTCGGCCGCGCGCTCCCAGCCGTCGTTCAGCGGCACGATTTCCACGACCGCGCGCAGCCGGCCGGCCTCGAAATGCCCCATGAGGATCGCGTCGGCCCAGGCGATGGCGTCGAGATAGCGGTGCAGGGCCGTATCGGAGACATGATGGCCGAACCGCAGATAGCGGTCGTCGCCGTCCAGGCGGGCGTGGTGCGCCTTGAGCGCCGGCAGGTCCGCGGACGAAAGCTTTCGGATGAAGGGCATGGCGGCGACCTTTCAGGCTGGTTGCGCTCGCGCCCTTCCGGCGTTGGCCCTCCCCGTACGCAGCCGGCAGCGCCACGCGCGTGGCGCTGCCGGGCTTGCAGGCTGAAATATGGCGTGTATTGTGCGCTGCACAAGTGGCGTTTTCGTGACCGGGCCGGGCGGCGGATCACCCCTTGCCCGCGCGCCGGGTGCGTGGAATAAGCGGACGGGATCGAGGATCCTGGGCACGGCGAGACCGGCGGGTGTGACATGACGATCTGGGGCAAGGTCCTTGGCGGCGCGGCGGGCTTCGCGCTGGGCGGGCCGCTGGGCGCGCTGCTCGGCGGGCTGGCGGGGCACGCGGTCGACCGCATGCGCGACTCGGTGCGCGAGCTGGCGCAGCAGGGCGAGCCCGGCGCGGAGGCCGAGGCGGGCGCCGGGCCGGAGGCCGACGACAACACCAAGAAGATCGCCTTCACCATCGGCGTCATCGTGCTCGGCGCCAAGATGGCGAAGGCCGACGGCGTGGTGACCAAGGACGAGATCCAGGCCTTCCGCCAGGTCTTCCACGTGCCGCCGGACGAGATGAAGAACGTCGGCCGGGTGTTCAACCAGGCCCGGCGCGACGCCCGCGGCTTCGAGCCCTACGCCAAGCAGATCGGCCGCATGTTCCGCGACAACCCCGCGGTGCTGGAGGAGCTGCTGGACGGCCTGTTCCACATCGCCCGCGCCGACGGCGAGGTCAGCCAGGCGGAGCTGGACTACCTGGAGCAGGTCGCCTTCATCTTCGGCCTCGACCAGGCCGCCTGGGAGCGCATCCAGGCCAACAACCTCGGCGTCGAGGGCCACGACCCCTACGAGCTTCTGGGCGTCAGCCGGGAGGCCAGCGACGACGAGGTCAAGCGCGCCTACCGCCAGCTCGTGCGCGAAAACCACCCCGACCGCCTGGTCGCCCAGGGCATGCCGCAGGAGTTCATCGAAATGGCCAACGAAAAACTCGCCACCATCAACGGCGCCTACGAGCAGATCCAGAAGCAGCGGGGGATGTAGGGCGGGTTCGCCGCAGGCAACCCGCCGAAGGGTGTGGGCGACGCGACGGTTTGTCGGCGGCTAGGTGGCCTTCGACCACCGACTGCGTGTCGCTTTGCGAAGCCGCCCTACGCCTCGCGACCTCGCGGGGCGCGGGCTCCCGTCCGCGCCCCGAACGTTTCCAGGGCCGTGTGCAAAAACGTTCCGGGCGGGGACGGGAGCCCCCGCCCGGCGGAACGGTCCGCCACAAATAGGAATCTTGACATAAAACCCGACCGTGTGCATAATGTTCGTCCTATGTTCTATCCCAGCGGGAAAGGAGGCGCGAATGTCGGAGAGCTTGTGCGAGCGGAAGGAGGCGTTCTGTCGGGCGCTGGCGGCGGGCGGTTCCGGCGCGGCGGCGGCGCGGGCGGCCGGGTATGCGGCGGCGGGGGCGCGCACCCAGGCCTGGCGGTTGCTGCAGGAGCCCGCCGTGCGGCGGCGGCTGCGCGCGCTTCGGTATGCCGCCCAGGAGGCGGAGGCCGCGCTGGGCGCGCGGCTGTTCGACCACGCGGAGACGCTGCGCCTGGAGGCGACGCGCGAGGACGACACGCGCCTGGCGCTGAAGGCGCTGGAGCTGCAGTTCCGCCTGGCCCGGACCTACGGCGCGCCGCTGGGCGCGCTGCTCGACGGCGCCCCGCGCGACCCCGCCCTGCCCGACGAGTTGACCGAGCCGCCGGCCGAGGCGCCTTGCGACACGCCTTGCGACGAGGCGCTCGGCGACTTGCCTGAAAACGCGCTCGACGCGCCCGCCGAGGAGCGGAGCGAGGCGCCGGCCGGCGAGCCGGCGGATTCCCAGGACGGAGAGCCGGCCGTCGGCGCGGCGCGGGCGCCCGTGCGCGACCCCGAAAGCGTCTCCAACGGGAGCGACGGAAACGTTCCGGTCGCGGGCGACACGAAGTCGACGCCAAAGGCGTCTAGCCCCGCGACCGGCGGGGCGGGGGCTTGCCCCCGCCCCGAACGTTTTTCCACGGCGAATGACCCCGCCCGGCAGGACGCCCCGATGGAGGCGGCGCGTCAGCAGGCGTCCGCATCCGTCAGCATCGCCGCGCTCCAGGCGGGCGCGGAGGAGGGCTTGCGGGCCGAACATTTTCCAGGGCGCTGGCCCGTGTCATGCCGCCAGGGGCTTAGCTGGTGTGGTCCCGGACATCGCGACGGTGGGGGCGATCAGCCTTGGAAGGCTTTTGCACGGACGCACGAACCGTCGTGCAAAGCGCCGCCTCACCCTTCGACAGGCTCAGGGTGAGGAAGCCCGTAGGGCGGGTTCGCCGCAGGCAACCCGCCGAAGGGGGTGGGCGACGCGACGGTTTGTCGGCGGCTTGCTTTGCGAAGCCGCCCTACGCCTCGCGACCTCGCGGGGCGCGGGCTCCCGTCCGCAACCCCGAAAGTGTCTCCAACAGGAGCGACGGAAACGTTCCGGTCGCGGGCGACACGAAGTCGACGCCAAAGGCGTCTAGCCCCGCGACCGGCGGGGCGGGGGCTTGCCCCCGCCCCGAACGTTTCCCCGCCGCCCGTGACGACAACGTTCCGGGCGGGGCCGCGGATTCCGCCCGGCAAGGCGGCGGCGATCGACGCCCAAGGCCCCGCGCAGACTTGCCATGCATCCCTGCCGGTTCATCGCGGGCCGGCGGCGTGATAGACACGCGCCAGCAACCGCCGTTCCACGGTTCAAGACCCGCATGGCCGCACCGCTGATCCAGCTCAAGGACGCCACGCTCGCCCTCGGCCACCAGGTGCTGGCCGAGCGGGTGACGCTGGCGCTGGCGCGCGGGGAGCGGGCCTGCCTGGTGGGGCGCAACGGCAGCGGCAAGTCCACCCTGCTGCGCGCCCTGGCCGGCGAGCTGGAGCTGGACGCCGGCGAGCGCTTCGTGCAGCCGGGCGCGCGCGTCGGCTACCTGCCGCAGCACCCCGAGCTGCCGCCGGACCAGCGCGTGGCCGACTTCGCCGCCGCCGGCCTGCCGGCCGACGCGGCGGACGCCCGCCACCGCGTCGACGCCGTGCTGGCGCGCCTGGACCTGGACGGCGACCAGGCGCTGGGCACGCTCTCCGGCGGCGAGGGACGGCGGGCGGCGCTGGCCCGCACGCTGGTGGCGGAGCCCGAGGTGCTGCTGCTGGACGAGCCCACCAACCACCTGGACCTGCCGACGATCGAGTGGCTGGAGGGCGAGCTGAAGCGCTTTTCGGGCGCGCTGCTGCTGGTCAGCCACGACCGCGCCTTCCTGCGCGCCGTCAGCCGGGTGACCTTCTGGCTGGACCGGGGCACGCTGCGGCGGCTGGACAAGGGCTTCGCGCACTTCGACGCCTGGGCGGACGAGGTCGCGGCGGAGGAAGAGCAGGCCCTGTACAGCCTGCGCAAGAAGATCGCCCGCGAGGAGCTGTGGCTGCACCAGGGCCTGACCGCCCGGCGCAAGCGCAACCAGCGCCGCGTCGCCCGGCTGCACCAGCTTCGCGAGAGCCGGCGGGAGCTGCTGACCAGCCGCCCCGGCGCGCTGAACCTGAGCGTCGCGGAGGCCGAGGGCGGCGGCAAGACCGTCATCGAGGCCGAGCACCTGGCCAAGAGCTACCGCCGGGAAGACGGCACGCCGGTGCCCATCGTCGACGACTTCTCCACCCGCATCCGCAAGGGCGACCGCATCGGCGTCATCGGCCCCAACGGCGCGGGCAAGACCACGCTGGTCAAGCTGCTCACCGGGGACCTGGCGCCGGATCGCGGCACGGTACGCCACGGCACGCGCCTCAAGCCCGTGTTCTTCGACCAGCGGCGCGAAGGCCTGGACCCGGAAAAGAGCCTCTGGGACACGCTCTGCCCCGAGGGCGGCGATTCCGTCATGGTCGGCGACCGCCAGCGCCACGTCGTCGCCTACCTGAAGGACTTCCTGTTCGCCGAGGGCCAGGCGCGCCAGCCGGTCAAGGCGCTGTCGGGCGGCGAGACCAACCGCCTGCTGCTGGCCAAGCTGTTCGCCCGGCCCAGCAACCTCATCGTCATGGACGAGCCGACCAACGACCTGGACATGGACACCCTGGACCTGCTGGTCGAGGTGCTGGGCGACTACGACGGCACGCTGCTGCTGGTCAGCCACGACCGCGACTTCCTGGACAAGACGGTGACCTCGGTCGTGGTCATGGAGGGCGACGGCCTGGTCGAGGAGTTCCCCGGCGGCTACACCGACAGCCTCGGCCAGCGCCGGGGCCTCGCCAGGGGGCCGGCCGTCGGCGCGAAGGGCAAGGGCGGGCGCAAGGCCGGCGCCGGCAAGGCGGAAAAGCCGAAGGCCCCGGACGGCAAGCTGTCCTACAAGGAGCAGCGCGAACTGGCGCAGCTTCCCGAGCAGATCGACCGCCTGCAGGCCAGGATCGAGACGCTGGAGGCCCGGCTCGCCGATCCCGCCTTCTACCAGCGCGACCCGGCCAAGTTCGAGGAGGCGACCGAGGCGCTGGAGCGCGCGCGGGCGGCGCTGGACAAGGCGGAGACCCGCTGGCTGGAGCTGGCCGAGCGGCAGGAGCGGCTCGAAGCCGGCGGCGGGTCGGCCTGATGCAGCTCTCGGTCCGCCCCCTGCACCTGCTGCTGTTCGTCCTGATCACGATGATCTGGGGCGGCAACTTCGCGGTGACCAAGCTGGGCCTGCTGCAGACGCCGCCGATCTTCCTGGTGGCGCTGCGCTTCGCGCTGGTGGCGGCGGTGCTGGTGCCTTTCGTCAAGGTTCCGCGCGGGCGGTTCCGTGGCATCCTGGTGCTCTCGGTGTTTCTGGGGCTGCTGCACTTCTCGATGATGTTCACCGGGCTGAAGACGATCGACGCCGCCACGGCGGCCATCTCGATCCAGCTTCAGGTGCCCTTCGCGGCGCTGGTCGCCACCTTCGTGTTCAAGGAGACCATCGGCTGGCGGCGCATCCTGGGCATGGCGCTGGCCTTCGCCGGGGTCGCCATCATCGCCGGCGAGCCCAGGCTGGACGGGCACTACCTGGCGCTGTCGCTGGTCATCGGCGCGGCGCTGGTCTGGGCGGTGGCCAACATCTTCGTGAAAAAGCTGGGCGACATCGATGGCGGCCAGATCAACGGCTGGATGGCGCTGTTCGCCACGCCGCAGCTTTTCGTCGCCTCGCTGGTGCTGGAGGACGGCCAGTGGGCGGCGCTGAAGGGCGCGGACTGGGGCCTGGGGCTGATCATCCTGTACCAGAGCCTGCTGGTCGTCGTGGTGGGCTACGGCCTGTGGTACGGCATGATGCGGCGCTACGACGTCAACGTCTTCATGCCGTTCACCCTGCTGGTGCCGCTGTTCGGGGTGCTCGCCGGCGTGATCGTGCTGGGCGAGCGGATTACGCCCGGCCTGCTGATCGGCGGCGCGCTCACCATCGCCGGCGTGGGCATCGTCACCATCCGCAAGCCCAAGCCCACCTACGCCAAGACCGAGGCGTACTGACCCGGGCGGCGCCGCGTGCTAGACGTGCTTCGCATCATCGTCAAGACAGGAGAGGCTTCCCATGCGTGACAAGCTCGCCATCCTGGCCGCCGTGCTCGGCCTGGGCCTGTTCGTCGCGGCGCCGGCGGCGGCGGCGGAGGTGCAGTGGTTCGGCCAGTCCGCCTTCAAGATCACCACCGAGGACGGCCGGGTCATCCTGATCGACCCCTTCATCACCGGGAACCCGGTGACGCCGGAAGCGCACAAGGACCTGTCGAGGCTGGGCGAGGTCGACCTGATCCTGCTGACCCACGGCCACGGCGACCACATCGGCGACACCGCCGAAATCGCCGAGACGACCGGCGCCAAGGTCGCGCTGAACGCCGACATGGGCCACACCTTCCGCACCCTGGGCATCGTGCCGGCCGAGCAGCTCGTGCGCTTCAACAAGGGCGGGCCGATCCGGCCGCTGGGCGACGGCGTCAAGATCACCATGGTCCACGCCGAGCACAGCTCGGAAGTGGTGCACAAGGACCCCGCCACCGGCGAGGCGCGCGTCTTCCCCGGCGGCGAGCCGGCGGGCTACGTCATCGAGCTGGTGGAGGGGCTGACGCTGTACCACGCGGGCGACACCGGGGTGTTCGGGGACATGGCTTTCATCCGGGACTTCTACGACCCGGACGTGGCCTTCCTGCCGATCGGCGGGCACTTCACCATGGACCCGGCGCACGCCGCCCATGCGATCAAAAACCTGCTGAAGACCGAAACGGTCGTGCCGATCCACTACGGCACCTTCCCGCCGCTCAAGGGCACGCCGGAGCAGCTCAAGGCCAACCTGCGCGGCTGGGACGGCGAGGTCGTGGTGATGAAGCCGGGCGAGACACGGGAGTTCTGAGGCAGCCTATGACGCGCCTGGCGGCGCGTCCCCCATCCCAGCCTTCCCCCAAGGGGGAAGGCACAGTGCCGTGCCGGTTGTGAAGGGCTCAATCTTGTTCCCTCCCCTTTGGGGGAGGGCCAGGGAGGGGGACGCACCCGGGGGCGTCAGGCCAGACCCCACGCCATCCCATGCAGATCCAAGACCACCCCTCCCCCAACCACGAGCCGCGGCCCGCCGGGAGACCGGTGGACATCCTGCTGCTGCACTACACCGGCATGGCCGGCGAGGCGGCGGCGCTGGAGCGCCTGTGCGATCCGGCGGCCAGGGTCAGCGCGCACTACCTGATCGGCGAGGACGGCCGCGTGCTGCGCCTGGTGGCGGAGGACCGGCGGGCCTGGCACGCGGGCGTCGCCTGCTGGGCGGGCGAGCGCGACGTCAATTCCCGCTCCATCGGCATCGAGCTGGCCAACCCCGGCCACGAATTCGGCTACCGCCACTTTCCCGAGGCGCAGATGGACAGCCTGATCGCCCTGGCGCGGGACATCCTGGCGCGCCATCCCATCCCGTCCCATCGCGTGCTCGGGCACAGCGACGTGGCGCCGGCGCGCAAGCGGGACCCCGGAGAGCTGTTCGACTGGCCGCGCCTGGCCGCCGCCGGCCTCGGCCTCTGGCCCGCGCCAGCGGACGAACCCGCGAAGACCCCGGCCGAGGCCTGGTTCCGCGCGGGCCTGGGGCGCTTCGGCTACTGCCTGCCACCCGAGGCGGACCCCTTGGACGAGGTGCTGGCCGCCTTCCAGCGGCACTTCCGGCCCGAGGCGGTCACCGGCCGGCCCGACCCCGGCACGGCGGCGCGGCTGCGCGGGCTGCTGGCACGGCTTGAAAGCGGCATTCAGGGGCCTAGCTGATGCTTGGGCCAGACGGCCGGACGGTCGCCTTCGGCGCGCTTCGCGCCGGGGGAGGAAAGTCCGGGCTCCACGGAAGCACGGTGCCGGGTAACCCCCGGCGGGGGCGACCCCAGGGAAAGTGCCACAGAAAGCAAACCGCCCCGCCGCGTCCGGCGCGATCCGGGCGTCGCGGGGCAAGGGTGAAAGGGTGCGGCAAGAGCGCACCGCGCCCCTGGCGACAGGGGCGGCACGGTAAACCCCACCGGGAGCAAGACCATGTAGGGGCGGCACGCCGTCCCATGCCATCCCATGGGACACCGTGGGACGGCGGGACGGCAGGCGGGCTTCCGCGCCGCCGCCCGGGTCGGTCGCGCGAGGCGCCCGGCAACGGGCGTCCCAGAGGAATGGCCGTCGCCCGCCGTTGACGGCGGGTACAGAACCCGGCTTACAGGCCGTCTGGCCCCTTTCCGACTTGGCCTCGACTTTCCTTCATTTGGCGAGCGACGGTTCCATCCCTGGCAAGGCCCGGAGCTTTCGGCGAAATCGCGGTACGGCGCAATGCCGGGCGGGCGCCGGCGCCCGCACGACTCGGTCCGGCGACTCGGCAAGGTCTAGAACATAAAATGAACATAAGTCAACGAAGACCCCCAATATGCACATCTAGGGGCAAGTTAGGCCCTCGAACCAAAATCGTCCATGCGATGCGACTTGAATTGAGTGGAAATATCTTGTGATTAACGCGCATTCTACTTGTTGGCCGCGTTGACACCTGCCATCGACCATGCTATCCCATAAAAACCCATGCAGCGGCACGCTATCCCATATCAGACAGGGATCAGGGCATCGGGCGGCCGCGGCCATGGGGTGAGGAAGATGCCCGTTGGGGGGACGACCGCTTGGCAATCTTCGTCGGCACGCACGAGAACAAGGTCGACCGCAAGGGCCGCGTGTCCGTGCCGTCGAAGTATCGTGACCAGTTGGCGGGTCAGGAGTTCCACGGCGTTTACATCTTCCCGCATCACAAGTATCCGGCGCTGATCGGCTGTGGTTGGGACCAGATGCAGCAATTCATCGAGGACCTGGAACAGTACGACGAGTTCTCCGAGGAGTACGAGGAGCGCGCCCAGATCCTCTTCGCCGACGCGGAGCAGCTCGCCTTCGACGGCGAGGGCCGGATCATGCTCACCCCCGACCTGATGGCGCATGCCGGCATCGCCGATCGCGCCGCCTTCGTCGCCCAGGGCAAGACCTTCCACATCTGGAACCCCGAGACCTACGCCGAGCACCGCGCCGCCACCCGCAAGCGCGCGGTCGAGAAGGGCGTCACCATCTCCGCCCGTCGCCGGCGCGACAAGGAGGCCGCCGCATGATGGCCGCCGCCGCGCAGATCCGGCCGGATCGCGAGGTCCACGTCCCCGTCATGCGGGACGCGGCCCTGGCCGCGCTCGCCCCGCGCGACGGCGGCGTCTACGCGGACGCCACCTTCGGCGCCGGCGGCTACGCGCGCGCCCTGCTGGAGGCGGCGGACTGCACCGTCTGGGCGCTCGACCGCGACCCGGCGGCCATCGCGCGCGGCGCCGCGCTCACGACAGAATACCCCGGTCGACTTCATTTGATCGAGGGCCGATTCGGCGAGCTGGATACACTTCTGGAAGCGCGCGGTGTCTTGCCGATCGACGGCGTCGTCTTCGATCTCGGCGTGTCGTCCCCGCAGCTCGACACGCCCGAACGCGGCTTCTCCTTCCGCTTCGACGCGCCGCTGGACATGCGCATGGGCCGCGACGGCCCCACCGCGGCCGAGATCGTGAACGAGCTGCCCGAGGCGGACCTGACCCGCATCCTGCGCGACTATGGGGAGGAGCGGAAGGCGCGCCGCATCGCACGGGCCATCGTCGCCGCCCGCGCCGAGCAGCCGATCGAACGCACCGCGCGCCTGGCGGAGATCGTTCGCGCCGCCGCCGGGCCGGCCAAGGCGCAGGACATCGACCCGGCCACGCGCACGTTCCAGGCCCTGCGGATCCACGTGAACGACGAGCTGGGCGAGCTGGAACGCGGCCTGCGCGCCGCCGAGCGGGCGCTCAAGCCCGGCGGCCGGCTGGTCGCCGTCGCCTTCCACTCGCTGGAGGACCGCATCGTCAAGCAGTTTCTCCGCCGGCGCAGCGGGGACCTGCCGCGTAGCTCGCGGCACAGCCCGGAGGTCGGGGCCGACGACGGCCCGGCCCCGACCTTCCGGCTGCCCCGGCGCGGCGCCGAGAAGCCCGACGCGACCGAGGCCGCCGCCAACCCGCGGGCCCGCTCGGCGCGGCTGCGGGTGGCCGAGCGGACGGATGCGCCGGCCTGGCCCGAGGACCTGGAAGGAGGGCGGCCATGATGCGCGTCAGCCTGGTCATCTGGCTCATCGTCGCAGGCGGCCTCGCCGTGGGCCTCTACCATGTGACCTACGAGGCGCGCGAACTGGAGGAACGGCTCAAGCAGGTGCGCCAGGACATCGAGGCGGAGCGCGAGGCGCTGCACGTCCTGGAGGCGGAGTGGAGCTATCTGAACCGGCCGGCCCGCCTGGCCCGCCTGGCGCGCGAGCACCTGGACATGCGCCCGCTCCGGCCCGATCAGATCGTGCGCGTCGGCCAGCTTCCCCCGCGGGTGACCCGGCCCATGACGCCGCCGGAGGAGGACGCGCCGACGGCCGACGGCATCCCGCTGCCCCGGCACAAGCCCTGGTCGCTGCGCCCGCAGGTCAGCCAGGCGATCACGCCGTTCAGCCCGGAGGCCAGCCGATGATGTCGCACCGTCGCATGACCCGGCCCTGCCAGCCTCGCGGCCTCGCCCGCCGCGCCGGCTTCGGCCGCGGCGCCTTCGCGCTGGAGGGAAACCGCAAGGCGGCGCTGGAGATCGGGCGGACCCGGCTGCTGGTCGCCGGCTTGATGTTCGCCTGCGCCTTTCTGGTGATCGGCGTGCGGGTGCTGGACCTGGCGCTGCTGAGCGGCGCGGCGACCGGCGGGTTGCACCAGGCGCGCGCCGATCGTCCGCATCCGGCGCAGCGGGCGGACATCGTGGACCGCCACGGACACGTGCTGGCGACCACGCTGCCGGTGCCCTCGCTTTACGCCAACCCGCGCGAGATCGACGACCCCGAGGCGGTCGCCCTGCGCGTGGCCGGGGTCCTGCCGGAAGTCTCCCCCGGCCGCCTGGCGCGCCGGCTGGCCAGCGACAAGGCCTTCGTCTGGGTGCAGCGGGGCCTGACCCCGCGCCAGCAGTACGCGGTCAACCGGCTGGGCATTCCGGGCCTGTACTTCCGGGAGGAGGAGCAGCGGTTTTATCCCCAGGGCGAGCTGACGGCCCACGCGGTCGGCTTCGCCAACATCGACAACCGGGGCCAGGCCGGCATCGAGCGCTCGTTCGACGACGTACTGTCGGAAACGCACCGCCCCCTGCGCCTGTCCCTGGACCTGCGCATCCAGCACGTCCTGAGCGACGAACTGCGGAAGGCGATGCAGACGTTCAGCGCCGTGGGCGCCTCCGGCATCGTGATGGACGCGCGCAGCGGCGAGCTGCTTGCCATGGCCTCGCTGCCCAGCTTCGACCCCAACGAGCCCGGCGACCCCAGCGCGCCGGCGCACTTCAACCGCGCCGCCCAGGGGGTCTACGAGATGGGGTCCGTGTTCAAGATCTTCACCACGGCCTCGGTGCTGGACAGCGGCCAGGTGCGGCTCGGCGACCGCTTCGACGTCTCGAAGCCGATCCATGCCGGCGGCTACGCGATCCGCGACTTCAAGCCCAAGGACGGCAAGCTGACCGTGCCGGAGATATTCATGTACTCCAGCAACATCGGCACGGTGCACATGGCGATGGAGGCCGGCACCGAGGTGCAGCAGCGGACGATGGCCCAGCTTGGCCTCACCGCGCCGGCCAGCCTGGAGCTGCCGGAGGTGGGCGCGCCGATGCTGCCCTCGCCCTGGCGCGAGATCAACACGATGACGATCAGCTACGGCCACGGTCTCGCCGTAACCCCGGTGCAGCTTACGGCGGCGGTGGCGGCCACGGTGAACGGCGGCATGCTGCCGAAGCCGACGCTGCTGGCCCGCGACGACGACGCAACGGTGCCGGGTCGGCGGGTCTTCTCGAAAGAGACCTCGCACACGATGCGTCGGCTGATGCGTCTGGTCGTGGAATACGGCACGGGGAAAAAGGCCGACGCCGAGGGCTATCTGGTCGGCGGCAAGACCGGCACGGCGGACAAGCTGCGCGACGGCCGCTATGTGCATGACGCGCGCGTCGCCTCCTTCGTCGGCGCCTTCCCGATGGACGACCCGCGCTACGTGGTCTTCGCGATGGTGGACGAGCCGAAGGGCACCAAGAAGACCTTCGGCTTCGCCACCGGCGGCTGGGTGGCCGCACCGGTGGTGCGCGAGGTCATCGCGCGCGCCGGTCCGATCCTGGACGTGGCGCCGCGCGAGGGGATCGTCGTGCCGGAGAAGGAGAAACATCCCCTGCTGGTGCAGGCCAAGGCGAGGGTGACGGACGGCGGTGTTGCGGCTCACTGATCTCATGGCGGGAACGACGGCGCGCATGACGAGCGAGATGGCGGCAGCGGCCAACCTGGAGATCCGCGGCCTGACGGCGGACAGCCGGCGGGTGCGCCCGGGCGATCTGTTCGCCGCGCTGCCCGGCGCGCGCGCCGACGGCCGCGCCTTCATCGCCGACGCCGCCGCGCGCGGCGCGGTCGCCGTGCTGGCGCCCACGGGCAGCGAGCTGCCGGCCGAGGCGCGCCACCTCGCGCTCATCACCGACGACAACCCGCGCCGCGCGCTCAGCCTCTTCGCCGCCAACTTCCATCCCGGGCAGCCGCGCTTCATCGCCGCCGTCACCGGCACCAACGGCAAGACCTCGGTCGCCGCCTTTTGCCGCGCCATCTGGGCGCGCGCCGGGCACAAGGCGGCCAGCCTGGGCACCCTGGGCCTGATCCCGGCCGAGGCCGGCGAGAGCCCGGGCGCGCTGACCACGCCGGACCCGGTCGCCCTGCACCGCTGCCTGGCCCAGCTTGCCGAGGGCGGCTACGACCGCCTGGCCATCGAGGCCTCCAGCCACGGCCTCGACCAGTACCGCCTGGACGGGCTGAAGGTGCGCGCCGCCGCCTTCACCAACCTCAGCCAGGACCACCTGGACTACCACGGCACCATGACCGCCTATTTCCGCGCCAAGGCACGGCTGTTCGAGGACCTGCTGCTCGACGACGGCACCGCCGTGCTGAACGCCGACGCGCCGGAGAGCGCCGAGCTGGCGGCGATCTGCCAGGCGCGGGGCATCCGGTTCTGGCGCTTCGGGACCGACCCGGCGGCGGAACTGCGCCTGCTCGACCGTGCGCCCGATCCGCGGGGGCAGCAGCTCGAACTCGCCGTCTTCGGCGAGGAACGACGCCTGCACCTGCCGCTGGTCGGCGGGTTCCAGGCCATGAACGCGCTGGCCGCGCTGGGGCTGGTCCTGGCCGAGGGGACCGGCCTCGACACCGCGCTGGCCGGGCTGGAGTCGCACGAGGGGGTGGCCGGGCGCCTGCAGCGTGTCGGCGAGACACCTGCGGGCGCCCAGGTCTTCGTCGACTACGCCCACACGCCCGACGCCCTGCAAACGGTTCTGAAAGCCCTGCGTCCGCATGCTGCCGGCCGCTTGATGGTGATCGTCGGCTGCGGCGGCGACCGCGACCGCGGCAAGCGGCCCCTGATGGGCGCGATCGCCGCGCGCCTGGCGGACGCGACCATCGTCACCGACGACAACCCGCGCGGCGAGGACCCGGCGGCCATTCGCGCGGAGATCCTGGCCGCCGCGCCGGGCGCGCGGGAGATCGGCGACCGCGGCGCCGCGATCCGCCAGGCGATCGCCGAGCTGGGGTCCGGCGATCTGCTCCTGATCGCCGGAAAAGGTCACGAAACCGGCCAAATTGTTGGCGACACCATCTTGCCGTTCGACGATGCCGCGGTGGCCCGCGCGGCCATCGCGGCCCAGGCAGGAGGTGCCGCATGACCCAAGCCGTTCTCTGGACAGCCCGGACCGCCGCCCGGGCGACCGGCGGCCGCGCCACGGCCGACTGGTCCGCCACCGGCGTGTCCATCGACAGCCGCACGCTCGCCCCTGGCGATCTCTTCGTCGCGCTCAAGGGGCCCAACTTCGACGCCCACGACTTCATCCCCGACGCGCTGGCCGGGGGCGCCGCCGCCGTGGTGGCCGAGCGCCTGCCCGAGGACGCCCCGCCCGACGCGCCGGCGCTGCTGGTCGACGACACCCTGCGCGCCCTGCACGACCTGGGGCGCGCGGCGCGCGCGGCGACCGGGGCCAGGGTGATCGGCATCACCGGCAGCGTGGGCAAGACCGGCACCAAGGAGGCCCTGCGCCACTGCCTGGCCGCGCAGGGCACCACGCACGCCTCGGTGGCCAGCTACAACAACCAGTGGGGCGTGCCGCTGTCGCTGGCCCGCATGCCGGCGGACACCCGCTTCGCCATCTTCGAGATGGGCATGAACGCGCCCGGCGAGATCGCCACGCTCACCGCGCTGGTACGTCCCGACGTAGCCGTCATCACCGCCATCGCGTCGGCGCACATCGGCGCGCTGGGCTCGCTGGAGGCGATCGCCGACGCGAAGTCGGAGATCTTCCTGGGCGTCACGGCCGGGGGCACGGCCGTGCTGCCGCGCGAGAGCGGCTTCTTCGAGCGCCTGGAGGAGGCGGCCGCGGACGCGGGGGTCGCCCGCATCGTCGGCTTCGGCGACCACCCGGCGGCCGACGCGCGGCTGCTGGACTGCACGCTGCACCCCGACCGCAGCGAGGTCAGCGCCGCCATCGACGGCCACCACGTGGACTACACCGTCGCCGTGCCCGGCGCGCACTGGGTGACCAACTCGCTGGCGGTGCTGACGACCGTGGCCGCGGTCGGCGGCGACGTGGACCGGGCGGCGGCGGCCCTGGCCGGGCTGCAGGCGATGAAGGGGCGCGGCGCGCGGCGCGCCATCCGCCTCGGCGGCGGGCCGTTCACCCTGATCGACGACAGCTACAACGCCAATCCCAGCTCGGTGCGCGCCGCGCTGGCCGTGCTGGGGCGCGACCCGGCCCGGCGCAAGCTGGCCGTCCTGGGCGACATGCTGGAGCTGGGCGCGCGCTCGGCCGACGACCACGCCGGCCTGGCACAGGCGGCAGCCGAGGCCGGCATCGACCTGGTGTTCACCTGCGGCGGCGAGATGCGCGCCCTGCACGCGGCCCTGCCGGAGAGCCGGCGCGGCGGCCACGCCGACACCGCCGAGGCGCTGGCGCCGATCGTGGCCGAGGCCGTGCGGCCGGACGACGCCGTGCTGGTCAAGGGCTCGCTGGGCGCGCGCATGGCCAGGGTCGTCGCGGCGCTGGAGGCGCTGGACCTGGACGCGGCGGCCGGCGCGAACGATGGCGACGGGAAGGAGGGCGGCGATGCTGCATAACCTCCTCACCCCGCTGTCGGACGAGTTCATCTTCTTCAACCTGTTCCGCTACCTGACCTTCCGCAGCGGAGCGGCGGTGCTGACGGCGCTGGTGATCTCCTTCCTGCTCGGCCCGCCGCTGATCGCCTGGCTGAAGAAGAAGCAGCGCGAGGGTCAGCCGATCCGCGAGGACGGCCCGGAGGGCCACCAGCTCACCAAGAAGGGCACGCCGACGATGGGCGGCGTGCTGATCCTGCTGGCGCTGTCGATCTCGACGCTGCTGTGGGCGGACCTGACCAACGGCTTCGTCTGGGTGGTGCTGTTCATCACGCTGGGCTTCGGCGCCGTGGGTTTCGCCGACGACTACCTGAAGCTGACCCGGCGCAACCACAAGGGCGTGCCCGGCCGGGTGCGCCTGGCGGCGGAGGGGGCCATCGCCCTGGTCGCGGCCGTCTGGGTGATCTCGCTCACCACCGAGGGGCTGGAGACGGCGCTGGCCGTGCCGGTGTTCAAGGACCTGCTGCTGGACCTGGGCTGGGCCTTCCTGGCGCTGTCGGTCCTGGTCATCGTCGGCAGCTCCAACGCGGTGAACCTGACCGACGGCCTGGACGGCCTGGCCATCGTGCCGGTGATGATCGCCGCCGGCTGCTTCGCGCTGATCGCCTATCTGGTGGGCAACGTGGTGTTCGCCGAGTACTTGCAGATCCACTACGTCCAGGGCACCGGCGAGCTGGCGGTGTTCTGCGCCGGGCTGGTGGGGGCCAGCCTGGGCTTCCTGTGGTTCAACGCGCCGCCGGCGATGGTGTTCATGGGCGACACCGGCTCGCTGTCCTGCGGCGGGGCGCTGGGCGGCATCGCGGTGATCACCAAGCACGAGCTGGTGCTGGCGATCATCGGCGGGCTGTTCGTGCTGGAGACGGTCTCCGTCATCGTGCAGGTCCTCTCCTTCAAGCTGACGGGCCGGCGCATCTTCCGCATGGCGCCGCTGCACCATCACTTCGAGAAGAAGGGCTGGCGCGAGGAGACCATCGTCGTCCGCTTCTGGATCATCGCCGCGATCCTGGCGCTGATCGGCCTGTCCACGCTGAAGCTGAGGTGAGGCGCGCCATGATCCCCCTCCCCTTCATGGCAGGCTTCCCCGTCGCGGTGTTCGGCCTCGGCCGCTCCGGCCTGGCCGCCGCCCGCGCGCTCCAGCGCAGCGAGGCCGAGGTCTGGGCCTGGGACGACAGCGAGGACCGCCGCGCCGCCGCGCGCGAGCGGGACATCCCGCTGGTGGACCTCTACACCGTGGACTGGCGCGAGCCGGTGAGCCTGGTGCTCTCCCCCGGCATCCCGCACACCTATCCCCAGCCGCACCCGGTGGCGCGGCTGGCGCGGGAAGCGGGCTGCGAGATCGTCTCCGACATCGAGCTGCTGGGCCGCGCCGTGCCGGACGCCAGCTACATCGGCATCACCGGCACCAACGGGAAGTCCACGACGACGGCGCTGATCGGGCACATCCTGAACCTCTCCGGCCGCGACGCCCAGGTGGGCGGCAACCTCGGCCCGCCGGTCATGCAGTTCACGCCGGTGGAGGCCGGACGGCCCTATGTGCTGGAGATGTCCAGCTACGCCCTGGAACGCACCTACTCCATCACCTTCGACATCGCGGTGCTGCTCAACATCAGCCCGGACCACCTGGAGCGCCACGGCGGGCTGGACGGCTACATCGCCGCCAAAAAGCAGATCTTTCGCCGGCAGAGCAAGCCGCGCTCGGCCATCGTCGGCGTCGACGACGAGACTTCGCGCGGAATCTACGAGAACCTGAAGGCCGAGGGCGCGCAGGTCGTCGTCCCCGTCTCCTGCCGCGAGGCCGCCGCCGGCGGCGTCCATGTGCGCGACGGGGTGCTGATCGACGACCTGGACGGCCAGGCGGTGCCGGCGCTGGACCTGCGCGAGGCACCCGCGCTGCCGGGCGCGCACAACTGGCAGAACGCCGCCGCCGCCTACGCGGCCTGCCGCCGCTTCGGCGTGGAGGCGCCGGTGATCGCCGCCTGCCTGCGCAGCTTCCCCGGCCTGCCGCACCGCCAGGAACGCGTGGCCCGCATCGACGGCGTCACCTTCGTCAATGACTCCAAGGCCACCAACGCC
>CAZLNO010000072.1:0-21454 GCA_964561005.1 uncultured Rhodovibrionaceae bacterium | reverse complement strand
TGGGCGACCGCGCCAACGCCTCCAGCGAGATCGAGTACCACGACGCCTGGGCCCAGCGCGTGGGCGAGGAAGGACGCGGCGTGCGCACCATCATCGAGATGGTGCACCACACACGCCTGGACACCACGGTGGCGCCGGCGGCGCTGATGCGCCAGGCGGTGGCGAACGCCTGCTGGCACGCGGCCCACCGCACCGCCTTTCAGCGCAAGCTGGTGGACCAGCCGTTGATGCGCCGGGTGCTGGCCGAGCTGATCGTCGAGTCGGAGGCGGCGACCGCCCTGGCCTTCCGCGTGGCCGAGAGCTTCGACGCCGCCGCCTCGGGCGACAGCCACGCCGCCGCCTTCTCCCGCCTGGCGACGCCGGTGGGCAAGTACTGGCTGAACAAGCGCGTGCCGAACGTGGCCTACGAGGCGATGGAAGCGCATGGCGGGGCCGGCTATGTCGAGGAGTCGGTGATGCCGCGCATCTACCGGCAGGCGCCGCTGAACAGCATCTGGGAAGGCTCGGGCAACGTCATCTGCCTGGACGTCCTGCGTGCCCTGCAAAAGTCGCCGGAGGCCGGCGAGGCCATGCTGGCGGAGGTGGCGGCGGCGCGCGGCGCGGACCCCCGCCTCGACCGCTTCGCGGCGGCGCTGAAGGACCGCCTCACGCAAGGGTCGGTGGGGGAGGCGGACGCCCGCCGCCTGAGCGAGGATCTGGCGCTCGCCCTGCAAGGCAGCCTGCTGGTCCGCCACGCCCCGCCGGCGCTGGCCGACACCTTCTGCGCCGCCCGCCTGGACCGCGAGGCCGGGCTGTCCTTCGGCACGCTCGGTGCTGGCGCCGACCTGGACGCCATCATCGCCCGGGGGTTGCCCGAAGGCTGAGGCGCACCGCCGATTCGCATGAGTCTTGACTTCCCGGTCACGTTTCGTAAATAATTCGTTAAGAAATCGGACGTGGAACCGGCCATGCGCGTGCGCGGCAGCAACGCCATCGTTTCGGCTCTCGGCAACCTGCCGGCCCCGGTGCCGCTGCAGGATGACGAGGACTGGGCGGTCGCCGCGCGCCGGGCCGCGCCCTCGCGGCAGGCGGAGGCCTATGCCTACTGGATGCGCACCTCGCTGCACGCCGCCGAGGTCGCCAGCGCCGCGCCGACCCACCAGGTCTCCCTGGCCGAGGCCACCCGCGCCTATGAGCGCGAGGACGCCATGACCGCGCCCGGCAAGGCGCCGGCCGCCCCTGGTTTCTCGAAACAGGTTTGAAACGCGCCGGCCGGGTGGTGCGCGTCAGCTCGCGGCCTGCCCTCGCCGCGTTCGCGCGACCGGATCGCCGTCCGCCAGGAAGGCGCGCAGCAGTTCGTGCGCCGCGGCGGCGGCGGGCAGCTCGCCGGCGGTGACGGCGCGCTCCAGTTCCGGCAGGCGGCGGGCCACCTCCGGATGGTCCTTGAAGCGGCGCAGCAGCGTCTCCTCCACCTCGTTCCACATCCAGCTCCGCGCCTGCGCCGCCCGGCGGCGGGCCAGCTCGCCGCTCTCGCCCATCTTTGCGCGGTAGTCGCCGATCGTCCGCCAGACCTTGTCGAGGCCGCGTCCTTCCAGCGCCGAGCAGGTCAGCACCGGCGGCCGCCAGACCTTGCTCGCCGGCGCCAGCATGCGCAGGGCGCTGCGATATTCCGCCGCCGCCGCGCGCGCCGCCGCCTCCATGCCCGCGTCGGCCTTGTTGACGATCAGCAGGTCGGCGACCTCCGAGATGCCCTTCTTGATGCCCTGCAGCTCGTCGCCCCCGCCGGGCAGCAGCAGCAGCAGGAACATGTCCACCATGTCGGCGACCACGGTCTCCGACTGCCCGACGCCGACGGTCTCCACGATCACCACGTCGAAGCCCGCCGCCTCGCAGGCCAGCATGGCCTCGCGCGTCCGCCGCGCCACGCCGCCCAGCGTCCCGCCGGTCGGCGAGGGGCGGATGAAGGCCTCGGCGCGGCGCGACAGTTCCTGCATGCGGGTCTTGTCGCCCAGGATGGCGCCGCCGCTGCGCGAGGAGGTGGGGTCCACCGCCAGCACGGCGACGCGGTGGCCCTCCGCGATCACGCGCAGGCCGAAGGCCTCGATGAAGGTGGACTTGCCCACCCCCGGCACGCCGGAGATGCCCAGGCGCACGGCCCCGCCGGTGTGCGGCAGCAGCGCCGCCAGCAGCCGCTCCGCCGCCGCGCGGTGGTCGGCGCGGGTGGATTCGACCAGGGTGATGGCGCGCGCCAGCGCGCGGCGGTCGCCGGCGCGGAGTCGCTCCGCCAGCGCTTCGGGAGCTTGTGCCGTCATGCCAGGGCGTCCGCGTCGCCGGCTTCCGCGCCGGGCCCCAGGGGCTGGCCGTAGGAGAACTCGACCAGGTGGCCGTCGGGGTCGCGCAGGACGCAGTAATAGCCCACCGGGTAGTCGTCCTCGCGCGGCGGCAGCGCCAGGCAGCCCGCCTGCCGGCCGGCCTCGGCCATGGCGTCGACCTCGGCGCGCGAGCCCACGGCGAAGCCCAGATGGGAGAAGTCCCGCGCCTGCGCTTCGTGACCCGGCCCGCCGGGCAGCAGCACGAAGATGAATCGTTGCTCGCGGCCCGGCTCGCTCATCCAGACGACGCGCCCGCCGAGGTCCTGGCTGGGGCGCTCGTGCACCACGCGCATGTTGCAGAAGCGCTCGTAGAAGGCGACGCAGGCGTCCAGGTCGCGGACGTGGAGCGCGATATGGGTGATCGTCGGCTGCATGTCGCCCAGACTAGCGCGCCGCCCCGTCACCGGCAAAGAGGGCGCCAGCACGACAAAGAGGCGGCACCGCGGGCCTGCCCCTGGCGCATTTTAGCCTTAATAACCTTGGTTACGATTCTTTCACCCCTGCCAGTCATGCTGCGATCCTGGACGCGAGCGAGAGGGTAAATGTCGTTGTCGTCAAGAATTCAGGTAGATCTTGAGACAAAAAATCCGGCACAGCGCAAGGAAATCGCCGCGCGCGCCGCCATCTGTCTGAGCCGGCAGAAGCCCGAGGTCGAGCGGCTCGCCGCCGAAGCGCTGGTGCGCCGCCTGGCCGAGGATGCCGTGTTGCTGGTGCGGGAGGCCCTGGCGCAGGCGGTGCGCCACAACCCCTTCCTGCCGAAGGACGTGGCCAAGCGGATCGCGCATGATGTGGAGAGCGTCGCCGTCCCCTTCCTGGAGGCGACCGAGATCTTCAGCGATTCGGAGCTGCAGGCGCTGGCCCTGACCGTGCGGGAGTACGCGCGCGCGGCGATGGCGCGCCGCCGCCGCGTCTCCGCGCCGCTCGCCGACACCCTGGCCGACCTGGGCGGCGTCGAGACCGCGAGGAGCCTGGCCGGCAACGGCGGCGCGGAGCTGGGCGCCGCCACGCTGCGCGCGCTGTTCCACAGGTTTCCCGAGGAGGATACCCTGCTGGAAGCCCTGGCCGGGCGGGCGGAGTTGCCGCTTGACGTGGTGGAGAGCCTGCTGACCCGCGTCTCGGACGCCGCGCGCGAAAAGCTCGTCGACACCTATGGCCTGCCGGACCACACCGAGCCGCTGGTCCCCGATTCCTTCCTGCGCGCCATGCTGCGCACGATCGCGCGCACGCCGTCGGACGAGGTGGAGCGCTACGCGCGCGAACTGCACCAGCGCGGCGAACTGCCGCCGATGCTGGTGCTGCGCGCGCTCCAGCGCGGCCACATCAGGTTCTTCGAGGCGGCGATGGCGGCGCGCGCCGGCATTCCGCTGGAGAACGCCCGGCGCCTCACCCGTGCCGGCGGCCCGACGGCCACCGCCCAGCTCTCGCAGAAGGCCGGCATCCCCGCCTACCTGCGCGAGGACTACCGCCTGGCGGTGGAACTCGCGGTGGAGAGCCTCAAGGACACTTCCGACGGCGGGTGATCCGACCCCGCTCAGCGCGGCCGGACGTTCACGGCCGCGGGTGCCTCGGGCGGCGGCGCCTCGTCGACCTCGCCGCCGGCTTGCTGGCGCGCCCACATGACGGCGTAGGCGCCCTGGCGGCGCAGCAGCTCGGCATGCGTCCCGCGCTCGGCGATGCGGCCGGCCTCCAACACCAGGATCTCGTCGGCGTCCACCACGGTGGACAGACGGTGCGCAACCACCAGCGTGGTCCGCCCGCGCGCCGCCTCGCCCAGCGAGCGCTGGATCTCCCGCTCGGTCTTGGTGTCGAGCGCCGAGGTGGCCTCGTCGAACACCATGATGCGCGGCTGCTTCAAGAGCGCGCGGGCGATGGCGACGCGCTGCTTCTCGCCGCCGGACAGCTTTAGCCCGCGCTCGCCCACCACGGTGTCGTAGCCGTCCGGCAGCCCCGTCACGAAGTCATGGATGCGCGCCAGGCGGGCCGCCTCGTACACCTCGTCCGGGCTCGCCTCCGGCCGGCCGTAGGCGATGTTGCAGTAGATGGTGTCGTTGAACAGCACGGTGTCCTGCGGAACGATGCCGATGGCCGCGCGCAGCGAGTGCTGGGTGGCGTCGCGCAGGTCCTGGCCGTCGATGCGGATGGCGCCGGCGGTGACGTCGTAGAAGCGGAACAGCAGGCGGCTGAGGGTCGACTTGCCGGCGCCGCTGGGCCCCACCACCGCGACCCGCCGGCCGGCCGGCACGGTGAAGCTGACGTCGTGCAGGATCGGCCGGCGCGGGTCGTAGCCGAAGGAGACGCGGTCGAACTCGATACGGCCGGCGCGGACCTCAAGCGGCTTGGCGTCCGGCTTGTCCACGACCTCCGGCGGCTCGTCGAGGATGTCGAACATCGTCTCCATGTCGACCAGGGACTGCTTGATCTCGCGGTAGACCGTGCCCAGCAGGTTCAGCGGGATGGAAAGCTGGATCAGGTAGGCGTTGACCATCACGAAGTCGCCCACCGTCATCGTCCCCGCCGCCACCCCGAAGGCCGCCATCGTCATCAGCGCCGTCAGCCCGACCGCCAGCACCAGCCCCTGCGCGCCGTTCAGCCAGGACAGCGAGACGCGGCTCTTCGTCGCCGCCTCCTCGTAGACCTTGAGGCCCCGGTCGTAGCGCCGCGCCTCGTGCGCCTCGTTGGCGAAGGACTTGACCGTCTCGAAGTTCAGCAGGCTGTCGATGGCGCGGGTGTTGGCGTCGCTGTCGGCCTCGTTCATCTCGCGCCGGAAGCGCAGGCGCCACTCGGTCAGGCGGAAGGTGAGCGCGATGTAGACGCCGATCGTCAGCAGCGTGACGGCGGCGAAGCGCCAGTCGAACAGCGTCCAGAGGATGCCGCAGACCAGCAGCATCTCCACCACCGTCGGCGCGATGTTGAACAGCACGAAGAACAGCAGGAACTCGACGCCCTTGGTGCCGCGCTCGATGGCCCGGCTCAGCCCGCCGGTGCGCCGGTCCAGGTGGAAGCGCAGCGACAGCCGGTGCAGGTGGCGGAAGACCTGCAGCCCGACCTTTCGGATGGCGTGCTGCGCGACCCGTGCGAAGACCGCGTCGCGGATCTCCCCGAAGCCGCGCGCCGCCGCCCGCGCGGCGCCGTAGGCCAGCAGCAGCCCCAGCGGCACCGCCGCCCAGAGGCTCGCCGCCCCGGCTTCGGGCGAGAGCGCGTCGGTGGCGTGCTTGAGCAGGATCGGCACGTAGACGTTCGCCAGCTTCGCCGCGATCAGCAGGAACACGGCGACGACGACGCGCGTGCGCAGGTCGCGCCGGTCGCGCGGCCAGAGGTAGGGCAGCAGGCGGCGCAGCACCTGCGCCTGTTTCCGCCATTGCAGCCGGGCCGAACCGACGGTGGTGGGGCGCATACGCCCTTATTGCTGACGACCCAGCGAGCGGGCAAGCATCAGATAGAGCTTGCCCACGTCGGCGGTCAGGAAGGTCGTGGAGAGCACGTTGTCCGGGTCGCAGTCGTTGGCCTGGTTCAAGAGCGATTCGAACTGGTTCATGTAGCGCGTCGCCTGGTCTCGGAAGTTGCTGTCGCTCTCGTAAAGTCGGCCGATCTCGCTGTTTGTAAAGCGGTCGCGGTGGCGCAGCAGGCGCCGGGCGAAGATCGAGCGGTCGCCCTTGTGGTAGCGCTTCCAGACCTCGTCGGGGACCTCGCTCTCCATGATCTGGTCGATGTCGATGGCGGCGGCGTTCAGGTCCTCGATCATCACCGTGGCCGTGCGCAGGAAGACCTCGCGCCGGCCCTGGATGCCGCTGTCGCGCACCTGGCGGCTTTGAATCGCGGCCTCCTCGGTGGCCTTGACCAGTTCCTGGCTCTGCTGGCGGGCCTGCTGGCTCAGGTCCTCCAGGCGGCCGGTGAAGGTGTCCACCAGGCGCGAGACGCCGTCGCCGCGCTTGTCCATGGCCGCGCCCAGCTCCTCCACGCGACCCAGCGCCTGGTTCGCCGCCTCGGCCAGGGTCCGGCTCTTCTCGGCGCAGGCGTCGCCGATCGCCGTCAGCCGCTCCAGGGCCTGCGCCTGGCCGCTGTCGACCTCCCCGAGCTGCTTGCGCAGTTCCTCGCGGATCTCCTCGGTGGTGCGGCGGGCGTGCTGGGCGGCGGCCAGCAGTTCCTGAGTGGGCTGGGTGACCATCTGGCTGGTCTCGCGCGCCAGCGAACGCAGCTCGGCGGCGATCTGGCCCAGGTCGCGGGCCTCCTCCTGCGCCGCCGTGCGGAGCCGCGCCGCCTCCGCCTGGGCGTTGCGGATCGCCTCGCCCAGCTCCTGGGACTGCTGCTGGAAGGCCCCGACCAGCTCCTGCGTGCGGGTCATGGCGTTCTCGGCCGCGCGTTCCATCAGGCCGGCGCGGCGCTGCACCGCGTGTCCGGCGTCGTCCAGCTTCTGCCCGATCTCCGCCGCCGCGCGGTCCAGTTCGGCGCCCTGCGCGCGGAAGCTCTCGCCGGCCTCCCCCGCCTGGGCGACCGCCCGTTCGCCGGCGGCGGTCAGGGCCTCGGTCTGCGGCAGCAGGGCTTCCCTGGCAGCCTTGAGGCTGGCGGCGGCCTCCTGTGCCACCTCGGACAGGTTCGCCGCGCCCTCGGTGGTGGCGGTGCGCAGCCGCTCCGCCGCCGCCCGCGCGCTCTCGCCCAGGCGCTGGGTGAGCTGCGAGAGGTCGTCGTCCAGGCGCCCGGCGGCGCTCGACGTGGCCTCGGCCAGGCGTTCCGAGAGGCGCTCGCCCGCCGCCTGCAGGGCGCTCTCGGCATTCGCCGCCTGCTCGCCGATCCGGCCGCCGGCGCTGTCGGCCGCCTCGCCCAGGCGCTCGGCCACCTGCGCGGCGGTGACGTCGAGGTTGGCGCGCAGCCGCTCGCGCGCCGCCGCCAGGCGCTCCTCCAACTGCGCCGCCGCCGTGGTCATCGCGCCCTCGCTCGCCGCGCCGGCGTTCTCCAGCCGCGCCGCCGCCGCCTCGGCGCTGTCGCCCAGGCGCGCGGCCGTGCTCTCGCCGGTGTCGGACAGCCGTTGCGCGAGGGAGTCCCCGGTCTCGCTCAGGCGCGCCGTGGCGCCGTCGAGCTGCGCGGCCAGGGAGTCCACCGACGACGCGAGCGCGTCCTGGGCGTTCCCGCCCGCCGCCTGCAACTCGGCGGCGGCCTGCTTGGCGGTCTCGCGCAGGCGCTCGGCCGTGCCGTCGGCGGCCTCCGTCAGACGTTGGCCGGCGGCGTCGCCGTCAGCGGCAAGCCGCTGGCGCGCGGCGGCCAGCCGTTCCTCCAGGTCGCCGGCCGCGGCGGCCAGGGCCTCGCGCGTCCGGTCGCCGGAGTCGCGCAGGGTCGAGGCCGCCTCGGCGGCGCTCGTGCCCAGGCGCTGAACCGTCTCGGCCGCCACGTTGTCCAGGGCCTCGCGGGCCGCCGTGCCTTCCCGGCTCAGCTTCTCGCGCGCCTCCGCCACGCGCGCCTCCAGGGTGCCCGCCGCCTCGCCCAGGGCCTGGGCGGCGCTCTTGCTCACGCCCTGCAGGCGCCCGCCGGCCGCCTCCGCCCCCTCGGCCAGGCGGGCGGCGACGCGCTCGCCGCTCTCGGCGAGGCTGTCGCCGGTGCGCGTGCCGGCCTCGGCCAGGCGCGCGGCGACGCGCTCGGCGGCGGCGTCCAGGTGCTGCCCGGTCTCGGCGGCCGTCTGGGCGAGCTGGTCGCTGACCTGCGCCACGGTGCCGCGCAGGTCGCCCTGCATGTCCTGGCCGGTGCGCTGCAGCTTGTCGCGCAGGCGGTCGACGCTGTCGCCCAGCGCCGCCGCCTCGGCGCGGATGGTTTCGCCGAAGGCCTGGCTGCGCGCCTCCGCCGCCTCGAAGGTTTCGCGCAGGTCCTGCGTGCGGTTGTGCAGCTCGCTGGCGATGTCGCGCGCCTGCTCGGCCACCTGGCCGGCCAGGCGGCTGACGTCGCCGCTGCGCGCGCCCAGCGTCTGGCTCAGCTCCTCGACGCGGCTGACCGCGCGCTGCCCGGCGGCGTCCAGCTCGGCCAGGTGCTCGCGGATGGTCTCGCCCAGGTTGGCGGCGTCGTCGGACACCCGCTCGCCGGTGGCGCGCAGCGTCTCGGCGTCCTTGTGCAGGCTGTCGCGCAGGCTGTCGGAGGCCTCGCGCGCCCGCGCCGCCGCCGCCTCCAGCCCCTCGGCCCGCTCGCGCAGGGCCTCGCGCAGGGTCTCGGCCCCCTGCACCGCCCGCTCGCGCGCGCCATCCAGCTCGCCGCCGGCGCCGCGCAGCGTCTCCGCCAGCGTCTCGGCGGCGCGGGCGGCGGCGCCCTGCGCGTCGTCAAGCTGGCGGCGCTGCTCGGCCGCGGCCTCCCGCAGGCGCTCGTCGATGCGGGCGGCGGTCTCCGCCGCGCCATCGGCCGCGGCCTGCAGGCGCTCGCCGTAGCCCTCGGCGGATTCGCGCAGGCCTTCCCCGATGCGGGCGGCGGTGTCGGCGGCCTCCCGCGCCGCCTGATCGAGCACCGTGCCGTAGCGCTCGGCGTTCGCCTGCAAGCGCTGGCCGAAGGTGTCGGCGGACTCCTCCAGCGACTCGCCGATGCGCGCCGAGGTATCCAGCGCCCCCTGCGCCGCGTCCTGGAGAGCCCGGCCGTAGCGCTCGGCGTTCGCCTCGAGCTGCTCGCCGATGTTCTGCGCCACGCCGCCCACGTCCCGCGCGGCGGCGCGCAGCACCTCGCCGTAGCCCTCGGCCCGGCCCTGGAGGTCCCGGCCGATCGCCTCGGCCGCGCGCTGGGCCTCCGCCGCCGCGTCGCGCAGGGCGGCGACCTGGCTCTCGCAGGACTGGCGCGAGCGCGCCACGGTGTCCTCGATGGCGGCGCGGACCTCCGTGACCTGGTCGAGCTGGCCGGCGAGGTTGTCGCGGATGTCCTGCACCCGCGCGACGGCGGCGTCGGTGGTGCCGGTCAGCTCCTCCGCCTGCGCGCGCACGCCCTCGCGCGCCGCCTCCAGGCGCTGCACCGCGTCCTCGGAGGCCCGGAAGAGCGTCTCCGCCTGGCCGCGCAGGGATTCCGCGATGCGGATGACGCGCGACTCCGCCGCCTCTGGCGGGTAGGCCATGTCGTTCAGGCGGTGCAGCAGCTCCCGCGTCTCCCGCCGCAGCGCCGCGCCGCGCAGCAGGAACAGCAGCAGCAGCCAGAGGAAGGCCAGCGGCGCGAAGACGCCGGCGAGGATGACCGCCAGCTCGTGCGGCAGCAGCGCCAGCAGGTTGTCCCAGCCCATGGTGTTCCGGACATACCAGCCGGCCGCGCCCAGCCAGCCCAGGCTGACCGCCGCGCCGAACCCCAGTGCCAGCCACCAGCCGAGCGCCCGCCCCGCCATCGCCGACGCCTCCCGCGATATCGCCTCACAACAAGCAACGTCTCCTCAAGTCGCGACTCTTGGCGCAAAACGCGAAATAAAGCGTTAATCCGCTTTCGTCCCGGACGGTTCCCGGGACCGGCTCAGCTTGCGGCTACCCGGACAGAGGCTCCGTCCCGCGGGCGAGGATGGCAAGGTAGTCGTCGTAGACGAACACGCGTCCACGCTGTCGGCCCGTGACCTCGCGCAGAAGTCCCAGGTCCCTCAAATGGCCGATGGCCTTGCGCACGGTCGGCGGCGTGATGTGGAGCGTTGCGCAAACGTCCGGCACGGTGACGATCGGCTTTTGCTGCAGGATCTGGTGAACCCGCAGCGCGGACGCCGCGGGCCGGCCCAAGGCTTCGATCCGGCGCCGGTCGGCATCGAAAAGGCTCAGGATTTCCCGCGCGGCCGACGCCGCCTGGTCCGAGGTCTCCGCCACGCCTTCCAGAAAGAATTCGAGCCAGACTTCCCAGTCGCCCTTGTCGCGAACCCGCTGCAGCAGATCGTAGTACTGCTGGCGGCGGGTCTTGAAATAAAGACTCAGGTAGAGAATCGGCTGTTTCAGCACACCCCAGGAACACAGCAGCAAGGTGATCAAAAGCCGCCCCAGCCGGCCGTTGCCGTCGAGGAAGGGGTGAATGCACTGGAACTGCACATGGACGAGGCCGGCCTTGACCAGGACCGGAATGTCGGGTGTCTCCGCATGGATGAACCGCTCCAGGTCCCACGTCAGTTCAGGGACCTCGGCGGGCGGCGGCGGCACGAAGAGGGCATTGCCCGGCCGCGTACCGCCGATCCAATTCTGCGACCGCCTGAATTCGCCGGGCTGCTTGGTGCTGCCGCGCCCCTTGGCCAGCAGGACATCGTGAATTTCCCGCAGAAGCCGCGAAGAGACGGGAAAGCCCTCGCGAAGCCGCGCCAGGCCGTGGTTCATGGCCGCGACGTAATTCGAGACCTCCTGCACGTCGTCCAGCGGTGCCCCTGGCGCGACCTCGCTCTCGAACAGCAGCAGATCGGACAGCGAGGACTGCGTCCCCTCGATCTGCGAGGACAGCAGCGCCTCCTTGCGGACGTACATATAAAGGAACAGCGGGGTGTCCGGCAGGACCGAGGCGACGCCGTCGAGCCGGCCCAGCGCCCGGTTCGCCGCCTCCAGCGAACGGTACAGCCGATCCATCTCGATGGGCGGCTGCGGGGGCAGCGGTGGCGGAATGAAGGCCGCCGCCTGTTCGCCCGTGGTCGCGATCGTCACACGGCGTCCCAGGCGCCGGGTTTCCGGTTTCTCGACCATGCTGAAGAAAGGATCCTTTCCTTACGACGACACTAAAGAAAGGATTCGGGCGAATCCTTTCTTTAAGCGCACGCTAAGGAAAGCTCGCCTGCGCTGTCAAACGGGTCGGGCCGCCAGACGGACGCGATTCGGCGATCGTGTCCGGCGCTTTGGGACGGGCGGCTACGCCGCCGCGCGGCGGTGGCGGAGCATGTCCAGCATCTCGCTGGCCGCCTTGGGGATGTTGGTGCCGGGACCGTAGACGGCGGCGACACCCTTGTTGATCAGCGTGTCGTAGTCCTGCGGCGGCACCACGCCGCCCAGCACCACCGCGATGTCGTCGGCGCCCTGCTTCTTCATCTCGTCCAGGAGCTGCGGCACCAGGGTCTTGTGTCCGGCGGCCTGGCTGGAGACGCCGATGACGTGGACGTCGTTCTCGATGGCCTGGCGGGCGGCCTCCTCCGGGGTCTGGAACAGCGGCCCGACGTCGACGTCGAAGCCGATGTCGGCGAAGGCGGTGGCGATGACCTTGGCGCCGCGGTCGTGGCCGTCCTGGCCCAGCTTGACCACCAGCATGCGCGGCCGGCGGCCTTCCTCGCGGGCGAAGCCCTCGACCTCCTGCTTGATCGCCGCGAAGCCCTCGTCTCCCTCGTAGGCCGCGGAATAGACGCCGGAGATCGAGCGGATGGTGGCGCGATGGCGCGTGAAGACCTGCTCCAGCGCGTCGGACACCTCGCCCACCGTGGCCCGCGCGCGCATCGCATCGACCGCGAGCGCCAGCAGGTTCGCCTGGCCGTCGCGCGCGCCCTCGCTCAGGCGGTCCAGCGCGGCCTTCACCTGCGCGTCGTCGCGCTCGTCGCGGACACGGGCGAGCTTTTTCTTCTGGTCCTCCAGCACCTTGGTATTGTCGATATCGAGAATCTCGATGTCGTCGCGATCCTCGGGGCGGTACTTGTTGACGCCGACGATGACCTCCTCGCCGCGGTCGATGCGGGCCTGGCGGCGGGCGGCGGACTCCTCGATGCGCATCTTGGGCATGCCGCTCTCCACCGCCCTGGTCATGCCGCCCAGCTCCTCCACTTCGTCGATCAGCGCCTGCGCCTTCTCGACCAGCTCGCCCGTGAGGCTCTCGACGTAGTAGCTGCCGGCCAGGGGATCGACGGTGCGGGTCACGCCGGTCTCGTGCTGCAGGATGAGCTGGGTGTTGCGGGCGATGCGGGCGGAGAAGCGGGTGGGCAGCGCGACCGCTTCGTCCAGCGCGTTGGTGTGCAGCGACTGCGTGCCGCCCAGCACCGCCGCCAGCGCCTCGAAGGCCGTGCGGACGACGTTGTTGTAGGGGTCCTGCTCGGCCAGCGACACGCCGGAGGTCTGGCAGTGCGTGCGCAGCGCCAGCGACTTCGGGTCCTGCGGGGCGAACTGTTGCATCAGCCGCGCCCAGAGCGTGCGCGCCGCGCGCAGCTTGGCGACCTCCATGAAGAAGTCCATGCCGATGGCGAAGAAGAACGACAGCCTTGGGGCGAACCTGTCCACGTCCAGCCCGCGCGCCTTCGCCGCGCGCACGTACTCCAGCCCGTCGGCCAGGGTGAAGGCCAGCTCCTGCACCGCCGTCGCGCCGGCCTCCTGCATGTGGTAGCCGGAGATCGAGATGGAGTTGAAACGCGGCATGTGCTCGGCGGTGTAGGCGATGATGTCCGCGACGATCCGCATCGAGGGCTCGGGCGGATAGATGTAGGTGTTGCGGACCATGAACTCCTTGAGGATGTCGTTCTGGATGGTGCCGGCAAGCTGGTCCTGGCGCACCCCCTGCTCCTCGGCGGCGACGATGTAGCCGGCCAGAACCGGCAGCACCGCGCCGTTCATGGTCATCGACACGCTCATCCGGTCGAGCGGCACGCCGTCGAAGAGGATCTTCATGTCCTCCACGGAATCGATCGCCACCCCGGCCTTGCCGACATCGCCGACGACGCGCGGGTGATCGCTGTCGTAGCCCCGGTGGGTGGGCAGGTCGAAGGCGACGGAGAGGCCCGTCTGCCCGTTGGCCAGCGCCTCGCGGTAGAACTTGTTGGTTTCCTCCGCGGTCGAGAAGCCGCCGTACTGGCGCAGGGTCCAGGGCCGGTTGGTGTACATCGTCGCCCGCGGCCCGCGCGTGTAGGGCGGGAAGCCGGGCATCGAGCCGAGATGGTCCAGGCCCTTGAGGTCGTCACCGGTGTACAGCGGCTTGACGTCGATGCCCTCGGGCGTGCGGGTCGCGAGCGCCTCGGGCTCGCGCCCCTTCAGCTCCTCGCGCGCCAGCGCGTCCCAGTCGGCCTTGGTCTTGCTCGGAAAGTCCGCCACGGCTGCGCCTCCTCACTTTGCTGCACAGCAGTATAAGCGGCACGAGGGGTGGCGTCCATGCGGAGGCGGAAAGCCCGGCTAACACGCCCGCCCCTGTCAACCGCGTCCCGCGTCTACGGACCTCTTGCGGGCAAGTCTTCAGGCGGGGGCGCCATCCGGGCCGTGCTGTTCGGCTTCGCGCTGTACCATGTCGCGCACGATGCGAGTTGCCAGTAATACTCGCTTCGAAAGGGAAGGCATGGCCTTGAAAGCGATCATCATGGCAAGGAGCAGCAGCGCGACGACCGGGACCAACAACAGGAACAGAGGCGATCTGACGAGCATAATCGCCGTCAGCGCACTCAGCCCGTGACTGACGTGGTCTCGAACCTCCTCCCGGACCTTTGCGTCCCCGATCCGCTCGATTGCAGAGCGAAGATTGCTCTGATCGCTTTTCCGCAGGAACCCGCGCACCCGAAGCTCGTACAAGAAACGCGGAAGCGTTAGATCATGTGCGAAACGGATGCTTTTTTCCAGCGAATGCCGGATCGTCCGATATTCCTCGCTCTCGAACGACAGCTTTCCAGCGCGAGCCATATCGAAGATCGCATCCCGACGTTCGAACAGGATCTGGCGGGCAACGTCCGTGCATAGCCACTGCCAGGGTCCATAGAAAAACACCCCCAGACCAATGAGGGCCGCGACGCCAAGGACGATATCTTCGGGCATGGGCTAATCCCTGTCTTTCGGGTTAGTCTTGCCTCGTGCCGTCAGCATTGAACTGGAGCGACTCGGGTCGATCTGTGTTTCCAGTTCGCGGATCCGTCCTTCCAATCTTTGCACAGCGCGCTGCCTGAGCCAACGCTCCGCAACGGCCCAGGCCGCTACGACGCCGGTCAGGGATACGCTTAGGGCAAGGTCGGCGCTCCCGACGACTGAGAGCGCGGTTTCCACAACCACGTCGGTCCGCTCGCCGGCCAGCTTGCCGACCGCCTGGAAGGCAAACCACACACAGGCGACGACGCCGCCCGTTTTCACCACGCTGCGAAAGGACCGGTAGCGCTGATCGATGCGTTGGCTTTCGAGCCGTTCCCGACTGGCAATCTCGGCCCGTTTGGTGCTGGTCACGCGGCTGCCCGCCACCATTGAATCCTACAAGTTGCATCGCGTGATTTAGCAAACGCAACTGGTGCAATTCAACGAGAAACAGATCAGGCGACGATGGGCTCGAAGCACGCGGACATCGAGCAGCCCGGGACCGCCACCATAGGGCCGATTGCGCCCCTCACCACCGGAACGCGGGCACGGCGGCGGCGGGGCGCAGGTCCTCGCGGGCGTAGAGGGCGGCCAGGCGGTCGGGGGCCGGGCGCTCGCCCATGGCCACGCCCAGCTCCTCGCCGTGGATGCCGCCGGTGACCAGGATGGCATCGATGCCCGCCGCCTTGGCGCCGGCCACGTCGGTGCGCAGGGTGTCGCCGACGGCGACCACGCGCGCCGGGTCGGGGTCGCCCAGCAGGCGAAAGCAGGTGTGGTAGATGCGGCGGTGCGGCTTGCCGTGGTAGTGCACCTCGCCGCCCAGTTCCTCGTAGCGGGCGGCCACGGCGCCGGCGCAGAGTTCCAGCGCTTCGCCGCGCATGACGACGAGATCGGGATTGGCGCAGATCATCGGCAGTTCCCGGGCCACGGCCGCCTGCAGCAGCGGCTCCAGCAGCGCCACGCTCGCCAGGCGATCCGGCGGGCCGGTCAGCAGCACGAAGTCCGCTTCGCGCACGTCCTGGACCAGCTCGACATCCAGGCCCTCGTGCATCGCCGCGTCGCGCTCGGGACCCAGGTGGTACATGCGGTGCCCCAGGCGCCGGTACCAGCGCGTCGGCCGGTCGCGCAAGTGGCGCCAGGCGTCTTCGCCGGAAGACATCAGGATGTCGTAGAGGTCGGCGGTCAGGCCCATCTCGGCCATGCGGGCGGCGATCTGCGCCACGGGACGCGGCGCGTTGGACAGCACCAGCAGCCGCTTGCCCGCCGCCTTCATGGCCCGCAGGCTGGCCACCGCGTCGGGATAGGCCCGCACGCCGTCGTGCAGCACGCCCCAGAGGTCGAGGATGAAGGTGTCGTAGCCCGCGGCCGCCTGGGCCAGGCGGTCATGCATCGGCGGTATGGCGTTCATCTTGGCTCTTGCGCGATGGACTGCGAGACGCCCACCGACGTCCCCCGCCCTGCAAGATGCGGCGGGCACACAAAAGATCAAGGGGCGCGATCGTGTGTCCCCGCTTGCCCGCGGCCGGAGGGCGCGCCGGGCCGATCAGTCGCCGTCGCCCTGAAAGGCCTCGCAGAGCGCGGTCAAGGTGTATTGCGCCCAGCGGCGCTGCTCCTCGCTCATGCCCCGCAGCGAGGTCACGACATAGTTCAGCGGATCTTCCTCCAGCAGCGCCTGCCCCGCGTCGGTCACCTCGACGGAGCCGCGAAATCCCTGCTTCTTAAGGTAGCCCTTGCCGACCAGCGTCGACACCGTGGTCGAGGCCGTGCCCATCGTGGTGCGGTGTGCCTTGGCGAACCCGGTCAGCGTCCGCGCCTCCGGCGGCGCCAGGCGGAAATAGCGCAACGCCGACCACTGCGCGGGATGCATGCCCTGGCGATAGTTGCGGTGGATGTACATGCGGAGCAGGGTCTCGACCTGCAGCGCGATCCGCTGGCTTTCCGAGACCTCCACATCGCTGGCGATCGGCGTAAGCGTGCCGAGCGGCCGGTCGAAGAACAGATAGACGTCGCCGGCCACGTTCAGGCCTTCCCAGGACGGCGCGCGCACCGCAAGGCGCTCGACCCGCTGTCGCGAGCCGTCCTTGCCGACCAGCTCGATCATCGACTGCCCGTGCCCCTCCTGGCGCAGGGCCTCGTTCAGCTCGTCGAGCGGCGTTCCGCGAAGATCCGGCGCCAGCAACCCATCCAGCCGGCGCCCCTTCAAGTCCTCCTCGCCGTGACCGAACCGCCTTTTGTATGCGCTGTTGCAGAAGACCACCTGCTGGCTCTTGAGATCGCTGGTCGCCGGGGTCACGACGGTGGGTATCTCCAGGTTTTCCAGGCAGGTGCCCAGGTCCTGCTCCCATTGCAAACAGCACTGCAGGAGCTCGAAAATGATCTCCGCAGCCTCTTGCGCGTGCGTACCTTGCATGCTCTTCATCGTTTGGTTCAACGCCACCTTGTCCCTGCTCCTGAGGTGGCTCTAGCACGGAAATTTACGAACTCCCATATATTTTTGTCGTCGAAAATTATATTTGGCAGCGTTGTACCTGCCGGAGCTCTGCAACTTGAAGTTTCCGATAGACATCAAACGCTAGATGTTCTTGAAGAAAAACAGTCTCTCGGTCGTTTTGTTCAAATTTCCACGTCGCACATACATCATCCGCGTGCGTTCACTACACCCCGCGCCCCACCAGGCCGGCAATACCGGAGGCACCACAAATCGCCAGTTTGTCGGCAAGTTCGGCCGTGATCCGAGCCACCAGCCACGGTCCATGATACACGAGCGCGGTGTATACTTCCACCAAACTAGCGCCATTTTCGATTTTTTCGAGGGCGGACTGCACGCCGTCAATGCCACCGACGCCGATCAGCACGAGACGCCCCCCGGTCAGGCGGTACATCTCCCCGAGCAGCGCCGTCGAGGGGTCGAACAGGGGCCGGCCGCTGAGCCCGCCGGCCTCATGGCGGTGCCGGCTCTTCAGGCCGGGCGGGCGCGCGATCGTGGTGTTGGAGACGATCAGGCCGTCGAGGCCGCTCGCCAGGGCCACCTCGGCGATATCGATCCTGTCCTGCTCGGTCAGGTCGGGGGCGATCTTCAGCAGCAGCGGCGGCGCGGGCCGGACGCCGGCCTGCTCCCGGGCCGCCAGAACGCGGTCCAGCAGGCGCGCCAGTTCGTCGCGCCCCTGCAGCGCCCGCAGGCCCGGCGTGTTCGGCGAGGAGACGTTGACGACAAGGTAGTCCGCCAGCGGGGCCAGGCGTTTCGCCCCCGTGGCATAGTCCGCGGCGGCGTCGGCGCTGTCCCGGTTCTTGCCCAGGTTCACGCCGACAAGACCGCCGCGCCCGGACCCGCGGAACGCCGCGAGGTTGGCCTCGGCGACGTCCAGACCGGCGCTGTTGAAGCCCATGCGGTTGATGACGGCGCCGTCCTCGGGAAGCCGGAACACTCGGGGCCGGGGATTGCCGGGCTGCGGCCGCGGGGTGATGCTGCCCACCTCGACGAAGCCGAATCCGAGGTCGAGCAGCGGCCCGACCGCCGCCGCGTCCTTGTCGAAGCCGGCGGCCAGTCCGATGGGATTGGGAAAGGTCTTGCCCCACAGGCTCTGGCTCAGCCGGGGGTCGGCCGCTTCCCGGCTTCTGGGAGCCAGGCCGTGGCGCAGGCCCCAGACCGTCAGGCGGTGCGCCCGCTCGGGGTCCAGCGCGCGCAGGGCGGGCGCGATCAGCGGATAGAGGTCCACCGCCGCGCCCTCCCCGATCTCGCCTGCACTGACTGCCGCCGAAGTCTCATGGGCGGCGAGGCTAGCCGAGGCCGGCGGCGCAGGCCACCCCCGACGAGCCGGGCGTGCTCGCCAGATGCTGTCGTCGTGCGGCCGAAAAGGCCGCGGGGCGCGGGCTTGCCCGCGCCCCGAACGTTTGCTTCCGCGCTCACCGAAAAAACGTTCCGGTCGGGGGCAAGCCCCCGACCGGCGAACGCCGACCGAAAAGGCGGCACCAACCCCGATCACTCTTTCCTGCCGCCGCCCACCAGCGGCCCGGCGAGCCGTTGCAGCAGCCCCGGCTCGGGCAGGCGGCCGGCGGCGATCTCCTTGTCGCGCGAGCGCTTGGCGACGTTGATGCCCAGGATCGACAGCGCGATCCCCCAGATCATCGAGAGGTTGGTCATGGCCGCCAGGATCTCCCCCGCGAACTCGGGAGTCATGACGACGGCATAGGTCAGTCCGGCCATCTGCACCGTCCAGGTCAGCGCCACCGCGTAGCCGAAGGTGGGGCGCCAGCGCCGCACATAGGCGTCGTCGCTGGTCACCTCCGCGCGCATGGTGCGGTTCACCTGGGTCAGCGCCGCCTCTTCCCTCTGGGCGCGGATGGCGGCCATCTTCTCCACGTGGCGGTTGGCCTCGGCAAGCTGCTCGGGGGTGATTTCCTGGCGCCCCAGGGCCTCGTCCACCTCGTCCAGGGCGCCGCCGGCGGCCTGGGCCACCGGGTTGTCGATGCTCTTCAGGCCGTCGGAGACCAGCCGGGTCAGGAACGGCAGGCCGACCGAGGCCAGCAGTCCGGCAAGCATGGCTCACTCCTCGCGCGTGTCGGAAAGGTCGTGGAACAGGAAGCCGCCCAGCTCGGCGACCGATAGGCGCCCGCGCGCCCAGGGCGGCTCGGCGCCCTCGGGGTGATAGCGCGTCGCCCCGCCGACCGGCGTGCGCAGCGCATCCGCCAGCGCCCGCCCCGCGATCCGGCGCTGGCTCGGCCCCGCCGCCGGCGCCTCGGACAGCGGCGGCAGCCCGGCGGCGTCCGCGCCGACGCGGCGCACGCGGTTGGCGAGCGTGGCGGCAATGGCCTCCAGCGTCGCCACCGGCAGCCCCAGGTGGTCGCGCCGGAGCAACCCGGCCAGTCGCGGAGCGGCTTCGACGGTCTCGGCCGTCCCGAGCGTCCCGGCCGGGGCGCCCTGGCGCAGCGGCACCAGCCGGCGGGCGGGCGCGTGGCGCGGGTCCAGGCCGGGCCTCATGCCAGGGCTCCCGCGCCCTGGAAGCCCAGGCTGTCCAGCTTCTTCTCGATGCGCACGAGGTGCGCCGTCAGCCGCCCCTCGGCGTCGCGCAACGCCGGGACCGAGGCGTAGGTCTCGGCCACCGCGACCTTGTGGTCGGACAGCGCGCCGCGCAGCTTCTCCAGGTCGTCGTCCAGGCGCCGGTGTTCGACGTCCAGGGCGTCCCGAAGCTCGCGCTTGACGCGCACGATCAGCAGCAGCAGCCCGCTCAGGGCCGGCAGCTCGACGACCGTGATCCACCAGACCACGTTCATGTCGACGTCCAGCATCATCTTTTCATCCTGTGTGATTGGGGTTGACGCGCGGCGGCGCCGTCATGGCATTGAGTGCTCAAATTCGGTGGCGGAACTCATCCTTCGACAAGCTCAGGACGAGGGCCTCATGCTGAGCCCGTCGAAGCATGAGGGCCTCATGCTGAGCCCGTCGAAGCATGAGGATGACGCGGGCGGACGAATGCGGCGGTCCGTCGCCCTCACACCTCGAAGTCGTGCGGCGCGGCGACGCCGGCGCCGCCGGGCCGCCAGGACTGCCGGCCGGCCGGGGCGAAGCGCGGCAGGCGCACCGGCTCGCCGGCGAGGCAGGCGGCCACGGCGTCCAGGCCGTCGTCGCGCGCACCGCTTGCCTCGGGCCGCCATTCGCGCATCTCCCGCACGAAGGGGGTGTCCCAGACGCCGCGGTGGGCGAACAGCGCCCCGGCGGCCAGCGGGGCGTCGAACGCCTCCAGGATGCGGCGGTCCTTGGCCTGGCGGTGGGTCACCTCGCGCACCGCGCAGGCGACACCGGCCTTGGCCAGCTCGTTCCGCAGCATGCCGGGGATGAAGCGGCCGATGCCGTTGTTCTCCACGGTGATCGAGGGCAGGTGGAGGTCGCGCGCGAAGGCCACCGCCTGGCGGCAGAGCTGCTGGGCCTCGTTCACTTCCCCCACGCGCGCCGGGTCGTGGGTCAGGTAGGCGATGCGGTGCAGGTAGTAGCGCCCCTCCCCGTCCACGAAGACGGCGGCGATGACGCTCGAATCGCCGCGCCGCGGATCGCCGTAGGCCGGGTCCCAGCAGCAGCTCGCCGAGACCAGCCGCCGGCCCAGCAGGGTCAGGATGGCCTCGCGGTTGCCCTCGACGTAGTCCAGCTCGCCCTCGTAGGGCCGCAGCTTGTCCGGGTCGAGGCGGCCCTCGGCGATGTTGACCGGCCGCAGCAGCATCTGGCTGGCGAACTTGTTGGGCCCGCTGCGCCGGCGCATCGCCGCCACGCGCTCGGGCGGGAAGCGCTCCGGCCAGGCCGGCGTGCCCGCCTCGTCCACCAGCGGCAGCTCCAGCCGTTCGAAGCCGTCCAGGAAGGGCCGCTCCTCCCCCGCCTCCGCCCGCGCCTCGGCGGCGTAGATGGTCTCGTAGGTGTGCGGCGTGCCGACGTAGAGCTGCAGTCCGCCGGTCACCAGCACGTAGTCGATCTCGGCCAGGCGCTGGCGCAGCTCGGCCCGCTTCTCGGCGGTATCGCAGGTGTTCGGCACCTCCACGTCGTCGCAGATGATGACGTCGGCGCGCGAGCCGGTGACGTTGCCGGCGATGCCGCGCGCCAGCATCGAGGGGTCGCGCAGCTCGCGCGGGCGCGCCACGGTGAAGCGATCGCCGGCCCACTGGTCGACGCGCTCGGGCTTCAGCCCCTGCAGGAAGGGGTGGCGCTCGACGATGCGCTTGACGTTGCGCACCATCTTGCCCGCCAGCGTCTGCTCGGCCGCCAGCACTAGGATGCGCAGATTCGGGTCCTCGCCCAGCAGCCAGGCGCAGAACAGCCCGACGATGGTCGACTTGCCGGCGCCGCGGAAGGCCATCAGCAGCAGCTCGCGCGCGCCGCGCCGCCACTGGTCCTCCAGCCACGCGGCCATCCGCAGATGGATGGCCGGGGCGCTCATGCCCTGGGCGTGGGTCCAGACCCAGACGAACTCCGGGAATCCGGGGACGCGGACGGCGGGGATGCGGACGCCGGGCTGGCCAGCCCGGACACCGCCGCCCGCGCCTGGCGCAGCAGCGCCTTCAGCTCCGCCGAGCCGTCCGCCGGCGCTCCCGACGGCCGCCCCGCCGCCGCCGAGGGCTGCAAGGCCTGCGCCAGCCGCAAGAGCGCGTCGAGATGCGCCAGCGCGTTCTTGCAGGCGGTCTGGAATTGCGCGTACTCCCGCGGCTCCTCCGGCGGCTCGGCCCGCGAGAAGGTGAGGTAGCTGTCCAGGGCGCGCGCGATCGCCTCGGGCAAGGCCGCCGCGACCTCCAGGCGCGCTGCTTCCTGCGTGTCCATCATGGGGAATCGCCATCTCCCTTCGGGTTCGGTTGTGGGTGGGTGGGGTTGTGGGGTTGGTATCGCGACCTGAAACGAAAACGCTCCGGTCGGGGGCAAGCCCCCGACCGGCGGGG
>CAZLNO010000071.1:0-21461 GCA_964561005.1 uncultured Rhodovibrionaceae bacterium | reverse complement strand
TTACATCACATCTTTGCGATTCGACCCGTGCGGCTTCGAACGGCTAGGCAAACCACGGTCTGCCCGGCGGACGGCCGCAGGACAGCAGCATTGCGGCCAGAAGATGGCGGAATCGCGACAAACGCTTTAACGTTCTGCAAAACTCTGTTACGCGAAAGAAGGCTTCGCCAGCCTTGTCTAAAGGGCTTGTGCTGGCGATATAGGGCATCCGGGGGGATTTCGGTTCGTCCAGTCGATCAAGGGCGGGAGCGCGGGTCCGGTCGCGCGACAACCATCAGGCGGAGCAACCAACGGCGATTCATGGTGGGTGGTATCAAAAAGGCGCAAGCCGAGCGGGGCGGTGGTGCCGATGGACATGACCGTCGACCCACGCCGACAGACAACACGGATCTACCTTTTTGCCAGGGCGACTTCGCCAGCCTGCCCGAGGCTCTGGATTATGCGGCGCGCGGATCGACCGGCGTCAATTTCTATGACGGGCGGGGGCGTCTGGAGCACAGTCTGACCTATGGCGAGGTGCGCGAGCGCGCGGTGGCGCTGGCGCGACGGCTGTTGAACCTCGGCTTGAGCCGCGGCGACCGGGTCGGCATTACCGCGGAGATGCACCCGGATTTCCTGGTCGGCTTCTTTGCCTGCCAGTACGCCGGGTTTCTGCCGGTGCCGCTGCCGGTGCCGTCCGGCCTGGGCGGGCGACAGGGATATGAGGGTCATCTGGCGCGGGTGCTGAAGACCTCGGGCGCGCGTGTCGTCCTGGGCACGGAGATGCTGCGCGACCAGCTCGAGCGGGCGTCGCGGGGCCTGGCGGTCGACCTGATCACCACCGTGCCGGCGCTGGCGGCGATGGCGCCGGCGGCGACGGAGCCGAAGCCGCTGGGGCCGGGCGAGCCCAGCCACATCCAGTACTCCTCGGGCAGCACGCGCAACCCGCTGGGCATCATCATCGATCAGGACGCGCTCATGGCCAACGCCGTGTCGGTGGCGCGCCACGGCCTGCGGATCCGGCCGGGCGACCGCGCCGCGTCCTGGCTGCCGTTCTACCACGACATGGGGCTGATCGGCTTCATGCTGATCCCGATCACCTGCCAGGTCGGGATCGACTACGTACACACCGACGGCTTCGCCCGCCGGCCGCTGCAATGGCTGCGGGTGATCTCGGACAACCGCTGCACGCTGGGGTTCAGCCCGACGTTCGGCTACGAGCTCTGCGTGCGGCGTGCGGCCGGCATGCAGGAGCTGGATCTCGACCTGTCGTGCTGGCGCGTGGCCGGCATCGGGGGCGAGATGGTCCGGCCGGAGACCCTGGCGGACTTCGCGGCCACCTTCGCGCCCTACGGCTTCCGCGACACCGCCTTCGTGCCCAGCTACGGTCTGGCCGAGGCGACACTGGCCTTCAGCTTCGTGAAGCTGGGACGGGGCGTGACCGTGGATCGCGTGGACAAGCACGCGCTGGTCACCCAGGGTATCGCCGCCAGGGCGGAGCCCAAGCCGGCCGTGCACGGCAATGGCCATGGCAACGGCCATGCCAAGGCGAACGGCGAGGCGCCTGCAGGGGCGAACGGGGCGTCGGCGGCCAACGGCGGCGGCAACGGTCACGGCGGCGGCAACGGTCACGGCGGCGGCAACGGGAAGATGAATGGCAACGGTGCCGCTGTCCACGGATCGGGTTCGGAGGTGCGCGCCTTCGCCACCTGCGGGGAGCCGATGCCCGGTTATCAGGTCGAGATCCGCGATGCGGCCGCAAGGCCGCTGCCGGATCGCCACATCGGCCGGGTCTTCATCAAGGGCCCCAGCCTGATGGCGGGCTACTTCAACGCCTCTGAGGCGACGGCCGCCACGGTCGACGACGCGGGCTGGCTGGACACCGGCGACATGGGCTACGTTACCGAGGGCACGCTGGTGATCACCGGCCGGCAGAAGGACCTGATCATCGTGAACGGCCGGAACATCTGGCCGCAAGACCTCGAATGGCACGCCGCCGAGCACGTGCCCGAGGTGCGCAGCCGCGACTGCGCGGCCTTCGCGGTGGAGGACGAGAACGGCAAGGAAGTGCCGGCGATTCTCGTGCAGTGCCGGCTGCAGGATGCGGATGCGCGCACGCGGTTGCGCGACGAGGTCCACGCGGCGATCTTTCGCAACGCCAGCATCGACTGCCGCGTCGTGCTGGTGCCGCCGCGCAGCCTGCCGTTCACGACTTCCGGCAAGCTGAGCCGGGCCAAGGCCAAGGCGGCTTACCTGAACGGCGAATTCGATGACGACCAGGCCATCGACGCCATCGTCGGCGCGCGCACCGAGACCAGCCGCGAACCGCTGAAGGCGTCGTAGACGGAGGAGACATGCTGGTCGCCGTCACGGGTGCTTCGGGCTTCGTGGGCACGCACCTCGTCAACCGTCTTCTCGACGACGGGATGGCGGTGCGCGCGCTGAGCCATCGCGCGCCGGTGTCGGCCCAGGAGGGCCTGGAGACCGTGCGCGGCGGCCTGGACGACGACGCGGCGCTCGCCGCGCTTGTGGACGGCGCGGATGCCGTGATCCACTGCGCCGGTCTCGTGGCGGCGCCGAGCGATTCGGCGTTCCACCAGGTCAACACCGAGGGGACCCGGCGCCTCGCCGACGCGGCCGTGCGGGCTGGCGTGTCGCGCTTTCTGCTGATTTCCAGCATGGCCGCGCGGCAACCGGAACTCTCCGCCTATGCCGCCAGCAAGCGCGAGGCGGAGGCGGCGCTGGCGCAGGTCGAAGGCCTGCGCTGGGACGCGCTGCGGCCGCCGGCCGTCTATGGGCCGGGCGACCGCCAGGTGTTGATCTTCTTCCGGCTGCTGCGGCGCGGCATCGGCCTGCTGCCGGCGGGCGAGAAGGCGCGGGTCTCGCTGATCCACGTCGAGGATCTGGTCTCGGCGGCCACGGTGTGGCTGACCGCCGCCGAGCCCGCGGGCGCGGTCTACGAGCTGGGCGACGGCAAGCGCGACGGCTATACCTGGCGCACGATCATCGACGCCGCGGCACGGGAGTTGATCGTGCAGCCGCGCTACATGACGCCGCCGCCGGCGATCCTCGGCGCGGCGTCGCACCTGGGCCGGCTGTGGGGCCGCCTGAGCGGCCGCGCGCCGTTCCTGACCCCGGGCAAGCTCCGGGAGATCCGGCACACCGACTGGGTGTGCCGCGACGAGCGCTTCCGGCGGCTGACCGGCTGGCGTCCCAGGGTCGCCCTGGGGGAAGGCTTGCGCAAGACGGTCGCGTGGTATCGCGCCCACGGCTGGCTGTAGCCGTGGTCAGAGAGGGGACGACAAGATGGACCAGCTGGATACGGTGCGCACGGCGCCGAGCCGCCAGGATATCCTCCAGGCGGTGTGCGGCGAGCTGAACAAGATGAATCCCAACGGCATCGCCCTGTCGGAAAGCACGGACATCACGACCGACCTGAACATGGACTCGGTCGCGGTCATGGACCTTCTTTTCGCCCTGGAGGAGCAGTACGATATCTCGATCCCGCTCAACGAGCTGGGCGAGGTTCGCACCATCGGCCAGCTCACCACGGTGGTCGAGCAACTGGTCAACAAGAGCTGAGCAGGGCCATGTCCGACCTCTTCGACAAGTTCCGGCCGATGCAGAAGCTGCACGGCGAGATGGTCGCCGCGGCCGGCAGCGATCCCCTGGCGACCCGCGTCGGCACGCTGCATTCTCCGACCGAGGCCGAGGTCGGCGGGCGCCGTTGCGTGCTCCTGGGCTCGAACAACTATCTCGGGCTGACCTTCGACGACGACGCCATCGAGGCCGCCTGCGCGGCGACGCGAAGCTACGGCACCGGCACCACGGGCTCGCGCGTGGCCAACGGCAGCTACGCCGGCCACCAGGACCTGGAACGCCAGTTGACCGACTTTTTCGGACGGCGGCACGGTATTCTGTTCACCACCGGCTATCAGGCGAACGTCGGCTTCCTGTCGGGCATCGCGGGCAAGGACGACACCATCCTGATCGACGCCGACTGCCACGCCAGCATCTACGACGGCTGCAAGCTGACCGACGCCACGGTGATGCGCTTCCGCCACAACGACGCGGCGGACCTGGCGCGCCGGCTGGCCCGCCTGGGCGGCGGCCGGAACAAGCTGGTGGTGATCGAGGGCATCTACTCCATGCTGGGCGACCGGGCGCCGCTGAAGGAGATCGCGGCGGCCTGCCGGGACAATGGCGCCTACCTGCTGGTCGACGAGGCGCATTCGCTGGGCGTGCTCGGCGCGAGCGGCCGCGGCCTGGCCGAGGAGGCGGGCGTCGAGGAGCAGGTGGACTTCATCATCGGTACCTTCTCCAAGAGCGTCGGCACGATCGGCGGCTTCTGCGTGTCCAACCACCCGGAACTCGAGATGGTGCGCTACGCCGCCCGCGCCTATCTCTTCACGGCCTCTCTGCCGCCCTCCATCGTCGCCTCGGCCGGGCGGACGCTGGAACGCATCCGGTCGGACCCAGGGCTGCGGCAGCGCCTGTGGGCCAACACCGACGTCGTCTATGACGGGCTGAAGGACCTCGGCTTCGCGGTGGGGCCGGAGAAGACCCCGGTGATCGGCGTGCGCATGCCCGGCGTCGAGGCGGGCATCCGGGTCTGGCGCGCGCTGCTGGAGCAGGGGGTCTACGTGAACCTGGCGATGCCGCCGGCGACGCCGCAAGGCGTGTGCCTGCTGCGCTGCTCGGTCTGCGCCGCGCACACCGCCGCGCAGCTCGATCAGGTGCTGAAGGCCTTCGCGACGGCCGCGCAGGTGCCCGACGCGAAGACCGAGGCCGCGGAGTAGATCCGGCGGCTCAGCGAAACGCGCCGCGGCGATACAGGCGGACCAGCAGCACCCAGCCGCCGATCAGCGGGTGGCGCCGGGTGAAGGAACCCGGCTCGACCCGCACGCCGCTGTGCCGTTCGATCTTCCAGAGCACGTAGTCCACGCCGCCCTCGAAGGTGACCGTCGCCTTCATCAGACGCAGCAGCGTGACCAGCTTGCCCAGCGGGCGCGCCAGCGCCGCCGCCAGCCGGGCACGCCTGCGTGGTCCCCGCCCGTCGCGCCACACGAGGCGTCCCGCGTCGTCCAGCTTGGCCGGCAGCCCGGTCAGCGGCACGGCGCAGCGGGTCCGCCAGGCGAAGGCCGCGGGCTGAGCGTCGAACACGCTGGCGCTGCGGCCGCCGGTCTCGCTCCGCAGCTCGCGCCCGTAGGTCTCGGCCAGGCCGAGCCGCCAGATGTCGCGCGCATCGGCGCCGGTCGGGACGAGGGGCAGGATCTTTCGGTGAAAGCTCACCACCGCCGCGCCCAGCGCGGCCAGCACCCGGTGGCGCGCCGCCGTGTCGCGGGCGTGAACCAGCCGGCAAGGCTGGGCGAAGCGCGCCCAGATCTGCGGCGTCGCCGCCCGGCCGGCGGCGGCGGAGGCGAACTGGTTCAGCGTCATGACCGCGCACTTCGCCCGCAGCGTGCCGCCGGCGTGCCGGGTTTCCAGGTAATAGACGTTGGGCGGCAGCAGCCGGCCCAGCAGCGCGGCCAGGGGCCGGCGGTCGAAATCGCGCAGGCGGTCCACCAGGACGTAGAAGTCGTGCACGGTGTCCGCGCCGGCCGCCTGCCACAGGCCGGAGCCGTAGAACAGCACGGCCGCCACCGGGCCCTCGGCGCGGGCACGGATGGCCGCGACAAGGGCTTCGAGGCCCGGATCATCCACCGGCGCCAGCGCCTCCCGGCGCAGCCCGGCGTCCAGCTCCATCCGCGCGTCCGCCATGCCTGACCTACACCGCCAGGAAGCGGACGGGCGTCGCCGCGGTCAGCTCCAGCGTCATCGGTCCGCCGCCCTCGAAAATCTCGCCGTCCAGGGTGTAGGCGGCTTCGCCGCGCAGGATCAAGCGCCTCCCCGTGCTCCGCCACAGGCCGTCGGCCTCGTCCTCCGGCCCGCGCCCGCGCAGGAAGGCCGGCAGGCGCCGCCACAGCCGCCGGTAGGGCCACAGCAGGCCGGCCGCGCCCAGGTCGTCGCCGGGCGGCGCGGGGTGGATGCCCAGCAGCAGGCGCTCCAGCGTCGTCGCCAGGAACACCACGGCCTCGCGCTCGCGCCAGGCGCCGCCATCCAGGCTGTACGCGAGGTGGTCGGGATGCAGCAGCGGGTCGTCCGCCACCCGGCCGCTGAGAAGGCGCAGGAGCGACCAGGTCAGCATCAGGCCCTGGCCCACCGGCCCGTCCAGGCCCCGCGCGTGCAGGCGGCGGCGGGTGCGCAGGATGACGCGCGGAATCGCGGCCGTGGCGAAGAAGAAGCCGTAGCGCGGCGGCGCGCCGTCCTCGCGGACCAGGCACAGGGGGCGGCGCGGGCGCAGGCGGTCCGGCTGGAGGCCCGCCTCCTGCGCGGCGATCGCGCGCTCAAGCGCATGGCCCGGCGTGCCGCGCAGGCCGACGTCGCCATGCGTCATGTTGGTCGTGCCGCCGGCCAGCAGGGCAATGGCCGGCTCCCGCGCAAAGGGCCGCTTGTTGCGCAGACCGGTCAGCACGGCGTCGAGCGTGCCGTCGCCGCCATGAACCGCCAGGACCTCGACCCCGCGGCGGCCAAACGCGGCGAGGGCGCCATCCAGGTCCGCCAGGTCGCGCGTCTCGGCGACGGCGACACCGTGCCGCCGGGCGACGCGGCGCAGCTCGGTCAGGCCCTTGTGCTGCGTACCGCTGTTCGGGTTGGTGACGAGGGCGACGCCGCTCACGTGGTCGCCTGCAGCCACGAAACCGGCTGTGCGCCGCGCGCCCGGCGCCACTCCGCCTGGGCGAGCTGGACCGCGTGCACGACGATGGCCACCACCGTCCAACCTGCCACCGCCAGCAGCCCGAGGTCGGGCCGACCCAGCAGCCAGCCGGCGCTCAGCAGGATCAGGTTCGGGTTGCGCCGGGCCACGATCAGGCGGAAGAAGGAGTCGAAGCGGCGCCAGACGTGCAGGTGGAAGCCGAAGCGACGGATGAAATAGCCTTCCATCAGCCGCACTATGACATAGCCGGCGAAGATGACGACCAGGGTGGGCGCCAGCCAGCCGGGCGGCAGCGGCGTGCCGAAGGCGCTCAGCCCGAAACCCCAGGCCAGGTACCAGAACGGCGGATGGATCAGGTCGATGCCGTGGTCGAAGACGTTGCCAAAGGGCGAGGCGGTCAGCGTGACCCGCGCCAGCTTGCCGTCCACGGTGTCCAGGAAGGTCATGATCCAGGCGGCCAGCAGCCCCCAGCCATAGTCGCCCGTCCAGAACAGCCAGAGCGCCAGCAGCATCAGCGCCGCGCCCACGGTCGTGACGGCGTTGGGGCTGAGACCCAGGGCGACGCAGCCGCGCGTCGCCCACATCGCCGGCACAGGCCAGACGTACTTGGTGATTAGGTCCGTCACGCCCTTGTACGCGCCCATGTAGATTCGCCGTTCGGCGGCGCGTACACCATCCCGGTCGAGTACAATGCAATAGGGCGGTTCGGTCTTGCGCAGCGAGCGGCGATACGCCGAGGCAACCTCGCGGGCGTCGAGAATTTCCGCGTCTTCCGGGGCGTCCGCCTGGCGCGTCAGCCAGGCGTACGTGTCGGCCGCATCCGCCACCCGGACGTGCGCGGCCACCGGCCGGCCGCCGCCGTCGCCGGGGAGCACGAGGCCGACGCCGGAACGCGTCTGCAGGCCCTGCAGGATGGCCTGATCGTAGACAACGTCGCCGCGCAGCAGGATCACGCTCCCCTGGTCCGGCCAGCGGCCGCCGGCCTCGCGCACCTCGGCGACCTCGGCGCCGGCGAAGGCGCGGCGCAGCCTCTCGGCCGGGGTCAGTCCCCATACCCTGGGCGCCTCCGGCGCCGGGGCGATGAACACGTGCAGCGGCCCCGTGGCGTCGGGCCGGTCTTGTGCGTCCTCGGCCCTGTCTTGTGTCTTGACATCGGACATGCCGCTCATCGAACGTCCCATCCTCCCTTCTGGCGCTGCTGCATGACCACCTTCGCGCACATCTCCGACCTGCACCTGCCGCCGCTGCCGCCGGTCAAGCCCGCGATGCTGGCAAGCAAGCGGCTGCTTGGGTACTTGTCCTGGCACCGGAAACGCAAGCATCTTCATCGTGCCGAGGTGCTGACGGCCCTGGCCGCCGACCTCGCGGGACTGGCGCCCGATCACATCTGCGTCACCGGCGACCTGACCAACCTGGCGCTGCCGGCGGAGTTCGCGGCGGCGGCGAACTGGCTGCGCGCCCTGGGCGATCCGACGGCCATCAGCATTGTCCCGGGCAACCACGATGCCTATGTGCGAAGCGGCGCGGCGCAGGGACTGCAGGTCCTGGCGCCGTGGATTCGGGATGACGACGGCCGCGCGGCGTGGCCCTACCTGCGGCGGCGCGGGCGGCTGTCCTTCATCGGGGTGAACACGGCGGTGCCCACCGCGCCCTTCCTGGCGAGCGGCCGGGTCGGGCCGGACCAGGCCGCGCGGCTGCGCGCCCTGTTGCTGCGCGAGGGCGGGCAGCGGCGAGTGCGCGTGGTGCTGATGCACCATCCGCCGCAAGCCGGCATCGTCAGCGCACGCAAGGCCCTGAGCGACGCGCCGGCCCTGCGCGAGGTGCTGCACGCCGCCGGCGCCGAGCTGGTGCTGCACGGCCATGCGCACCGCGCGGTGCGCGCGACGCTGCCGGGCCCGGCGGGGGAGATCCCGGTGCTCGGCGCGGCCTCGGCGTCGATGGACGGTGGTGGCCGGGAAGCCGGGCAGTACCATCTGATCCGCCTGGAGCGCGCGGGTTGCTTCGTTGTGGAGCTGCGGCAGTACGACGCATCTTTGCGACGGTTCGCAATGTTGCACGCGCCAATCCGGCTGGCGCGCGGGGACGGTGGGAAGGTCGAGGTGATGAATGCGTGAGCAAATTTTCGTGACAGTGATTTGACAGCCAGTGCCCGCACGCCGTATGAGACAAGAAATCTGCCGGTCTCGTGTGCCGGAAGTCGTCACGGGGGTGATGTGAAAGCCGTAATCCTCAGCGCGGGGCAGGGCAAGCGCCTCCTGCCCCTGACGGAAGAGCTGCCGAAATGCCTGCTGCCGGTGGGCGGCGAGACCACGATGCTGGGCTGGCAGCTGTCCCAGCTTGCCCTGGCCGGCGTGGACGAGGCCGTGGTGGTCACCGGCTTCCATGCCGAAAAGGTGGACCGCCAGCTCGAGCGGCCGGTGCCCGGCCTGCGCGCGCGCAGCCTGTACAACGCGCGCTATGCCGTGGCCGACAATCTCACCAGCGTGTGGATGGCGCGGCAGGAGATGAGCGAGGACTTCCTGCTGCTGAACGGCGACACGCTGTTCCATGCGGGGGTCGTCGAGCGCCTGCTGGCCGCGCCGCCGGCGCCGATCCGCGTCACGATCTCTCGCAAGGAGAGCTACGACGCGGACGACATGAAGGTGCACCTGGACGGCGACCGTCTGGTCGACGTCGGCAAGGGCCTGGACCCCGCCACCGTGGATGCCGAGTCGATCGGCATGATGCTGTTCCGCGGCGAGGGCGTGGGCCGCTTCCGCGACGCGGTGGAGACGGCCATGCGGGGCGACTCGGCGGCGCGCTCGTGGTATCTCTCGGTCATCGACTGGCTGGCCAAGCGCACCCCGGTCGATATCGCCGAGGCCGGCCCGGAAGAATGGTGCGAGGTCGACTTCCCGGTGGACGTCAAGCGGGCGCGCGCGGCCGTGGCGCGCTGGAGCGCGGCGGACAGCGACGACGAGGCGGCGACGGGAACCTGAGCGCGGTCGCTGGCGGCGTTGGCGACAGGGCCGTGCCGTGCTCGCGGCCGACTTAGCGTCCGACGAGCTCATGCTTCGACAAGCTCAGCATGAGGTTTGAGTAGACACCGCGCTCATCCTGAGTTTGTCGAGTGCTCTCATCCTGAGTTTGTCGAGTGCTCTCATCCTGGGCCTGTCGACTGCCCTCATCCTGAGCTTGTCGAAGGATGAGGCGGCGCCGTGCACGGTGCGAATCGGCCGCGCGGAATCCTCCTGTACTCCCACCGCTTGCATCAGGTCTTCCGCGCGCCCTCCCATCCGGCCAGGATGCGCTGTACCAGTTCCAGGTCGGCCAGGCTGTCGACGTCTTTCGCCGCCTCGGCCGACTCCAGGACCACGGCGTGCAGACGGGCCCCCACGCGCCGGCCCAGGACCGCCACCGCCTGCGCCAGCGACAGCCGGCCGAGGGCATAGCGCGCCAGCGTGCCCGGCCCGATCGCGAGCGCCAGCCGCCAGGGCCGCTTGCGCAGCGCTTCCATTTGCTGCCAGAACGCGAGAACCTTGCCGGCCTCTGGCCCCAGCAGGGCGAAGAGGTTGCAACCGCCGTAACCGCCGTCGCGAAAGGCCAGGCTGGTCCGCCGCGCGCCCGGATAGGCGGCGTCGAACAGTCGCGTCGGCGCCACGGCCGCGGCCACGTCGGCGCCGCTGGCCCGCGCGCCGTCCAGGAAGGCGGCGACCAGTTCGCCGGTGAGCAGGGGGTGGTCGCCGGTCGCGATCAGCAGCGGTCGCGCCGTGCCGCGCCGCGAGACGGCCTCGATCACCGTGGCGCTGGGCGTCTCGGCGGGGTCCAGGCGGTGCAGCCGGCCCTCGGCCAGCTCTTGCGCCAGGGCAGGCGCCTCCAGCGCCACCGGCGCGTCGGCGGGCAGGGCGATGGTGATCTCGCCGACCCGGCCGCTTTCGCGCAGCGCGGCGACGACATGCTCGGCCATGGGGCGGCCGGCGATCTCCACGAAGGCCTTGCAGCTCTTGCCGCCGGCCGTCGCGACGGGGTCTTCGGGGCGGCGGCTGCCGGCCAGGACCAGGGCGTCGAAGGGCGGTGTCGCGCTCACGCCAGCTCCTTCGCGTAGACGCGGTAGGTCTTGTCGCGCACGCCGCCGACGCTCTCGATCAGCCGGCGTGTCGGGCGATTGTCCTCCAGCACCCAGGACAGCTCCACCTCACGGTAGCCGGCCGCGGCGGCGGCGGCATGCATCCGGCTGACCAGCAGGGCGGCCAGCGCGCCGCCGAGGAAGCCGCCGCGGTGCGCCTGGCGCACGCCCATCAGCAGCACCCGCGCGCCGGGCACCCCGCGCACCTTCAGACGCCACAGCAGCCGCGCCCATCCGAAGGGCAGCAGACGGCCGTCCAGCCCGGCGAGCGCCTCGTGCAGGTCGGGCAGGGCGACGATCATGGCCACCGGCTCGCCGTGGCGCTCGACGATGCGTACCAGCTCCGGACGGATCAGCAGCTTCATGTTGTTCGCCATGTAGCGGACCTCCGCGTCCGTCATCGGAACGAAGCCCCAGTTGTCCGCCCAGGCATCGTTGAAGATTTCCACGATCGTCCTGATTTCCGCGTGGAAGCGCCGCGTGTCCAGCGGACGCTCCGCCACGCCCTCCGTGGCCGCCGCCTGCTCGGCCATGCGCACGGCGGCCGTGGGCAGCGGCTCGGCCATGTCGAAGCGGTAGGCGATCAGGTTCTTCGCCTTGGCATAGCCGCAGGCCTCGACCGCCGGGCCGTACCAGGGCGGCGCGTGGTTCATCAGCATGCGCGGCGGCGTGTCGAAGCCCTCCACCAGAAGTCCGGCCTCGTCATTGATGGACAGGCTGAGGGGCCCCACGACGCGGCCGGCGCCCCGCGCGCGCAGCCAGGCCTCCGCCGCCTCGAACAGCGCCGCCATGACCGCCTGGTCGGCGGCCTCCAGGAAGCCGAAGTGGCCGACGCGTGGCCCGTCGGTCGGCTGCGCCAGGGAATCGAGCTGGGCGCTGATCCGGCCCACCGGCGCGCCGTCGCGCCAGGCCACGAAGAAGCCGGCTTCGGCATGCCGGAAGTAGGGGTTGCCCGGCCCCAGATGCAGGCGGCGCTCCACCTCCAGCGGCGCCACCCAGCAGGGCTCGGCTCCCCGCAGCCGCCGCGCGACGCGGACAAAGGCCCGCAGCCCCCGACGCCCGGAGACCGGGTGGACGGCGACGTCGGACACCGCGACGACGCTCAGGCGGCGCGGGGGCGGCGGCGGTCGACGCCTTCGCGCGCCGCGCGCTCCTCGTCGAGGTCGCTGGTCGCCCGCGCCACCCAGGGGAAGCGCCGCACCTCCTCGCCGGTATAGCCCAGGTTGAACACCGTGGCGCTGCGCGGCCGGCCCTTGGCGTTCTCGTTGTAGGTGCCGAAGATCCGGTCCGGCGTGAAGCTGGTGATGCCGAAGTTCGTGTGCTCGTCGTGGAAGTGGTGCTGCAGGTGAAGCTTCTTGATGCGCTGCAGGAACTTCCAGCGGGGCGTGTAGTTCAGGTGCTGCACGCAGTGGCAGAACTCGTAGAAGCAGGTCACCAGCAGACCGGCGGCGAAGGCGGCGGCGGCCCCTGCGGCCCCGCCGATCAGCCAGCCGATCGGCGTCACCACGACGAAGATCGTCGGCAGCGTGGTGTAGAGCGCGCCGAAGAGCACCTTCAGGTCGTGCGGGTCGCGGTGGTGGTCGAAGTGGATGCGCTTCCACACCTTGGCGGTCATGGGCGAGCGGTAGAGGAAGGCGCCGTGCAGCACGTGGCGGTGCAGCAGATACCAGACCAGCGGATAGACCACGATGACCGCCGCCACCGCCACGGCGATCGGCGCGGCCGACTCGGCCCAGCGCCAGGACAGATAGCCGCTCGCCACGGCCAGCAGGATGTAGGCCTCGATCGCCGGATAGAGGAAGTAGGCGACCCACAGCTCGCCCAGCGTCATCTTGTCCAGTCGGTAATCTCGCTTCCAGATGCGCCAGTCCGCCATGACTGTCCCCCGGCGAGGATGCGTAAGCCCGTCAACACGCCTCTTGTCTAGGGTCGCGGGCATGTTGATGCAAGATGTCCACGCCATCACGTCTTGCGGCGCGGCCGGTCTTAGCCCTCCAGGCTGACCAGGACCCAGAGGGCCAGGATGCTGAACACCACCGCCGGCGTCCAGACGGCCATCGACGACGGCAGCAGCCCCGTCTCGCCGAAGGCCAGCAGCAGCCGTTCCGCCACGAAGAACAGGAAGCCGGCGCCGATGGCGGCGAAGCTGGCCAGCAGCATGCGGTTGCGCCGGGCGAGCTGCAGGCCCAGCGGCGCGGCGATCAGCACCATGACCAGCGCGCCGAGGGGATGCGCCAGTTTGCGCTGCAGCCAGCTCTCGTAGACGTAGGTCGGCCGGCCGCCGGTATCCGGATCGCGCGCCAGGTGCCAGAGTTCCTCGATGCGCAGCGCCGTGGGGCGGCCGGCCAGGGCCGCGAAGCGCTTGGGCGTCACCGGCAGGGCGACGCGCAGCTTGTCCAGCTCGCTGGCCTCGCGCCCGCCCATCGCGGGGCGGCGCACCTCCGCGAACACCCACAGCCTGGCGTCGTAGAAGGCCCGCCGCGCCCGGAAGTAGTCCACCATGCGACCGGCCTCGTCCCGGCGCACCACGGTGACGTCGTAGAGCCGGCGACCGTCCAGGCTGGAATAGCCCACCTTGACCAGGCTGTCGCTCACGGCGAACCAGGTCGGCGCCCGGCGCGGCGCCCGGCGCGGCGGCAGGCCACGAAAGTCCTGCGCCGCCCAGAGCTGCAGGCGGCCGCTGGTATGGGGCAGCACGGCGTCGGTAAACCAGAGGTGGGCCGCGGCCAGCGCCACGGCGCCCAGCAGCAGCGCGCCGGCGACCCGGTAGATCGACACCCCGGCGGCCCGCATCGCGACCATTTCCTGGCAGGCCACGAGCTGGGCGAACACCGCCATCGCCGCCAGCAGCACCGTCAGCGGCACCACCAGCGAGATCACCTCCGGCAGCCGCAGGCCGGCGTAGGCCAGGACCGGCACCACGATGGCGTCGGTGTGCGCCAGCACGTCGTCGATGTTCGCCAGGATATCGAAGATCAGCAGGATCGCCGACAGCCCGGCCAGGACCATCAGGACGCGCTGCGCGAACAGCCGCAGGATATAGCGGGTCAGCGTGCCCGGCATCGCTCACTCCGCGGCCGGCTGCACGCGCGGCGGGCGCGGCCGGGCCAGGGCGCGCGCCAGCCAGGCCCCCAGGCTCCGACCCGCGGACTCGGTGGCGTGCAGGACCAGCAAGACGGTCAGGCCGAGCAAGGCCACGAACGGCGTCCACAGCGCCAGCCAGGCCGGCAGCACGCCGTCGTCGGCGAAGGCCTCCGCCATGCCGACGATCTTCTCGTAGAGGACGAGCAGCGCCAGGGCGACCACGATCCCGTAGGCGCGCCCGGTGCGCCCGCCACCCAGCAGCGCCAGCGGCACGGCCACGGCCGCCAGCACGGGCAGCGACAGCGTGGAGACCAGCCGGCCGTGCAGCTCCGCGCCGACGGCGCTGGCGCTTGCCCTTGCCTCCGCCACGGCCCTGGCCGCGCCGCCGGCGACCAGCTCCGGCAGCGTCAGCTCGCGTTCGTCGTGCCCGCGGGGGCCGTAGGCCGCCGCGGTGTCGGACGGCGGCTCCCAGACGTACTCGTCGAAGTCGATGGAGCCGGGCGCGGTCTGGGGCCCCTCGCGAATGATGTTGCCGTCCCGCATGGTCACGACCAGGCCGGTGCCCTCGGGGTTGACGCCAATGCGCGCGCGTCGGGCGGCGATCACCGTGCGGCTGCCATCCGGCTTTTCCATGGACACGAAGAAGCCCTCCAGCAGCTTGCCGCCCCGGCTGACGTCGTCGGCCCGGACCACCACGTTCCGGCCCAGGTTCTGGAAGACGCCGGGCTGCAACCGCAGCGCCAGCGTCGATTCGGTCAGCTCGTGCATCCGCGCGCGGAAGGCGTAGCGGGCGTGCGGCTGGACGAAGCTTGTGTTGATCAGCAGCAGCACGGTCAGGACGGCGGCGAAGGCCACGACGGGGTTCAGCAGCCGACTCAGCGGGATGCCGCCGGCCTGCATGGCGGCCAGCTCCTGACCATTCTGCAGGCGCCGGACCGCCAGCAACACCGCCAGGAAGAAGGCCGCGGGCACGGCCAGGTTCAGATAATGCGGCACGAGATAGAGCAGCAGCTCCAGGGCCTGGCCGACGGGGGCGCCCTGGTCGGTTACCGTTTGCACGATTCGCAGCAGCCGCTCCAGCGACAGCGCAAGCAGCACCACCGCCAGCGCCATGGTGAAGGGCGCGGCGATCCGGCGAACAACGTATCGTGCCAGGGTCGCCATCGCGTGGGTGCCGGACGGGCTAGGCCGGCCAGGCCTCGCGCAGGGTGGACAGCAGGTGCCGGGCGACGGTGTCGTCGATCTCGGTGGCGTGTCCGATCTCCGGCGGGCCCGGCCAGCCGGGATCGTCGAAGGCGACGTCCGCGAACCGCCGCGTCTCGGCATAGCGCGGCAGCACGTGGAAGTGCACCTGCGGATCGTTCATCATCAACATCAGGTAGTTGATCTTGTCGTAGGCGAAAAGGCGCGACAGCACGGTCTCGATGTGGTCCACCGCGACCTGCAACTCCGCGAAGGCGCCGGCCTGAAGCTCGCGGAACGCGGTGGCCTCGCTCTTGGCGATCAGCACGAGTGCTCCAAGCGTCGCCTGGCGCGGCCGGAGCTGCACCGTCCAGTACACATACTCGCGCAACAGGGTGTCGGGGTAGCCGAACTTCCGCATCGTCTCATGAGCCATCCGCGCCTCCTGCGGTGCCCCCCTGCGTGGAGGGACACGCTTGTTGGGAATCTTGCTTTTGCGCCTTTTCTCGGGGTAATGACAAGCCCATTTCGCGAGATGGCCCGCGTCGCACCGTCGCGTCAACCAGCGTTGAACGAACAGTTGCGATGCGGACGATTGCACGAACGGCGCGCCCATGCTAGGTCCCGCGGCCGTGACAGCGGAGGGGTGGCCGAGTGGTCGAAGGCGGCGGTCTCGAAAACCGCTGTAGGGTACCCCCCTACCGTGGGTTCGAATCCCACCCCCTCCGCCATTAAGTCCTTGTTTTTCGTAGAGTCTTCGGCGATCGCGCCGACATCCATTGCGACCGGAGACGCAGCCCGCGCCGTCGAGGAAACCGCTTGGCGGCCGGAACCAGTCGTGGACACGGGGCGAGCTTGCTGACTCGCCCCACGACATTGATTCAGGAATCATGAAAGCTTCCCTGGATCGATCCGCATGACAGGCGGTGTTGGCGATCATCCAATCCCTTGAGCAGGGAACCGGTTCCGCAGCACAATTATGACTCGCGCCGAGGGTGCGGCGTGGCGAGGTCCGAAGGAGTCGTCGAACACCGTCGTAGAGGGAATACGTCGCATAATTCCCCTCGGACGTGTATGCACCTTGGCTGGGTTTCCGCGCGGGCCCGGGTTGGATGCGAGGCGATGGATGGCGCTGTTCGGTCACCTGCACGACGACATTTTTCAACTCTTCGCCGGCGGCAACCGTTACCTCTACGCCCGCGTCGTCGCGGTCGTCTACAACGAGTTCTTCTCGGGAACAAGCTTCGCCAGTCCCTTTCGCCAAGATGTCCTGTACCAGGTTCACCAGACGTTGCGCGCGAACACCGACCTGTGGGCGGACGAAGAGACTCTTCGGAACCTGCCCCCGGCACCGCGCAAGTTCGGTCGAAAACGCATCAAGCGGGCGCCGGTGAACTCCGCGGCTGGTGACGTCCTGGGTCAGCGTGCCAACCACGTTTACGCGCGTCTCCTCGAGACCGGCTGGCTCGTCGAGGAGCCCTTCGGCTTCAACACGCAGGTGGAGATGCCGCCCGGGGCGATGGCGCTGGCCGAGCAACTGGTCACCATCGAGCGCGGCCTGGACCAGTTGTTCGCGGGTGTGGTCGCGGAGATCCGGGCATCGGTCTACGCGATCGAGCAAGGTCAGGAGCGCTCCCTCCTGGCGTTGCCGCGCGCGGCGGAAACGGCGGTCGGGTTCGTCAGGCGCCTCCGAGCGATCTATGCCTCGCTGCGGGATGTCGAGCGCTCGTTGATGGCCAGCGGGGATCTGCAGGAGAGGATTCGTCACTTCATCGACGAGTTCGTCGATCGGGTGGTTATCGTCGACTTCAGGGCCGTCTTGACGAGCGATCACCCCTACCACCACCGTTCGGAGATCCTCAGCGCCATTGACGGCATACGCGCGAAGGAGGTGCTCCGGCGGGATCTCGCGGCGAAGTACGTTCAGGCGAATCTCGCCAGCACCTCCCACGAGGCCTGGGAGCTGGTCGAGGAACACCTCTCGCAGATCGAGAACACCTTCGCCAGCGTCGACGACTTCATGGGCCGGCTCAACGCGTTTCGAGCCAGGCTCGAGGCGCGCCTGCGCAACACCGTCCGGTACATGGAGCGGGCGGACGATACCTTCTCCACGGAGGTGGCCGATCTGATCGTGCGGCTCGACGCGGTGGCTGACCGCCGCCGGCGCGCGGGCTGGGGGGAGGTGGAAGTCCCCGGCGCCCTGCCGCGCCAGGATCGGCCCTGGGCGCCGGAACTGGCGGCCCAGCCGCGCCGCCCCCGCGAGTCGGTCAAGCCGCAGCGGGTCATGCGCGCTCGCCCGGATCCCGCCGACGAGATGTACCGGCGCCTGGCGCGCCGTTTCGCGCGGCTGTTCGGCGGGCGCAGCGACGAGGAGGTCCGCCGCTTTCTGGAGCAGCGGGTCCCGCCCTCGGGGACGGAGGCGCGATGGATCCGGATCGGGAGCCTGGAGGATTTCCTCCTGTTCGACGAGGTCCGGCGCCGCCGGTTGAAGGACCCGCGTCTGTTCGACGGCCAGTTCACAATCCAGCCGGGCGAGGGACGGCACGTCAGCGGCTGGATCGATTGCCCGAACTTCATCATCCGGCGTCACGATAGCGTGGGCGAGGACCCTGCAACATGATCTTGAGCGAACTCGCGGCCTTTGAGGAGAACGGCCATGACGACAAAAAGCTGCGCCGGGCGGCGGCGGAGCTGCTCGACCGGCAGTTCATTCACGCCGGCGATCGCGGCATGGCGCGTCATTACTACGCAATCATCGACGACAAGTACTGGCGTTATTTCCAGGGCCTCTTCGACGCCCTTGGCCGTCGGCTGATCAAGAACGAACGTGAACAATGGGTGGGCGTGCTGCCGCAGACCGAGCTGTATCCGGACGTCGCCAGCGCCCTGCCCCGGATGCGGCAGGGCGAGACGATCCTCCTGTTGGTAATGGCGCTGGTGTATCAGGAGAAGGTCAACCAAGGCGAGGTCGAGAGCGGCGCTGTGGTGCAGACTGACACTGGCGAGCTCTTCGATCGCTACACGACACTCCTGGGCCGCGAGCGGATGAAGGAAAGCGAGTTTCGCGATCTGGTGAACGAGTCGCGCCGGCGGGGCATCATCGCCTTTGGGGAGCGCGACGAAGACAGCCAGGATTTCGAGATCTTGATCCGACCGATTATCAAGTTCGTGGTCTCCGATGACGTGCGCGCCGCCATGCGGCAGTTCCTCGGGGATCAGGAGCAGGCTCTGGACCGGGCCGGCGTGACGAGCGTCGATGGCGCCGAGTCGCCCGAGGAGGCCTCAGCGGCTGGAGAGGACTGCTCCGTCGGCGATGCGACCGGCGTTACCGGCGCGTCCGACGCCCAGCGGCCGGAGGGCGGCGAGCAGAGTGATACCGACCTGATGGACCAAGTGTCGTAATGTATTTCCTGCGAAATCTGGTGCTGGTGAACTGGCACAACTTCGAGCCGATCGAGCTTCCCTTCGCCGATTTCACGGCGATCGTGGGCGAGAACCGCAGCGGCAAGTCGACCCTGCTCGACGCCCTGCAGGTGGGCATGATCGGCAACCACGGCCAGTGGCGCGACCTGAACAGCGCAGCCGCGGAGGAGCGCAGCGCGCGCACCGTGCGCAGCTACTGCCTGGGGACGCTCAGTCCGGACGCGCCGCCCCTGCGGGAAAGCGCGGTGACTTGGCTGGCGCTGCATTTCCGCGATAGCGACACCAACCATGACGTCTCAATCGCCCTGCACATCACCGCCAGTCTGGACGACCCGCACGAACGCACATCCTGGCTCGTGTTCAAGGGGCTGCGTGTGCACCTCGCCGATCTGGTCGAGGAGTTCACGGAGAACGGCGAGCAGGTCGTGGAGCCGCTCGACTGGGAGGCCGCCATGCTTCGCCTCGAACGCCGCGTGGCGGCGACCGCCCGCGCCGAAGTCCTGACGCCGGGCGGCTCGGAGAAGTATGTCGGCGAGTGGATGAAGGCCATGCGCGTGGGCGGTCGCAGCCCCCGGCCGCAGACCTTCGGCAAGGCCTTTGTCAACGCCGTCGCCTATCGCCAGGTCACGAGCGACGACCAGTTCTTCAAGCGCTTCATGTTGCCGCAGAAGCCGATCAACATCGAGCAACTCCGCACGGCGATCGCGACCTATCGGGAAGTCCACGAACGGATTCAGACCATCCTCCGGGAAATCCGGCTTCTGCGCGAGGCGGAGCGGGAGGCCGCGGCGCACGCCCAGGCGCTGGCGACCGCCGACACAGAAGCCTGGATCGCGGCCCGCGCCGAGGCGCAGCACGGCTACCGCCTGATGCGCCGGAACCAGGTGAAGGCGCGCGACAGGGCACAGGAGGCCGTGCAGGCGGAGCGGGAGTACGCGCAGGCGAAGCGGGAGCACGCCGAGGCCGAGGACGAGCGATCCAATCTGGAGAGCCGGATCAACCAGACCACCAGCGGGCAGCTTAGGAACATCGAGCTGGAGGAGGCGACCTGGAAGCACAAGCGCGATGAGGCGAGCCGCGCCCTGGGAACCTGGTACCGGGAATGCCGCGCGGCGGCGCGCCCCGCCCAGGACGGGCTGCTCACGGGGACGAGCCGGTTGGATCAACTGGCGACAAGACTGCGCGAGCTGGGGGCGGCGATCGGGCCGGAGCCCACGCGCTTCCCGGAAAATCCGGGCCGGGTGCTGGCGGCGCTTCGCGCGCTCGACGACCTGGAGCACGGCGCAAATCATCTTGAAAGCATCGCGAGCGCCGCCCACGCGCGGAAGGCCGAAGCGGATCGCGCCTACACCGACGCGCAGTCGAAGCTCGATCGCCTGCGTCGCGGCCAGGCGCCGATCGACGAGGAGACGAGCCAGTTCCTGGAGGCGCTGGAGGGGCAGGGGCTGGCCCCGCAGGTCCTCTGCTCGCTGGTCCGGGTCAGCGACGAGCAGTGGCGTGACGCGGCCGAGGCGCTGCTCGGCCGCGAACGCGAGGCGATCGTTCTACCGCCCGATCAGGTCGAAACCGCCATTCGCTTCTGGCGTGGGCAGGGGCGTCGCTTCCGGCGGTGCCGGGTCGCGCGCACGGACAAGGTTGCACCCGTGCGGGAATCCGGGACGCCGCGCACGATGGACGAGATCGTCGTCTCGGACCACCCGCTGGTCACCGGCTATCTTCGCCGCCGGATCGGCGGGGTGCGCCTGGCGGACACCGTGGAGGCGATGAAGGCGCCTGGCCGCGCCATCATGCGCGACGCCATGTATGACGACGGGCTGTCCGTCCGCCGCCTGGCGGTACCGGACGTTCCGCTGCTGGGCAAGGAGGTCGGGGCCGCGGCGGAGTCCTGGCTGGTCGGCGAGATGGAGCGCCTCGCCGGAGTCAGCCAGGATGAGCGCGGCGAGGCGCGCCGGCACGATCAGTCCGCGGAGGCGCTGCGCGCCCTCGCCGCCGCGCTTGGCGACGGCCGCGACGACGTCGAGACCCTCGCCGCGCTGCGCGCCAGCGCGGAGGAGCGACTGGAGGAGCTGCAGGCCCAGCGCACGAAGGTCGAGGCCAGCATCGATCCCGAGTGGCAGGCGGAGCTGGAGGCGCTCAAGAAACGGGTGGCGGCCCTGCAGGAAACCCGCGACGAGGCGTCCGCCAAGGCCCAGAAAGCGCGTATCGAGGAGCAGACCGCCAGGGACGAGCTCGGCAAGGGCGAGGATGCCCCGGGATCGCTGCGCTTTTTCCGGATGCGCCTCTACCGCCTGAAGCAGGCCGAGCGCCGGGTGCCGGAGGTCGCCTCGGGCGAAATGCCCGCGCGCCGCGACATCCGCAAGACCTTCCGGAAGCGGCTTGGGCGCAAAAAGGACGAGCCCAAGATGGTCGCGCACGAGGCGGAGCAGGCCCGCTCGCGGGCGAGGGATATCGCCGAGAGCCGGGCCATCGACTTCTGGAACCGTATGGGCGAGTACCGCAGCCAGGTCGCCACGCCCCAGGCGGAACGCCTGAAGCAGGGCGCCGTATCGGTCGCCGAGGCCGCGGCCTTCGTGCGCGAGCGGATCGATCGGCAGGAGAACCACGCCCTCGTAGAGCACCGGGCACAAATGGAACGCGCCTCGGAAGAGATGAGCAAGGCGTTCCAGACGGCCTTCGTCGCCGAGGTTCGCGATCGCATGGAAATCGTGCGGAGCAGCGTCGACGGCATCAACCGGATCCTCCAGCCGCACGTCTTCCACGAGGAGCACTATCGCTTCAATTACCGGGTTTCCGATACCTACGTCGGGATCATCGATCTCGCGAACCTGGCGGCTGACGACCCGAACCGGCTGATCAAGCTGTTCGACGACAGCGATAAGGACCGCGACCGCTATTCGCCGGCGGTGGAGAACGTCAAGCAGCTCCTGCTGT
>CAZLNO010000070.1:0-22021 GCA_964561005.1 uncultured Rhodovibrionaceae bacterium | reverse complement strand
TGACCCGAAGCCGGCGTCACCAACGGTCCAGACGCCAAGCGGTCTGGTCGTCCAAACTGCACGGCCTGCGAGGAAGCCGGTACAGTCCAGCCCGCACCCTCCGCCGAAAGGAATTTGCAGGCAACCGCGCCTTCAGCTCAGTCGCTCCAACGCCAGTGCTATGCCTTGTCCGCCGCCAATGCAAAGCGTGACGACGCCCCTCCTCAGGCCGTCGCGCTGCATCGAATGCAGCAGGCGCGTGGTCAGGATCGCGCCAGTTCCGCCGATCGGATGGCCATGCGCGATGGCGCCGCCCTCGACGTTCACGATGTCGTCCGGGAAGCCCAGATCGCGGGCGACCGCGATGGCAATGGCGGCGAAGGCCTCGTTGATCTCGACCCGCTCCACGTCGTCGGTCTGCCAGCCTGCGCGCCCCAGTGCCTGGCGCACCGCCGGGACCGGGCCGATGCCGAACATGCCTGGATCGACCGCGCCGACGCCGTAGCCCGCCAGCCGGGCCATCGGCGTCAGGTTGTTCCGGTCGGCCCAGCCGCGCTCCGCAGCGATCATCGCTGCCGCGCCGCTGTTCAGCCCCGGCGCGTTCCCGGCGGTGATCGTGCCGTCCGCGCGGAAAGCAGGCTTGAGCTTGGCCAGCCCTTCCGTAGTGGCGTCAGGCCGCGCCTGCTCGTCGGTGGCGAAGGGCTCCGGTCCTTTGCGGCCCTTGACCTCGACCGTGACCAGTTCGGCGTCGAATTTGCCGTCCTCGCGGGCCTTGCAGAAGCGCTGGTGCGAGCGCGCCGCCCAGGCGTCCTGCTCCTCGCGTCCGATCTGGTACTTCTGCGCCAGATCCTCGGTATGCCAGCCCGAATGCCGATCCGAAAACGCGTCGTTCAGGCCGTCCAGCAGCATGGAATCGTAAATTTGCGCATGACCCATGCGATAGCCCCAGCGACCGCCGGCCATCAAATACGGGGCCATGTCCATGTTCTCCATCCCGCCCGCGATCGTCGCGTCGGCATGGCCCAGCAGCACGTCCTGCGCCGCCGAGACGACCGCCTGCGCGCCCGAACCGCAGACGCGGTTCACCGTCATGGCTGGGACCTCGACCGGCAGGCCGCCGTTGATCCCGGCCTGGCGCGCCGGATTCATCTTGTTGCCCGCCTGAATGACGTTGCCCATGACCAAAGCCTCGACCTTGGCCGGATCCAGGCCCGCGCGGGAGAGCGTTTCCCGTACCACGGTGGCCCCAAGCTCGGTTGCCGGAGTCGTCTTCAAGGCGCCGCCGTAGGCCCCGATCGCTGTGCGCACAGGGTTGCACAGCACGACCTCGCGTTCCGTCATCAGCTTTCTCCTTTCGTTAAGCCAGCCTTGCCCACGCCGCCCGTCGCTCGCGCAACGTCGGCTGTGCTGCGCTGTTTTTGTAACCATGCCCGAGAGTGCCGTTGCGGGCTTTGCGAAGAATCAAGACTGGGTTTCACTGTGCGTATGTCCGTCTGATACCGCCCGACGAATGAAATCGTACATCTGTATGGCCTCATGCTTCGACAAGCTCAGCATGAGGGCCTCGTCCTGAGCTTGTCGAAGGACGAGTCCGTTCAAACGTCGGGCGGTATGAGACCAGGCCCTTCCCGCTTATTGGCTGGTGTTGCGTATTTCGCCCCTGCCTCCCGGCCGCCGCCTGAGACTGTTTCCTACGAGTGGTAGATGCGATCCTCGCCGTGCAAGGGGGGCCGCGTTCAATTTTCCGCGGTGAGGCGCTGTCCAGGCAGTCCACGGGCGGGACCCGCGCGCCGGCCGCGGTGGTGTGCTGTCCCGCGTGAAGCCGGGAAAGGCCAGGAACTTGAGGGCCATGCCGATCCCGCTCGCCGATGATGCATCATGCGTTTCCGGCCATGCAGCCGGTTCGACGCGTCCCGCACGCCACAATCGATGAAACCCGGCGCACTGGCCGCTGGACGTGACCCTCCCACCCCACCACCAGCTTCACCTTCTGCCCCGGCGTCAGGCTGTCCTCGGGCGACAGGTCGTTCAGCACGCGGAAGCGCTCCAGACGGAACTCCGCGAACGGCATCTGCTCGGCCAGGCTTTCCTGGGTCTCGCCGGACTGGACGGTGTGGACGACCAGGCGCAGCGGTTCCAGGGACGCCGCTTCCTCGGCGCTCACCTTGCGGAAGCTGTAGGTGGTGCGGCGCAGATCCTCGTTCAGCCGCTCGGTCATCGCCGGCGGCGTGAGGAAGAGGAAGCGGTAGATCGTCTCCGGATCGTAGCGGATCGCCACCAGCCGCAGGTCCCGCCGGCCCTCGCGCGTGCGCACCTGGGTGCGTCCGGCGGCCGCGTCCATGCCGTTGACCGTGATGCGCTCCACCTGCGACAGGCGGGTGCGCGCGGCCCAGGTACGCGTCATGTATTCGAGGACGTCGGCGCGCGCGCCCTCGGTGGCGCGGTCGAAGATGACGAGGGAGTCCTCCGGCCCGAAAGCCGCCACCTGCCGGGTGCTGTTGACCAGGCGGAAACCCGGCGGCACCTCGAAGGCGAAGCGCAGCTTGGGATGGGCGAAACTCCGGTCGCGCACGAAGCCTTCCTCGGCGCTGTAGCCGTAGGTCATGCCGTCCAGCTTCGCCAGATAGGCCTCGCGGCCGAGGCGCGGCTCGGCGACCACGCGGCCGCCCGCGGCGGCGACGGCCTCCTTGACGCGATCGACGGTGCGTGGGTGGGTCTGCAGGATGTTGAACCGGTTGGCGGATTCCGGCCGGCCGCGCAGCGTCGCCTCCAGCCGGGCCTCCGCCTGCATCTTGCCCAGGAAGGCGGCCATCGCCTCCGGGTCGTAGCCGGCGCGCGCCAGGTAGCGCACGCCCAGGGTGTCGGCCTCGAACTCCTGGCCGCGCGAGTAGCTGCTGAGCGCCACCTGGGACAGCGAGCCCATCGCCTGCGCCGCCTCGCCGCCCAGCAGGATGCCGGTGGCGATGCCCGCGATGCCGGCCAGGATCTGGCTGCCGTAGCGCTCGGCGCTGTGGCGGGCGGTGACGTGGCCGATCTCGTGCGCCAGCACGCCGGCAAGCTGCGCCTCGTTGTCGGCCAGCGCGACCAGGCCGCGGGTGACGTGGATGTACCCGCCGGGCAGGGCGAAGGCGTTGACCATCGGCGTGTCGAGCACGGTGAAGGTCCAGTCCAGGCCCGGCAGCTCCGAGGTCCGGGCGAGCTGCATGCCCAGCTCCCGGACATAGGGCTGGACCTCGCCATCGTCGTATTCGCCGCCGAAGGCCTTGACCAGCTTGGGGTGCTGCTCGGCGCCCAGGCGCTTTTCCTGCGTCTCGGTCATGCCGCCGGTGAAGATCGGCTCGCCGGTGGCCGGCGCGCGGGCGCAGCCGGCCAGGGCCGCAACCACCAAGGCGGTCATCACGACCGCCGCACCGCGCCGCCAAGCCTGTCCCATCATCGCAGCACCTCGATCTGCTCCGGATGCGTCACCTCGATCATGGGGCCGTTGTAGGACTCGATCCAGCCGCGCACGCGCACGACCCGGCCCTCGTAGGACTCAACGTCGAGGCCCGCCGATTCGAAGCGCCGCCGCGCCTTTGGCGCCAGGGTGATGGTGAAGTCCTCGCGCCAGTCGTCGCCGAAGTTCAGATAGGCGCGTCCACGCACCACCGCGACGTCGCGCACCCGGCCGCGCACGAGCTGGAAGCTGCCCACCGCGTCGTGGGCTTCGCGATTGGTGCGCACGCGGTAGCGCGGATGCGCCCACAGGCCCCGGCCGGCGCGTCGCGCCGCGGCTTCCGCGTCCAGCAGCGCGGCCGCGACCCCGGACGCGCCGGGAAAGCCGTCGACGCGCGCCAGGCCCCGGCGCAGCAGCGCCGCCTGCACCCAGGCGCCGTCGCGGCGGAACACCTGCGCCAGCGTGCGGCCGTGGCGGTCGATGCGCGGACCGTCGCGCGCCAGCACCACCTCCGCGCCCAGGACAAGCCGCCGCAGCGCCTCGCGGGCCTGCCTCGCCAGCGGCCAGCCCCGCGATTTCGGACGGCCCAGAGGGCGCGCCGGCGCCCGCACGCCGGCCAGACGCACCGTCCCCCCGTCGGCCAGCGTCAGGGTGTCGCCGCTTTCCACCGCCGCCACGCGGCCCTTGTCCTGGGCGCGCAGCGGCGCCGGCAGTTCGGGCGGCGGCGCGTCCGCCGGGCGGGCGGCGGAGGCGGTCAGCAGCATCGCGAGCAGGCATGCGAACGTGCGACCCATGGCCGGGCGAGGCTAGCACGTGACGACGGGCGGGCGTATGCGCTATGCAGTGGCGAGCCACCAGGGAGCCGGCATGACCCGTCACCAACGCGACCTCTTTCCGCCCATCGGCGTGACCCGCAGCGGGATGCTCGCGGTCGACGACCGGCATGAAATCTACTGGGAGGAGGCGGGGAACCCCGAGGGTCAGCCCATCGTCTTCCTGCACGGCGGTCCCGGCGCGGGCGCCTCGGCGGACCACCGGCGCTTCTTCGACCCCGCGCACTATCGCATCGTCGTCTTCGACCAGCGCGGCGCCGGCCGCTCCCGCCCGCTGGCGGAGACGGCGGCGAACACCACGCCGCACCTGATCGACGACATCGAGGCGTTGCGCCGGCACCTTGGAATCGAGCGCTGGATCGTCTTCGGCGGCTCCTGGGGCTCGACCCTGGCCCTGGCCTACGCCGAGGCGCACCCCGAGCGGGTCCAGGGCCTGATCCTGCGCGGCATCTTCCTCTGCCGGCGGCACGAGATCGACTGGTTCCTCCATGGCATGCGCACGATCTTCCCCGAGGCCTGGGAGCGCTTTGCCGGCTTCATCCCCGAGGGCGAGCGGGACGACCTGCTGGGCGCCTATCACCGCCGCCTGATGGACGCGGACCCGCAGGTGCACCTGCCGGCCGCGCGCGCCTGGTCCACCTACGAGGGCGCCTGCTCCACCCTGCTGCCCAGCCCGGAGACCGTGGCCGCCTTCGGCGAGGACCGCATGGCGCTGGGCCTGGCGCGGCTGGAGGCGCACTACTTCGCCAACGACGTCTTCCTGGCGGAGAACCAGCTCCTCGCCGACATCGACGCCATCCGCGACATTCCCGGCATCATCGTGCAGGGCCGCTACGACGTGGTCTGCCCGGCCGCCAGCGCGCACGAGCTGCACAAGGCCTGGCCGCGCGCCCACTACACCGTGGTGCCGGACGCCGGCCACTCGGCGATGGAGCCCGGCATCCGCCGCGCCCTGCTGGACGCCACCGAGCGCTTCAAGAGCTGGACGTGATCGCCTGGCGCTTGCGTGCCGCAAGCGGGCCGCTAAGATGCGGGGCGGACGGCCGGTGGAACGCAGGGCAGCGAGGGGGCAATTCTTGCGGCGGACAACGGGATGGGCGGCGGCCCTGCTGACAGGACTGGCCTGGCTGGCGACGCCGGCGGCGGCGCAGGAGTCGGTGGCGGATAACGGGGACCCGGCCTATTTCTCGATCGGCGCCGGGGCCTTCAACGTCGCGGACGACGAGGACGACGCGGCCGCCGATCTGCGCTTCGAGTATCGTCACGGCGAGCGCTTTTTCTGGTTCAAGCCCTGGGCCGGCATCGAGCTGACCAGCGAGGGCGGCCTCTGGGGCGGCGGCGGCATCCTGCTGGACCTGTACTTCGGCCGGCGGATCGTGGTGACCGGGAGTACCGGCGTCGGCGGCTACGAGCCCGGCGACGGCAAGGACCTCGGCGCGACGGTGGAGTTCCGCTCGCAGCTCGAGGTCGCCTACCGCTTCGACGACCGCTCGCGCCTGGGCGTCGCCTTCGGCCACGTCTCCAACGCCGGCATCGGCGACGACAACCCCGGTGCCGAGATGGCGACGCTTTACTACCATATGCCGATCGGCCGCCTGGCCAACCTCTTCGATTGAGGCTTGAGCACCGCCGCGTGGCCTCGCGCCGGCCAACGTGCTATATCTGCGGCGCGCAACGGCCTTGGGTCCCCGTAGCTCAGCAGGATAGAGCGACTGCCTCCTAAGCAGTAGGTCGCTGGTTCGAATCCAGCCGGGGACGCCAAAAACCTTGTTTTGCTTCCCGGCCTCGTCCGCCGGGCGCCGCGCTGCAGGCCGGTATCGGCCTTGCGGGCACGGTTATGTTATTGCATGTTAAAGTTTATGATTATGGGCAGGTGCGGAATTCGTATCCCTGAAGAGACTTCTCCGCTTGCGCGACAGGTGCGCCGTGTCTCTCGATGACCAGGACAAGCCCGGTCCCCAGGTGAAATACACAGACGATGCCAAGATCACCTTCGGCGACGCGGTCGATATCCGGTCCGTGAGAGAGCTGGAAGCACTCACGGCGAATCCGGATCTTGTTCATGGCTACACGTATTGGCGGGATATCACACCGACGGAGCGGACCTTGCCGGGGCGGCAGCATTTTGATCCCGTGGCGGTGCCGCGCCTGCTGAAGTATGTGCTGCTCCTGGACGTTCTCGATTCGGGCCACGATCTGCGCGTGCGTCTGGCCGGCACGGCGACGCGGCCGATCTTCGGGCGCGACCCGACGGGGGTCACCTATCGCGACCTCTTCGGCGAGGCAGCGCGCGACGTGCTGGGCAACTACCGTCATGTCATGGCCACGCGGCTGCCCTCCTTTCGCGCGGGGCGCTCACTGATCAAGAGCGTGCCGGCTTACCGGGAGCTGGAGCGTATCATCTTCCCCCTGGCGGCCGACGGGGAGCGGGTGGACATCTTCCTGACGCTGATGATCCTGGGCAGCGAGCTGCGCGGTTGACGGCCCTGCCGGGGATACGGATCTGTCGCCGTCGGCGCGGGAAGCCCGCGGCGCTTCGACCTGCGCGGCGACCCAGGGATAGGTGCGGCGCAGACCCTCGCGCAGCGGCGCCCGCGGCCGCCAGCCCAGGCGCTCGGCGATGCGGCTGTTGTCGGAGCAGCGGCCCCGCACCCCCGTCGGGCCGGGCACGTGGCGCTTGATCACCGTCTTGCCCGCGATGTCGGCGATCATGTCCGCCAGCTCGTCGATCGCGACCATCTCGTCCGAGCCGATGTTCAGCGGCTCCGCCACCTCGGAGCGCATCAGCCGCAGCGTGCCGTCCAGCGCCTCGTCGATGTACAGGAAGGAGCGGGTCTGCCGGCCGTCGCCCCAGATCTCGATGGCGCCGCCCTCGGGCGCCTCGGCGATCTTGCGGCAGAGGGCCGCCGGCGCCTTCTCGCGCCCGTCGTTCCACGCGCCCTCCGGGCCGAAGACGTTGTGATAGCGGGCGATGCGCAGCCGCAGCCCGTGGTTCCGGGCATGCGCCTGGCAGAGCTGCTCGCCGAACAGCTTTTCCCAGCCGTAGGCACTGTCGGGCCGGGCGGGGTAGGCGGTGTCCTCGCGGCAGTCCGGCCGCTCGGGGTCTTGCTGTCTGTCCTCCGGATAGACGCAGGCCGAGGAGGCATAGAGCACGCGCCCAACCCCCTGGACGGCGCACGCCTCCAGCAGGTTGATGGTGATACGCGCGGAGTTTCCCAGGATGGCGGCGTCGTTCTCGCCGGTGAAGACATAGCCGGCGCCGCCCATGTCCGCGGCCAGGTGATACACCTCGTCGAAGGCCCGATCGACGACCCCACGGCAGACCTGGGGATCGCGCAGGTCGCCGATCACGAAATCGTCCGCCGGGCTGGGCGAAAACCGGGGGTGTTGCAGGTCGACCCCGCGCACCCGCTGGCCCTCCCGCTTCAGCCGCCGGACCAGGTGGCTCCCGATGAAGCCACCGGCCCCACACACCAGAACGTCGCGCACCCCTGACCACCTCCCGTAAGAGGTGCAGGATAGGACAGGAGCCGGGACCGCCGCCACCGCCTTTTGGTTGTCGCGAAATGCCGTTCGAATCGTATAACGTGTTCCTTCGCGACCGAACCCGCGCGACTCGAAGGCCGCGCCGCCTTCCCCCCGCGGGCCGGTTGGAGTAGGCTGCCGGGCATGCGGAGTTCCTTGCCGGCCGCGATGGCCGTGGCTGTCATCCTCGTCAGCACGGTGTCGCCGTTATGGGCGACCGACCGTCCGTTCTACAGCGCCGAGAAGCTGCTGCGACTGTGCCGAAGCGAGGCGCCGACCGCGCGGGCGCGCTGCCGCGGCTATATCGTCGGCGCGGCCGACGCCATGCACGGCGGGCACGCCGTGTGCATGCCGGCGGCCATGAAGACCGAGGACCTCGTGAATCTGGTGCTGGGTCGCCTCGTCCATCAGGACGGTCCGGCCGGGCGGCGGGCCGAGACGGCGATCCACAAGGTGCTGACCGACGCCTTTCCCGCGCCGCCCTGCATGTAGGCCGGGGCTTCAGGCGAGCGCCTCCACGCGCACGGGGTCGCCGGCGCGGACCGCCCGGAGCGCGCGCACGTCCCCCTCGGCGTCGGCCCAGATGTTGGCCGGCGCGACCAGGCGCACCTCCTCGCCGTGCGAGATCGGGGTCGGTCCGAAGCCGATGGCGATGGCGCCGCCCTCCACCCAGAACGCGATCTCGCCGGGCTCCACCACCGACCGCGCGTCCGGCTCGCGCACCACCGAGACCGGCGCGCCGAAGTAGACCTCCTCGCCCCAGATGCTGGCATTGGCCTCGAAGGGCGCCGCCTCTCGGATCGCCGCGGCCGTCGCCGTGTCGCGACAGACCACGTCCAGGGCGATGCCGCCGACCGTGACGCGCAGCTTGTGCGCCATCGTGTCACCTCCCCGACGTCTCTACATTTCCACTTCAGAGTGAACGCAACCGAGGGTGGCACTCGATCTCGCCAAGCGCAAGCTCAATCACCGGCGCCCCAGTGGTCCAGCGCCGCCCTCAACTCGCTGGCATGCCACGCGGCCGCCTCGGGCCCGCGGTCCGGACCGTCGTAGCGGCCGAGCGCGCGCAGAAGCTGGAAGAAGCCGGGGCCGGGCAGGCCGGCCTTGCCCACCGCCACCGCCGCCAGCAGCGGCCGGCCGGCGGCGTGGTCCGCCCGGATCAAAGCCTCCAGGGCCAGGGTTGTTCGGTGGATGCTGTGCGGCGCCGGCACGCCGGCGGCGCGAGCCAGGTCGCGATAGGCTATCGTCCGGCCCTGCCGGACGGTGTCGATCAGGACGGGATGCAGCGCCGCGGCCAGGGCGGCTTCCTCCTCCTCCGACATCACCTTGCCAATCCCGCGCCGGTCAGTCCTCCAGGACCGTCTTGAGGGTCTTCAGCTCCGACAGCGCGCGGCCGGCGCCACGCACGCCGCAGGTCAGCGGCTCCTCGGCGACCGAGACGGCCAGCCCGGTGGCCCCGCGCACCGCCTCGGGCAGACGGCGCAGCAGGGCACCGCCGCCGGTCAGCACGAGCCCGGTGTCGACGATATCCGCCGCCAGCTCGGGCGCGGTGCGCTCCAGCGCGCTCTTGATCCCCTCGATGATGGCGAAGACCGGCTCGGCCAGACTCTCGGCGATCTCCGCCTCGCTCACCTCGATGGCCTTGGGCACGCCGCTGATCAGGTCGCGGCCGGAGACCTGCACGCTCTCCTCGTGTTCCGGGGCGGGCGGCAGGGCGGCGCCGATGTGGCGCTTGATACGCTCGGCCGTGGCCTCGCCGATCGCCACGTTGTGCACGCGGCGGACATAGGCGTGGATGGCCTCGTCGAAGTCGTCGCCGCCGACCGGCACGGAGACCGCGTTGGTGATGCCGCCCAGCGAGATCACGGCCACCTCGCTGGTCCCGCCGCCGAGGTCCACCAGCATGGAGCCGCGCGGGCTGGTGACCGGCAGATCGGCGCCGATCGCGGCGGCCATGGGTTCCTCGATCAGGAACACCTGGCCGGCGCCCGAGCCCTCCGCCGCCTCGCGGATGGCGCGGCGCTCCACCGCCGTGGCGCCCTGTGGGGTCGAGATCACCACGCGCGGCCGGCGGAAGCCGCGCGAGCGCAAGCCCTGCTTGATAAAGTAGGCGATCATGGCCTGCGCGGCCTCGAAGTCCCCGATGACGCCCTTGCGCATGGGCCGGATCGCGCGAATCGACTCCGGCGTCTTGCCCAGCATCTGCCGCGCCCGCTCGCCCACCGCCAGGACCTGCGGCTTGCCGCCGCGCGTGGCGATGGCCACCACCGAGGGCTCGTTGACCACGATGCCGCGCCCCTTGGCATAGACCAGGGTGTTCGCCGTGCCGAGGTCGATGGCGAGATCGCCCGCCCGCGCCGCGAAGAAATCGAATACCATGTGTTCAGCCGGCCGTTTCCGTCAGGTGCTTGCCGAATCGCCGTCGCCGGACCGCGTCCGGGTCCCCCGGGACGCGTCGGAATGCCCGAATCGCCCGTCCCTGTCCCGCTATCCGGATCGCGTCCCGGACGCAAGCCCCCGCGCCGCGACGCGACCGGGACGGACGGGCGAACGTCGCGATCCTAGCGCTAAAGGATGGTTAAGATCACGGGGAAATATTGCGGCCGGGGGCAACTCAGGCGGGGGCGAAGGCGAAGGCCGCCATCGACAGGCTGCCGTAGGCGAATCCGCGGTGCAGCGTGCGTCCCTGCGCGCCCGCGCCGCCGGCGCCCAGCGCGGCGAACAGCGGCGTCAGGTGTTCCGGCGTGGGGTGGGCGAGGTCGGGATGCGGCGCCTGGCGGGCGTAGTCGACCAGGGCCTCGGCGTCGCCGGCCTCGGCGCGCGCCACCAGCCAGTCCTCGAAGGCCCGCGCCCACGCCGGCGTGCCCTGGGAATCGCGGCGCCACTGCGCCAGGTTGTGCACCGCGGTGCCGGTGGCCACCGGCAGCACGCCCTCGTCGCGCAACGGCGCCAGCGCGCGGCCCAGGGCCAAGTGGCCGCGCGGATCGAGATCGGCGGTCAGCGACACCTGGATCAGCGGGATGTCCGCCTCGGGGTACATCAGCATCGCGGTCTGCCAGGCGCCGTGATCGCGGCCGCGCGCCGGATCGAGTTCGGCGGCGAAGCCGGCCGTCCGCAGCAGCTCCGCCGCCCGCGCGGCCAGCTCCGGGTCGCCGGGCGCGGGATAGTCCAGGCGATACAGCGCCTCGGGAAAGCCGCTATAATCGTGGATCGTTTCCGGGCGCGGGGCGGCGGTGACGCGCGGCGCCGCCGCGATCCAGTGGGCCGAGACGCAGAGAAGCGCGCGCGGGCGCGGCAGCGCCGCGGCAATGTCCCGCAACCGCCGGTTCGTGTCGAGGTCGTCGATCACCATCGTCGGCGGGCCGTGCGAGACGAACATGCTGGGAAGCGGGTTGCTCATGGGCCTTGATTAGGGTGCATGGGGGGCATTTTGCCAGCCCCCGGCCCCTTCGTTTGCGGCGATGTCTGTGCTAGCTGTGTTGCCCGGACGTGAACAATTGCATGGAAGCAAGGAGGATCGCCGCCATGACCGAGACCCTGACGCACTTCATCGACGGCGCGCGCATCCCCGACCCGGGCGGCCGCTCGGGCGAGGTGTTCAATCCGGCGACCGGCGAGGTGACGCACACGGTGTCCTTCGCCGACAAGGCGCTGGTCGAGCGCGCCGTGGCCTCCGCCAGGGCCGCCTTCCCCGACTGGGCCAACAAGTCGGCGCTGGCGCGGGCGCGGGTGATGTTCAAGTACAAGGAGCTGCTGGACCGGCACCGCGACGACGTGGCGCGGCTGATCTCCCAGCAGCACGGCAAGGTGCTGAACGACGCGCGCGGCGAGGTGCAGCGCGGCATCGAGGTGGTGGAGTTCGCCTGCGCCGCGCCGCACGTGCTCAAGGGCGAGTACAGCATGCAGGTGGCCGGCGGCGTGGACAGCTTCTCGATGCGCCAGCCGCTGGGCGTCTGCGCCGGCATCACGCCGTTCAACTTTCCGTCCATGATCCCGCTTTGGATGTTTCCGATGGCGCTGATCTGCGGCAACACCTTCGTGCTCAAGCCCTCCGAGCGCGATCCCGGCGCGCCGCTGCTGCTGGCCGAGCTGCTGATGGAGGCGGGCGCGCCGGAGGGCGTGCTGAACGTGGTCAACGGCGACAAGGAGGTCGTCGACGCCCTGCTGGCCCACCCGGACGTTCCGGCGATCTCCTTCGTCGGCTCCACCAACGTCGCCGAGCACGTCTACCACACCGGCACCAGCCACAATAAGCGGGTGCAGGCCCTGGGCGGCGCCAAGAACCACATGGTGGTCATGCCCGACGCCGACATGGACCAGGCCGCCGACGCGCTGATGGGGGCCGCCTACGGCTCGGCGGGCGAGCGCTGCATGGCGATCTCGGTGGCCGTGACCGTGGGCAACGCGGGCGACAAGCTGCTGGACAAGCTGGTGCCCAAGGTGCGCAACCTGAAGATCGGCCCCTACGACGACCCCGAGGCCGACATGGGTCCGCTGGTGACCAGGCAGCACCTGGAGAAGGTGAAGGGCTACGTCGACCTGGGCGTCAAGGAAGGCGCCGAGCTGGTGGTCGACGGCCGCGACGTCAGCCTGCAGGGCTACGAGAACGGCAACTTCATGGGCGGCTGCCTGTTCGACCAGGTCAAGCCGGACATGCGCATCCACAAGGAGGAGATCTTCGGCCCCGTGCTCTCGGTGGTGCGCGCCGACGGCTTCGACGAGGCGCTGGAGGTGGTGAACGGCCACGAGTACGCCAACGGCACCGCCATCTTCACCCGCGACGGCGACGCCGCCCGGCAGTACCAGCAGAACGTCCAGGTCGGCATGGTGGGCGTGAACGTGCCGATCCCGGTGCCGATGGCCTTCCACTCCTTCGGCGGCTGGAAGCGCTCGATCTTCGGCGACCACGGCGCGCACGGCATGGAGGCGGTGCACTTCTACACCAAGCTGAAGACCGTGACCCAGCGCTGGCCCACCGGCGTCCGCGCCGGCGCCGAGTACGTCATGCCCACGCTGGGCTGAGCTTGCATCCGGCGGCCCGGCCGGGTCGCGGGACGGGATTGAGAGGGGAGGCCCATGCGGCTTGTGACATTCGAACGCGACGGGGCGCCGTCGCTCGGCATCCTGCGCGGCGACCGGGTCGTCGACCTGAGCGCCCTGGACCCGGCGGCGCCGCGCGACTGGGCGACGGTGTTCGCCGAGGACAACCTGGAACGCTGGAACGCCATCGCGGCGAACGCACCCGACGAGAAGACCGTGCCGCGCGACGGCCTGACCTTGCTGCCGGCGATCCCGCGGCCGCCGAAGACGCTGTGCGTCGGGCTGAACTACCGGGCGCACGCCGAGGAGACGGGGGCGAAGATCCCCGAGACGCCGATCTTCTTCGCGCGCTTTCCCTCCTCGTTCTGCGGCGACGGCCAGCCGATGCTGCGGCCCAGCGCCAGCGACAAGTTCGACTACGAGGGCGAGCTGGTGGCCGTCGTCGGCCGCGGCGGCAAGCACATTCCGCGCGAGCGGGCGCTGGAGCACGTGGTCGGCTACTCGATCTTCAACGACGGCTCGATCCGCGACTACCAGCGCGCCGGCAAGCAGTGGACCCTGGGCAAGAACGGCGACGCCTCGGGACCGTTCGGGCCGGAAATCGTGACCGCCGACGAGCTGCCGGCCGGGGCCTCCGGCCTGCGCATCGAGACACGCGTGAACGGCGCGGTCATGCAGGAAGGCCGCACCGACGACCTGATCTTCGACATCGCCGCCCTGGTGTCCAAGGCCAGCGAGGTGATGACGCTGGAGCCGGGCACGGTCTTCGTCACCGGCACGCCGCCGGGCGTCGGCTTTGCCCGCGATCCCCAGGTCTTCCTCAAGCCCGGCGACACCGTGAGCGTCGCCATCGAGGGCATCGGCACGCTGACCAATCCCGTGGTGGCGGAGGCGGACGGGGCGGCGTAGGGCGAAGCCCTTACCCCGCCCCCGCCCAGGCCACGACGCGCGCGTCCAGCGCCCCGGCCAGGGCGTCGCGGGCGTTCGGCGGCACCTCGGACGGAACCACGGCCAGCCCCACCGCGGGCGACTCCGGCGGCTGGGCGATCAGCGTCTCGCCCGCCTTGGCGGACAGCACGACGACCTGCGGCCGTTCGTGCGCCAGAGCGGCGGTCAGCGTGCGGGCATCCAGCCGCGGCAGCACCACGCTCTCCCGCCCGCCGGACAGCGGCGCCAGGAGCGCGGCCAGCGGCCAGGCGCCGTCGAGGGCGTGGGCGAACAGCCAGCGCCGCCCGCCGCCGGCCAGATGCAGCAACTCCGCCACGGCACTGTTCAGGGCGTCACCCGCCCACAGGCCGGCGCCGGCATCGCGAATGCGCGCCGCCGCGCGGGCATCCGGCGCGGGGTCCGTCGTCCCCGCCATCAGCGTCGGCAGCGCGGCGGCGCGGGGGTCGCGCGGCAGGGCCGCGATTTCTCCCCCACGCAGCAGCGGCATCAGCAGGTTGCGCGGAAACGGCAGCAGCTCCGCCATCTTGTCCACGACGACGGCGTGCAGCCCGGTCTCGCCCAGGTGCTGCACCCAACGCTGCTGCAATCGCGTCAGGTCGAGCGTCACCAGCACGCCGTCTTCGAGTTGGCGCAGGCGGGCGCGCAGCGCCGGCTCCGGGCTCATGGGATCGCAGGGCACCACCGTCGCGCCCAGGCGGAAGCAGGCGAGCGCCGCCATCGCCGCCGTCGGCACCGGCGGCAGCAGCAGGCCCAGCGGCCGCTCCGGCCCCACGCCCAGCCGCGCAAACGCCGCGGCCATGCGTTCCACCCGGTTCGCCAACTCGCGATACCGCCAGACGCGACCGAAGGTCGCCAGCGCCGGCGCGTCCGGCGTCCGCGCGCTTGCCGTGTCCAGACGCTCCAAGAGGGTGTCCATGAGAAATACCGTTTCCGGCTCGCCGCCCGGTGCCGCGGGCCCGCTCTACACCGCCGGCTTGTCGAAGGTCATGACGCGGGAGAAGTAGACCACCTCGCTCTCCCCGGCCTGGAGGCCCGCATCCGCGAACAGCGCCCGCAGGTCGCAGCGAACATAGTCGGCATAATAGGGCTCGTGGAAGGCGACGGGGAAGTATTCCAGCAGGCCGTCGTAGCCGGGGTTGTCGCCAAGCTGCACCGAATCCACGAGGATCAGCGCGCCGCCCGGCTTCAGCACCCGGAAGGCCTCGGCGGCCACCTGGCGGCGCACCTTGGCCGGCAGTTCGTGCAACAGGTAGATGCAGGTGACCACGTCGTAAGCCGCGTCGGGCAGCCCCGTCGCCTCCGCCGGCGCCTGCACGAACTCGACGCCGCGCCAGGGCCGCAGGTTGGCCGCCGCCGCCTCCAGGTAATGCGGGCTGAGGTCGAGGGCGGTGACCGCGAGCCTGGGGTAGTTGTCCTTGACGAAGGTGAGGAAGCGGCCGGTGCCGCAGGCCAGGTCCAGCAGTCGCGCCCCGCGCACGCCCCCGCGTCGCCGGCGCAGCACGCGGGCCAGCGGCACCAGCGCCTGTCGGCGCATGGCGTCGGCGCCGCCGCCGAACAGCACCTCCACCTGGTGGTCGTAGAGCCGCGCCGATTCCCGACTCAGCCAGCCGTCGCTCTGATAGTGAAAATTCTGCAAGTAGTAGCGCGGATACCGGTGGCGCCGGTCCGGCGTGAACACCTCCTGACTGACGCCGGCATGGCGCCGCCGCTCCACCTCCCGCAGGTCGCGGAAGTAGCGCGGCGCCGTGCGCACGGCGTCCACCGGCGCGGCCAGCAGATCGTGCGGCACGCGGTAAAGCCCGGCCTCGATGTTCCGCCAGTCGCGCTCCAGCAGCCGGCCCAGGTCGATCAGGATCTGGTTGGTCTTTGGCGTCGACCCGGCGATCGGCCGCGACGGCTTCACCGGCGTGGTCATCCGGGCCGACAGCCAGTACTGTCCGAAGTAGGCGCCGATTCGCGCGGCCTGGGCCAGCACGTAGGCGGATCTCGTCAGCGCGTCGGGCATCCTCGGGTGCGTCCCCTGTGGTCCGTTCCTGCCTCGTGGATAAGCTTCGCGCGCCGGCGCCCGGCGTCAAGGCGTCGGGATACGGAGCGCGGCGTGCCGGCGCTTGCGGCCATCCGGTCAGGCTGTTAATCACGACGCCATGCAGCAGGCCGTTCGCATTGCACCATCGATCCTGGCGTCCGACTTCGCCAGGCTGGGCGAGGAAGTGCGCGCCGTGACCGACGCCGGCGCCGACTACATCCATGTCGACGTGATGGATGGGCATTTCGTGCCGAACATCACGATCGGTCCGGACGTGGTGCGGGCGCTGCGACCGCACTCGGCGCTGCCCTTCGACGTGCACCTGATGATCGCCCCGGCCGATCCCTACATCCCGCGCTTCGCCGAGGCGGGCGCGGACATCATCACGGTGCACCCCGAGGCCGGCCCGCACCTGCATCGCGCGTTGCAGCTCATCAAGTCGCTGGGCAAGAAGGCCGGCGTCTCGATCAATCCGGCAACCCCCGTCGCAATGGTCGCCGATGTCCTGGACCTGGCCGACCTCGTGCTGGTGATGAGCGTCAATCCCGGCTTTGGCGGCCAGGCCTTCATCCCGCGCGCGACCCGCAAGCTGGCCGAGTTGCGCGCGATGATCGACGACAGCGGCCGCGCGATCGACCTGGAGGTCGACGGCGGCATCAACGCGCGGACGGCGCCCGAGGCGATCCGCGCCGGCGCCGACGTCCTGGTCGCCGGCAGCGCCACCTTCAAGGGCGGGCCGGAGGCCTACGCCGACAACATCGCCAAGCTGCGCGGACAGGGCTGAGCCATGACCCAGGAGGCGGCGGCGCAGCAGCAGTCGCCGGTCGCCCCCCGGCGCGGCCGGGGCGCCGCCGCGGGCCTGCCCGCCGCGGTGCGGGCCTGGCGCCGGCTGCCACCGCGGCTGCTCTTCCGGCAGGTGCTGTTCGCGGCGAAACATCCACTGCACGCCACGGCCGTCTACCGCTGGAGCCTGCGGCCGAATGCGCCGGTGGAGCTGCGCTGCGAGCCGCCCGACCCCTGGCCGGGAGACCCGGACGCCGGCCAGGCGATCCTGCACAACCGCCCGCGCTTCCTGGGCCGCAGCATCGCGGAGCCCAGCCCGCTGTGGGCCCCGCGCGAGGCCGACGCGGCCTGGCTGGCCGAACTGCACGGTTTCGCGTGGCTGCGCGACCTGCGGGCGCTGGGGGGCGATCTGGCCCGGCGCGCGGCCCGGCAGCTCGTGGGCGACTGGATCACCCGGCATCCCGGACCCGGCGCGCGCGGCTGGGCGCCCGCCGTCGTGGGCCGGCGGCTGACCCACTGGCTGGGCCAGTCCACCTTCTTCGCCGCCAGCGCCGACGATCCCTTCAAGGCGCGGCTGTTCGACTCGGCGGCGCGCCAGGCGACCTACCTGAGCCGCGTGCTGCCGGCCGACGCGACAGGAGCCGAGCTGCTGGCCGCCGTCAAGGGGCTGATCTACGCCGGAGTCTGCCTGAACGTCGGTGACGACTGGCTGCGCCGGGGCCTGGCGCTGCTGGAATCGGAGCTGCCGCGCCAGCTCAACCCCGACGGCGGCCACGCCTCGCGCAGCCCCTCGGTGCATCTGGCGGTGCTGCGCGACCTGATCGACCTGCGCGCCACCCTGGTGGCCGGCGGCCACGAGCCGCCGCGCAGCCTGACCCTGGCGATCGAAAGCATGGCGCCGGTGCTGAAGATGTTCCAGCACGGCGACGGCGGCCTGGCGCTGTTCAACGACTCGCAGGAGGCGGACCGCGAGGCGCTGCGCATCACCCTGCGCCGCGCCGCGGTGCGCGCCAGGACGCAGACGGCGGCGCCGCAGAGCGGCTTCCAGCGCATCCAGAACGGCAAGACCCTGGTCATCGCCGACGCCGGCGAGCCGGCGGCGCCGGGCCTGGATCGCCACGCCCACGCGGGCACGCTGTCCTTCGAGCTGAGCGAGGGCAAGCACCGCATCGTCGTGAACTGCGGCGCGCAGCCGGGTCACCCGCTCTGGCGCGACATCCAGCGCACGACCGCCGCGCACAGCACGCTGGGCCTGGCGGAGACCAACGCCAGCGAACTGTTGCCCGGGGGCGGCCTGGGACGGCGACCGGATTTCGTCATCTGCCGGCGGGAGGTGAACGACGGCGCCGTCCTGCTCGACATGGCGCACGACGGCTATCACCGCGCGTACGGCACGGATCACGCGCGGCGGCTGTACGTCAGCGTCGACGGGGAGGACATCCGCGGCGAGGACACGCTCACCGGACCCGACGGCCTGGCCTTCGCCGTCCGCTTTCACCTGCACCCGGACGTGCGGGCCAGCGAGGTACAGGACGGCAATGCCGTGCTGCTGAGCACGAGCGCCGGCGGCGGCTGGCGCTTCCGGGCCTCCGGCGCCGCGCTGGCGCTGGAGGACAGCGTGTACCTGGGACAGCCCGGCAGCGTGCGCCGTACGCGCCAGATCGTGCTTTCCGGGCATACGGCGCCGGAGCAGACCGTCGTGAAGTGGGCCCTGAAGCGAGAGGGAGCAAAGCGCTGATGGAGATCGCGATCGCGCCGGCCTTCGCCGCGGCGGAGATCCCGGTGCGCCTGGGATGCATCGAGGCCGAGGTGGCGCCGTCGGCGGATGACGCGGCGCTCGGCCAGGCTGTCGAAGACGCCGCCGCCCGGCGCAAGGTCGAACCGGGCGACACGCCGCCGACGCAGGTGCCGGCCATCGCGGCGACGCGGCGCGCCTACAAGGCCCTGGGCAAGGACCCCGCGCGCTATCGTCCCTCGGCCGAGGCGCTGCTGCGCCGGGTCAAGCAGGGCAAGGACCTGTACCGGGTCAACGGCGTCGTCGACGTGAACAACCTGGTGTCGCTGGAGACGGGCATCAGCATCGGCGCCTACGACGCCGACCGCCTGCGCCCGCCGGTGCTGTTCCGGCCCGGCGCGGCCGGCGAGAGCTACGAGGGGATCGGGCGCGGGCCGATCAACCTCGAAGGCCTGCCGCTGTTCGCCGACGCCGACGGCCCCTTCGGCAATCCCACGGGCGACAGCGCCCGTACCGCCGTGACGGCGGCGACGCGCCGGCTGCTGATGGTGCTGATCGTCTTCGATCGGGCCGACACGGATCTGCAAGCGGCGCTGACGCTTACGGACGCGCTGCTGCGCCGCCACGCCGGGGCGACGGTCGTGGAGACCCGCGTGTTCGACAACGTCGGCGGGACGTGAGCGTTCCGACCGCCGATGCCGTTGCCGCCCCTCCTCCTCGCCGCCGCCTGCCTGGCGACCGCTGCCCTGGCCTGGGCAGCGGCCGCGGGCGTGCGGCGGCTGCTGATTCGCGCCGGGGTGTACGACGCGCCGAACGAACGCTCGCTGCACAGCCGGCCGGTGCCGCGCGGCGGCGGCGCGGCGCTGCTGCCCGTCATCGCGCTGGCGTGGCTGGCCGGCGCGCAGTTCGCCCCGGCCCCCGCCGGCCTGCTGCCGCTGCTGGGGCTGGGGTTGCTGCTGGGCGCGGTGTCCTTCGTCGACGACCTGCGTGGACTGAGCGCGGGGCCGCGGCTGCTCGCGCAGCTCGCCGCCGTGGCCGCGGGGCTCGCCGTCCTGGACCCGGCTCCGGTGTTCCAGGGCTGGCTGCCGTTCTGGCTGGACCGGGCGCTGGCCGGGCTGGCCTGGCTGTGGTTCGTGAACCTGTTCAACTTCATGGATGGCATCGACGGCATCTCGGCGGCCGAGTCGCTTGTCATTGCCCTCGGCCTCGTGGCCGTGGGGGCTGTCGCGGGCTGGCCGCGCGCCGAACTCTGGCCGGCGCTGTTGCTGGCGGCGGCCGTCGTGGGCTATCTGCCCTGGAGCTGGCAGCCGGCGGCAATATTTCTGGGCGACGTCGGCTCCACGGGGCTGGGGTATCTGCTGGGCGGCCTGCTGCTTGCCGCGGCGGCGAGTGGCGAGTGGGCGGCGGCGCTGATCCTGCCCGCGTACTACCTGACCGACGCGACGCTGACGCTGCTGCGCCGGTTGCTCCGGGGCGTCAAGGTCTGGCGGCCGCATCGCGAGCACGCCTATCAGCGCGCCGTGCAGGCCGGCTGGAGCCACGCGCGCACGGCCGGTCACGTGGCCGGCGGCGGACTGCTCCTGATCGGCTGCGCCACTCTCGCGGCGGCGGGCTGGCCGGTGCCGGGGCTGGTCGGCGCGGCCGTGGTCGCCGCCGCCTTGATGGGGCTGTTTCTCAAGGCCGGCAACGCCTAGGTCCACACCGGCCTTCGTGCTAGGTTGCCGGTCGTGAAGTTGTAACCGAGTCGCCGTTTTCAGGGAGTCGCGCTTCGTGCCCCGCCCCCGCATCGCCAGCACGCGCGCCGCCATCGCCTTCGCGCACGATGTGCTGACGGCGCCGCTGGCCTTCGTGATCGCGCTGGGCCTGCGGCTGGGCGAGGGCGTATGGGCCTATCTGGCCGACGCCGACATGATGCTGGCGCTGGGAACCTTCACCGTGGTGTGCGCCGGCGTCTTCTTCTCGCTGGACCTCTATCGCGGCATCTGGCGCTACGCCTCGCTGCCCGACCTGATGGCGATCATGCGGGCGGCAACGCTGGCGCTGCTGATCTTCCTGGCGGTGACCTTCCTGGTGACGCGGCTGGAGGCGGTGCCGCGCTCGTCGCTGGTGATCTGCTGGTTCGTGCTGATCTTCCTGCTGGGCGCGCCGCGGCTGCTGTACCGCGTGTTCAAGGACCGCGGCTTCGACCACGTGCTGGAGCGCGCGGCCTATCGCGTGCCGGTGCTGCTGGTCGGCGCCGGCGACGCGGCCGAGCTGTTCATCCGCGACACCCTGCGCAGCCGCCACGGTCCCTATCAGCCGGTCGGCATCCTGGACGAGAAGGGCACCCGCGTGGGCCGGCAGATCCACAATGTTCCGGTCATGGGCAACCTGGACCGGCTGGAGGACGCGGTGGCCATGCTGCGCCGACGCGGCAAGGTGCCGCAGCGGCTGATCGTCACCCGGCCGCTGGCGCGCGAGCAGATGGCCCGCCTGCTGGACGCCGCCGAGGCCTATGGCATGACGCTGTCGCGTCTTCCCCGCCTGACCGAGTTCAAGTCGGGTGCCGGGGACCCGGCGGCGGGCGGACGCAAGCTGGAGCTGCGCCCCGTGGCCATCGAGGACCTGCTGGGCCGCCCGCAGGTCAGCCTGGACCGCGCGGCCATGCAGCGGCTGATCGCCGGGCGGCGGGTGCTGGTCACCGGCGCCGGCGGTTCCATCGGCTCGGAACTGGTCCGCCAGGCCGCGGCCTTCGCGCCGGCGCGGCTGGTGCTGCTCGACCACGCGGAGTTCCTGCTCTACAACATCGACCTGGAAATCTCGGAGGGCTGGCCTGACCTGGATCGCCGCGCCGTCCTGGCCGACGTACGCGAGCGCGACGGCCTGAACCGCCTGTTCGCCGAGGAGCGGCCGGACCTGGTGCTGCACGCCGCCGCGCTGAAGCACGTGCCGATCGCCGAGGCCAACCCGATCGAGGCCGTGCGCACCAACGTCATCGGCACCCGCCACGTCGCCGAGGCCAGCCGCGCCCACGGCGTCGAGGCCATGGTGCAGGTCTCCACCGACAAGGCGATCAACCCCACGGGCGTCATGGGCGCGACCAAGCGGCTGGCCGAGCGCTACTGCCAGGCGCTCGACCTCTCCGTGCGGGGGGCGGAGCGCGGACGAAGGCCGGACGCCGGGAACGCCACGCGCTTCGTCACCGTGCGCTTCGGCAACGTGCTGGGCTCGACCGGATCGGTGGTGCCGCTGTTCCAGCGCCAGATCCAGCGCGGCGGCCCGGTCACCGTGACGCACCCGGAGATGACCCGCTACTTCATGACGGTGCGCGAGGCCGTGCAGCTCGTCCTCCAGGCCTCGGCGCTGGGCATCGCCGGGCAGGAGGAGGCGGACGTCGGCAAGATCTACGTCCTGGACATGGGCGAGCCGGTGAAGATCGCGGACCTGGCGCGGCAGGTCATCCGCCTGGCGGGACTGACGCCGGGCAAGGACATCGACATCGTCTACACCGGCATGCGCCCCGGCGAGAAGCTGCACGAGGAGCTGTTCCACGACGGCGAGCAGACGCTGCCCACCAGCCACCCCAGCCTGCGCCTCGCCGCCGCGCGCACCAGCGACATCGAGCTGCTGCGCAAGGGCCTGGACGAGCTGGCCGACCACGCCGCCGCCGGCCGCGTCGACGACATGCGCGCCACGCTGCGCCGCCTGGTCCCGGAGTATCGGGCCGGCGAGACGAG
>CAZLNO010000069.1:0-22087 GCA_964561005.1 uncultured Rhodovibrionaceae bacterium | reverse complement strand
CTCGCCGCGGGTGGAAACGTAATGCACCTCGGCTCCCCGGAGTTCGCTGCGTCGCGTCATTGGTGGGCGAAGGGTGTTGGCACGCCGTACTCTAGACGAGCCATGCGCGCCGGGGCAACGACGCGCATGGCCTGTCGGGGAGGGCAGGTTGAGGCAACTCCCGTGGTAGGACCTTGACGACCGAAGCCCCCCAGAACCGGCCACCATCGCGACGCGTAAGGTGGGCCGGAATTGACCCGAAGCTGACTTTGAACCATTCGACCCGCCACCCACCGCTCCGCTATAGCGCCGCGACGCCGATGTTCTCATACTCGCTTGACGTGTAGGAACCCGCTCGTCATTATTAAGACAGTAGCCGACGGGTCCATATGAGTGCGCAGGCACAAACGATGCCCTACACTAAGAGATTGATCTGCTTTGCTAATTCCTGGCGCGAGGGTGGCCGTTGTATCGCCGGCAAAATCTTTGAAGGCGAGCGCACCGGCGAATGGATACGCCCAGTGCGGGCGCCCGATAGCGAAGCTATCGTCGACCCCCATCTTCAATACGAGGACCTTTCCCCGGTTCGGATACTCGACATCTTCGATGTGCGCTTGAAACAGTCCGCCCCATCTCGCCATCAAGTTGAAAACCACGTCATTGAGCCGTCTTTTCTGTGGAGGCGTGTCAGACAGGCGACTTTCGAGGAATGCCGTCAATTCCTTGACAACCAAGACAGACAACTCTGGCCGGATGCCGAGAGTACCTTTCATGGGATCAACGACAAAGTTCCTGAGGCAACCGTGGCACAAACTACGGACTCCCTGCGCCTGATTCAGCCTGCCTCTGCGACCTTCCGCGTCGCGTCGGAATCTCAGTATGAAGGACCTCCGCAGATAGCAGTCCGGGCTAGCTTTGACCTAGCCGGGAGTCACTATCGACTTAAGGTCACCGATCCAGAGGCATTTCAAAAGTTCGAATCTCGGGGACAAGGTGAGCACACCGTTCATGCCCCCCTGCTTTGTATAAGCTTGTCTGGAATTTTTAACGGGTTCTCATATAGACTCGTAGCCGGCGTGATTTTAACCGACGAATCGGGCTAACGTCGCATGAGCGTCATATACACAATTGGTCATTCAACGCATTCCACCGACAAATTTTTGCGCCTGCTACAGGGCCAAGAAATCACTGCGATTGCTGACGTGCGCTCTAGCCCATTCAGTCGCCATAACCCGCAATACAACCAGGACGGTTTGAAAAACATACTCCGATCTATCGACATTAATTATGTGTTCCTGGGAAACGAATTGGGAGCCCGTTCTAAAGATCCTACCCATTACGAAAACGGACAGGTTCAATACGACCGAATTGCTGAGAGCGATCTGTTCAAGCGCGGGCTTTATAGAGTGGAGAGAGGCGCAAAAAATTATAGAATCGCTCTGATGTGCGCGGAGAAAGAACCACTTGATTGTCATCGGACGATACTCGTAGCAAGGGCCTTGGTCCGCAAGGGGCACGACGTTCGTCACATTTTATCTGATGGAACTGCGGAGAGCCATCACGAAACGATAAACAGACTAGTGCGCAACCTAAGCAACTCGCTAGATTTGTTTATGTCAACCGACGAGATTGAAAGCATGGCATACAGGTTAAGAGAGCAGGAGATCGCGTTTGTAGAATCAACGGGTACGGGCTCACGATAAGCTTCGATCGCAGAGGCGGTAGAGAAGAATGAGAGTATTTACGATCGGATTCACCAAGACGACCGCTGAGCATTTCTTTGGAAGGCTTCGGAATGCTGGTGTGCGAAAAATTGCGGACGTGCGCCTGAATAATGTGTCACAGCTATCAGGATTCGCAAAGAAAGAAGACTTGCGGTTTTTTGCGAAAGAAATTTGCGGGATAGGATATGAACATATGCCGGAGCTTGCGCCAACAAAGGATATTTTAAAGACGTATCGTAATGACGGTGATTGGGCGAGGTATGAGAAGGCGTTTTGGCAGTTGATGAAGCAACGCGCCGTCGAGCGTATATCCGACGAAAGGCTTGATGGCGCGTGCTTGCTGTGTAGCGAGGATACACCGCACTACTGTCACCGTAGACTCGTTGTAGAGTACTTGAAGAAACACAAGGACAATGTGAAGATAACGCATTTGTGATGGGAACAAATAAAAATTTCTGCAAGAAGGTTATACCTGCTCTTGGCCCATCCCTACCGACCGCCCTTACCGGTCTGCTGCCGCATTGCCTCTGACAGCAGTCAACAGCAAAGCACCGGCCAAGCCTTTACCCCTATATCCGCTGGCCGCCCTGCAGTGGCGAGAAACGGACGCCGAGGATTTCCTTCCGGCCGAGTTTGCCGTCGGCTTCCTTGGTAACCACGGTGAGCTGCTGCTCGCCGCCCAGCGGTCCCAGCGGCAGCACCATGCGGCCGTCGGCGGCAAGCTGCTCCAGCAGCGGCTTGGGGATGTGGTCGACCGCCTCCTTCACGATGATGGCGTCGTAGGGCGCGCCCTGGGGCCAGCCGAAGTAGCCGTCGCCGATATGGGTCTCCACCTCGCCCACGCCGGCCTCGGCCAGGCGCACGCGGGCGGCGTCGGCCAACTCGCGCACCACCTCGACGCTGACGACCTCGGCGCCCAGCCGCGCCATCACCGCGGCGTGGTAGCCGGCGCCGGTGCCGGTCTCGAACACCCGGTCGCCGGGCTGGATGTCGGCCAGGTGCGTCATCAGCGCCACCAGGTAGGGCGAGGCGATATTCTGCCCGTGGCCGAGCGGCAGCGGCGTGGCCAGGTAGGCGAAGGGCGACAGCGGCTCGGGCACGAAGGCGTGGCGCGGCACCTTCCCCATCGCGTCCAGCACGCGCGGATCGATCTCCTCGATCCCGGTGAGCGGCGCCGTCGCCTCTGCGTGGGCGGCGATCACCCGCAGCATCTCGTCGCGCTGGTCGCGGTAATCCGTCTCGGCGGCGGCGGGTAGCGCCAGGACCATCGTCAAGCAGAGCAGCACTCGGGCCAGCATGGCGGTCCTCCATCGACCTTGCCACAAAGAGTCTAGCGCAGACCGGCAGCGGCGGCGAGTCGCGCGCGTCCCGACTGCGCGCGTCCCGGCGGCCCTCTGGCAAAGCCGCCCCGGCCCGGCCTATATTCGCGGCCATGAGCGAGACGCAAAGCCCCGCCCCGCTGGACCGCCGGCTGTCGGTGGCGCCGATGATGGACTGCACCGACCGGCACGCGCGGTATTTCCTGCGGCTCATCAGCCGCCGGACGCTGCTCTATACGGAGATGGTGACCGCCAACGCCGTGCGGCACGGGGACCGGGCGAGGCTGCTGGACTTCGACCCCGGCGAGCATCCCGTGGCCCTGCAGCTTGGCGGCGCCGATCCCCGGGCGCTGGCCGAGAGCGCGCGGATCGGCGCGGACTGGGGCTATGACGAGATCAACCTCAACGTCGGCTGCCCCTCCGACCGCGTGCGCAACGGGCGCTTCGGCGCCTGCCTGATGAAGGAGCCGGCGGTTGTCGCGGATTGCGTGGCGGCGATGCGCGCGGCGGTGGACCTGCCGGTCACGGTGAAGACGCGCATCGGCGTCGACGACCGCGACACCTTCGAGCATTTGCTGGCCTTCGTCGACACCGTGGCGGCGGCCGGCTGCCGCACCTTCGTCCTTCACGCGCGCAAGGCCTGGCTCCAGGGGCTGAGCCCCAAGGAAAACCGCGAGGTGCCGCCGCTGGACCATGGCCGGGTGCACCGCCTGAAGCGCGCGCGTCCGGACCTGGAGATTGTCCTGAATGGCGGCATCCCCGACCTGGAGACAGCGAAGGCGCAGCTCGACGCCGGGATCGACGGCGTGATGCTGGGCCGTGCGGCCTACCACACGCCCTGGGTCCTGGCCGAGGCCGATCGCCGCATCTTCGATGCCGAGGACGCGCCGCCCGACCGAGCCGAGGTCGTGGCCGGCGTGCAGGCCTATGCCGCGCGGCTGCGGGCGCGGGGCTTGCCGATCCGTCTCTTGACGCGGCACCTCATGGGCCTCTGCGCGGGGCTGCCCGGCGCCCGCGCCTGGCGCCGCCATCTCAGCGAGGTGGCCCGCCACGACGCCGCCGAGCCGGCCGTGATCGCCGAGGCCTTCGCCAGGGTCCAGAACGCCGCGGCGGCCGGCGCCCGCGCCGCCGCCTGACACAGGTTAGCCTTCGATCGGAGTCCTCGGCCTCATCTTTCGACAAGCTCAAGATGAGGGTTTCGCGCTGATGCTGTCGAAGTGACCCTCATGCCGCGCCCGGCGAAGTGATACCAGCGGCAATAAATACGGAACCGTCGTCCCGTGTCTGTGAAGCAGCACTTCGTGCTGCATCGCATCCGGGATGACGAGTCAAATTCAATTGCCGCTGATATGACCCTCATGCTGAGCCTGTCGAAGCATGGAGCCGGCCGCTGGCGAGGCCGCCGGGCCTGTGCTACAAGCCCGCCGCGGCCCGACCGGGCGGGCACCCAGCCAGCGAGCCAGCCACATGCGCGTGCTTCTTGTCGGCAACATCTATGGCCGCGACGACTGCGCCAGCTTCTACATGATCATGCAGAAGCTGGTGCACGGCTTCGCTCGGGCGGGCCACGCCGTACAGGTGTTCAACGACCGCGAGGTGGCGCGCGCCGCCAACATCTTCCGCGCCCGCAAGCTGGGCGTGCGCACGGCCAACCGACGGCTGCTGCGGGCCTGCGCCAACTTCCGGCCGGACCTCGTGCTGCTGGGCCACTGCGAGATGATCGGCAACGACACCGTGGCGGCGATCCGGCGGGCCATCCCGGACGCGCGGATCGTCTATCGCAACGTCGACCCCCTGCACGACCCCCGCAACCGCGCCCGCATCGCCCGGCGCGCGGCGGCGGTGGACGCGGTGTTCCTGACGACCGCCGGCGAGGCCGCCGCCGCCTTCGCCGACGCCGGCGCGCCGATCCACTTCATGCCCAACCCGGTGGACCCGGCGGTGGAGACGCTGCGCGCCTTTGCCCGCGGCGACCAGGCGCACGACCTCTTCTTTGCCGTGGGTGACGGGCGCGACCCGCGCCTGGCGATGGCCCACCGCCTGGAACGGGCGCTGCCCGAGGTCGTCTTCGACTTCCGCGGGATGAAGGGGCGGCCCGCGCGGCGCGGGGCCGCCTATTTCGATCTGCTGGCGAACGCGCGCATGGGGCTCAGCCTCAGCCGGGTCAACGACCACCACCTCTACAGCTCCGACCGCATGGCGCAATACATGGGCAACGGCCTGCTGACCTTCGTCGACCGGGCGACGGGATTCGGCGAGCTGTTCGCGGAGGACGAGCTGGGGTTCTACGGCGATTTCGACGAGCTGGTCGACAAGATCCGCCACTTCCGCGCCAGCGACGCCGAGCGCCGCCGCGTGGCCGAGCGCGGCTGGCGCAAGGCGCATGCGATGTTCGACCCGCTGCGCATCGCCCGATACATTGAAGAGGTGACGTTCGACAAGACCTTCACGATCGACTACGAGTGGCCGACCCACGCCTGGACCACCAGCGCCGGGACGGCCGCGCGAGGGACGGCAACCGCCGTCGTTGGCGAAGGGTGATCGGGGCGCGCTGCGGAGATCGACTTGAAGAAGCTGGCAACCGCCGCCCTGGGTAAGCTCCCGCCGTGGCACCGCCTCGACCGGGCGGGGGAGGCCGGCGCGGCCGAGCGCGTCATGGCGCTGTCCCTGCCGCTGATCCTGGCGCTGTTCTTCGTGGCTTCGCCCGCGCTCCAGCGCAACGTCTTCTATCTCACCTTTGTCCCGGCCGGGTTGTGGTTCCTGGCGCGCAATCGGACGCCCTGGCAAAGCGTCGGCCGATCACCGCTGATGCTGGCGCTGCTGCTGTTCGTCGCCTGGCATCCGGTGAGCATGCTTTGGAGCGCTGGTTGGGACCCCGGCACGGCGTTCGACGAGGCCAAGGCGGCGCTCACGCTCGTCGTATTCGCCGTCGGGCTGTTCCATCTGCTGGGCAAAGGCAAGCTCGATCTCGACTGGACGCTGCGCGGCTTCGCGTTCACGGCCGGCCTGAGCGGCGCGGCGGCGATGGTCTGGCACTATGGACTTTCGGGCGTGGGCGAGGCGCCGCTGGTCGGGTTCGGGGCGGCCGATCATCCGAACGTCGGCGGCACGCTTTACGGCGCCGCCGCGCTGGTGTCGCTGCTGTACGTCCTGCCCCGAAGCCGGAGCAGGGGCGAACGGGCCTGTTCATGGGCCACGGCCGCGGTGTGCTGCGCCTTCGTCGTCCTTTGCGAAAGCCGCGCCGCCTTGCTGGCTCTCGCCCTCGGCCTGACGGTCAGCTTTCTCGCGACGGGACAGCGGCGGCCGCTTCTCGGGCTGGGAGCGTTCGCGCTGCTGGCGACGGTTTTGGCCCTGGCAGGCGGTGTCGACATCGGCCGCATGCTGGCGCGCGCCGACAGCTATCGCTTCGAGCTCTGGGCCGAGGCCGTGCGCCTTATCGCCGAGCGGCCGTTCCTGGGCCACGGCGTGCTGACGGAGCTCCGCTTCGAAGGCGGCGGCACGGCTTTCCGCTCGCCGCACAACTCGATCCTGGCGACGCAGGTGTTCGCCGGCGCGCCCGCGACGTTCCTGCTGGGGTTCATCCTGATTCGGGGCGCGGGCCGGGCCTGGGGCCTCGCCCGGACCGGCTTTCCCCTGGCACTGAGCCTGCTGGTCCTGGGGGTAATCGCCGGGTTTTTCGACTTTCGTACCCTGGTCGACGGACTGGACCGGGCGTGGCTGGCCGTCTGGTTCCCGCTGATCCTGGCGGCGGCGAAGGCGCCGCGCGAGGCCGGGGGCGAGCAGGGCCCGCCCGCCGACCTGGCGCGGTGATCGCCCCTCACCCCTCCTTCACGTGCCAGGTGCCGTCGGGATGGAAGGCCTTGAAGACGAAGGCGAAGGTGACCTCGTAGGGCACGTCCTCCAGCCCATTGCCGGTGCGCCGCTGGACGACCACGTTGCCGACGTCGCGTCCCTTGGGGATTTCCGTGGTGTCCAGGGCGGAGTTCTGGCCGGCGCTCCAGGTGAGCACCAGGTCGCCCTGCTCGATGCGGCCCTTGTCCCGCAGCAGCCGCAGATCCCAGGCCTGCTCGCCGACCACGACCACGCGGCCCATCGCCGGCATCTTCTCGGGCATCGGGCCGCGGTAGAGGAAGGGCCGGCTGGCGCTGTCGTAGCCGTCGTAGGGGTTCTTGCCGTAGGGCCGCGCCATCGGCGCGTCGGGCACCAGCACCTTGCCGTCGGGGTGGCGCTGCAGGAAGTTCTTCCACGACTCCAGGCGCGAGGGCAGCACCTCCAGCTTCCGGTCGGTGTATTCGCCCACGATGCCCCGGCCGGTGAACTGCTGCCACCAGGTCTCGGTCTGGCGGTCGTACATCACCAGGTCGGAGTTGCGCAACTTTCCGGTGGTGCCGAAATCCAGGTGCTGGCCGTCGACCATCGCGTCGAACACCATCGCGGAGTTGCACAGCGGGCAGTAGGTCACCGCCACCGGCCGGCCGCCGACGGTGTCGTTGACGATCTCGTGCCAGGTCAGGACGCGCAGCGGATAGGCGCGCGCGTCGCCGTCGATCTCCAGCCCGATCACGGGCTCGGTGGGTGCCAGCCAGTCCTTGCGATCCCGCGCCGGCTCGAACGTCGGGTCGTCGATCGAGGGAATGCCGTCCTTGGGCACCCCGCCCGACATGATCGAATCCAGCGGCACCGCGTGGTTGGAGAAGTCGGTCTTGGGGAAGGCCCGCTCCCAGGACGCCGGCACGGCGCCCTGCGCCCAGGGCTGCCCGGCGATCACCGTCAGGGCATAGGCGGCGACGGCCAGCGCGACCCACGTCCAGGGCTTGCGCAGCCAGTTCGAAGGCATCGAACGTTCGTGTTTCATGCTCATGGTCGCAGTCTGCGCGTCAGGCAGGCGCGGCGCGAATCAAATGCCGGTGAGCCGGGCGGGAATCCCCGAGCGGCTAGGCAGCATCGGAGATCACCGGCGCAAGCTTCGCCGCCGCGCCGCGCAGGGCGCTTTCGACCGCGTCCGGCGTGTCGGCGCGGGCGAAGAGGAAGCCCAGGTAGCGATCGCCCTCGGGCAGCGGCTGCACGCGGGTGCCAGGCGCGATTGAGATCGTCAGCTCCTCGATGCCGGGCACGGCGCGCGCGGCGGCCTGGCCGTCGACGCGCTCCAGCCGCCCGGCGCGCGGCACCGGCAGCATCATCACCCCGGCCGGCCGGCGCTCGCGGGTCAGGCTGGCGGGCTCGCGCCCCAGGGCGTGCTGCAGGATCAGCTCCTCCAGGCTGACGCCGGCGCCGAAGCGCAGCGTGCGCGCGCACAGCCCGCCGATCGAGCGCGCCGCCACCTCCAGGGGCACCGGTCCCTGGTCCGGCGTCAGGCGCAGCTCGGCATGGATCGGTCCCTCGCGCAGGCCCAGGGCAGCGACGGCCGCCTCGCTGCACTGGCGGATCAGGTCCTGAGTATCGGCGGGCAGGCGCGAGGGGGTGACGAAGATGGTCTCCTCGAAGGTGGGGCCTTCCATCGGCTCCGGCTTGTCGAACAGGGCCAGCACGTGAAGCCGCCCGCCGATGAGCAATCCCTCCAGGGCCACCTCGCCGCCGGGCAGGTAGTCCTCGGCCAGCACCCAGGGCTCGGGCTTCAGGCCGGTGTCGCGCCGCGTGGCGGCCAGGATGGCGCGGATGCGCGCGAAGGCGTCGGCGAAGGCGTCGGCATCGTCGGCGCGCAGAACCCCCCGGCTGGCCGCAAGCGACAGCGGCTTGAGAACCACGGGATAGTGGTTGATCCGCCGCGCCGCCGCGGGCGGCTCCTCGTCCAGGGCGAACAGGCGGTAGCCCGGCTGCGGCACGCCGGCTCGGCTCAGCCGCTCGCGAAAGCGGTACTTGTTCCCGGCGGCGGCCACCGCCTCGGGGTCGTTGTGCGCGAGGCCCAGCCGCCGGCTGGCCCGCGCGGCCAGGATCGCGGTGCCCTCGTCCACGCCGACGATCCCTGCCAGCGGATGGCGCGCGGCGAAGTCGGCGATCTGCCCCACGCCCGCCTCCGGGTCGGCGAAGTCCACGCGCAGGCGGCGGTCCGGCGCGATTCCCGCCAGGACGTCCTCGGCCTCGGAGCCGACGGTGACCGCCACGCCCAGCCGCTCGGCGGCGGCCAGGAAGTCGGCCGCGCGGTAGGACGTCGTGGGGATCAGCAGCAGGACGCGGGGCGTGTCGGGCATGGTTTCCGCGGCTCCGGACATGAGCCGAAGTATGCCCGAACGAACGTGTCGGAGGGAACCGCCTCGAACCGACCCGCCGGTGCGGATGGCGGGGCCGCCCCGCGGGCCGTCGCCCGCGATCAGTGATACCCGACGCTGGGCAGCCAGGTGACGATGCCGGGGAAGGCGAAGACGAGCGCCAGGCCCAGGAGTTGCAGCAGGATGAAGGGTACGACGCCCTTGTAGATGTCGGTGACGTTGATCTCGGGCGGGCAGACGCCCTTGATGTAGAAGATCGCGAAGCCGACCGGCGGCGTCAGGAACGAGGTCTGCAGGCAGACCGCGAACAGAATGGTGAACCACACCAGGTCGAAGCCCAGGTTCTGCACGACGGGCGCCACCAGGGGCAGGATGATCAGCGTGATCTCCACCCAGTCCAGGAAAAAGCCCAGCAGGAAGACGACGAAGAGAATCGTCGCCAGGATGCCCGTCGGCCCGAACGGCAGGCCCAGCAGCGTGTCCTCGATCACGCGGTCGCCGCCGAGGCCGCGCAGCACCACCGCGAACGCCGTCGCGCCGAGGAAAATGGCGAAGATGAAGGCCGTGGTCCGCGTGGTCTGCGCGATCGAATCCTTGATGACCTTCAGCGTCAGGCGCCGGTTCATCGCCGCCAGCAGCATCGCCCCGGCCGCGCCCACGCCCGAGGCCTCGGTCGGCGTCGCCACGCCGAAGAAGATCGAGCCCAGCACCGCCAGGATCAGCGCCGCCGTCGGCACCACGGCCTTGAGCACGCCCCAGATGACGCCCGGCGTGATCTTCGGCAGGTCCGCGGGCAACGGCGCGCTGCGCGGGCTCACCACGCCCAGCGCCAGCACGTAGGCCACGTACATCGCGCCCAGAAGAAGGCCGGGAAACAGCGCGCCGAGGAAGAGGTCGCCGACCGAGGCTTCCGGCGTGGCCAGGCGATCGGCCATCAGCACCAGCATGATCGACGGCGGGATCAGGATTCCCAGCGTCCCCGTGGCGCAGGAGGTGCCCACCGCCAGCGCCTTGGAATAGTTGTTCTGCATCATCACCGGCAGCGACAGCATGCCCAGCAGCACCACCGAGGCGCCGATAATGCCGGTCGTGGCGGCCAGCAGCACGCCGAGCACGATCACGGTCACCGCATAGCCGCCGCGGATCGCGCCGAACAGCTTGACCATGTTGTTCATCAGCCGCTCGGCCACCCCGGACTGGTCGAGCATGATGCCCATGAAGATGAACATGGGCAGGGCGACCAGCGTGATGTTCTCCACCAGCGACCAGATTCGCCCCGGCAGCAGTCCCAGCGAACTGCCCCAGTCGAACCACAGATCGGCGCCGAACCACTCGACCGAGATGATGCCGATGGCGGTCCAGATCACCGAGGTGCCGGCCAGTACCCAGGCGACCGGAAAGCCCGTGAACAGCAGCACGCCGAAGGTGGCGAACATGCCGATGACGAAGTATTCCTCAAGCCCCACGGCGGTTCCCCCCTTGCTGCGCCACGACGTTCTCGACTAGCGCGACGTCTCTTTCTTGATCGGGCGCGGTACGCCGAACAGCAGGGCCGTGCACCGGCTCAGGCGCGATACAGCGGCGACGATCAGCAGGCCGAAGGCCAGCGGCAGGAAGAACTTCAGCGCCCAGCGCGCGGGCAGGCCGGCCGGCGCCTGGGATTCCTCGTTCTGCTGATAGGAGCTCAGAAAATACGGCCAGGCCTCGTCCAGGGCGACGACGAGAAAGGGCAGCAGGAGGAGGAGCAGGCCGAGCATCTCGACCCAGGCCTGGGCGCGCAGCGAGAAGCGTTCGTGCAGCACGTCGACGCGCACGTGCGCGTCGTGCACCACGGTGTAGGAGAGGCCGATCAGCCAGGCCGCCCCGGCCAGGTGCCACTCCACCTCCTCCAGCATGACCGAGCCCTGGCCGAACGCATAGCGGCCGATCACGGCGTAAAGGATCACGCCGATCAGAGCCAGCCAGAGCCAGGAAAACAGGAAGCCGACGCGGTCGAGCAGACGGTCGAGCACGTTGGAAAGTCGCGTCGTGGGCAGTTCGGTATGGTGGATCAGGTCGAGGTCCGCGGCGCCGATGGGCCGCGACGGCGCACCTTCGCGCTGCTCGGACATGACACTCCTCCCCGTCTGCGACCGAATCCCCGTCAGCGACAGAACCGCCGGCGAGTCCGATTATCTCTTTCTTGGTTGCTCGGCCAATACCATGCGGTGCGATTTCCGACGCGCCATCCCGTGCCCACCGCGGCAAGCCAGCGACGCGGCACGGACACGGGATGGCGAATCGCAATCAGCCGTCGTCGGTGTTACTCGTCCTCGCCGAGGTCGGCCGGCAGATAGGCCCGCTTGTCCCAGACGTCATAGGTCTTCTTGAATTCCTGCTGGGACTCGTAGACGCGCGCGAAGTCCTCGTCCTTGGAGGCCTCTTCCTCCAGGACCTCTTGCGAAACGTCGCGGAGCTCGACCAGGATCTCGCGCGGGATCTGGTCGGCGTTGACGCCCTTGTCCCGGAAGCCCTGGAGCACGGCACCGTTCTTGTATTCGCCCTCGGACAGGCCCATCAGGGTGGCGGCCGTGCAGGTGGTGTTGATCAGCGCCTGCTGCGCCTTCGTGGCCTTGTTCCAGGCGTCCTTGTTGATGAGCATGTACTGCGCCGTGAAGGTCTGGTGCCAGCCGGGGAAAAGGTTGTAGTTGACCACCTTGTTGAAGCCCAGGATCTGGTCGATCGCCGGCATGGAGAACTCGGTGGCGTCGATCGTGCCGGTCTGCAGCGCCTGGAACAGCTCGCCGCCGGGCATCATGGTGACCGAGGCGCCCAGCTTCTCCAGCACCTTGCCGCCCAGGCCGGCGAAGCGGATCTTCATGCCCTTGTAGTCGTCGAGACTGTCGATCGGCTTATGATACCAGCCAGCGGTCTCCGGGCCGATGATGCCGCACAGCTCGGCGTGGACGTTGAAGCCCTTGTTGGCGTAGACCTCCTGCAGCATCTCATGGCCGGGGCCATAGTAATACCAGGCGGTGAAGGCCCAGGGCTTCAGCCCGAAGGGCACCGCGGCGAACAGCGGCACCGCCGGCACCTTGCCCTGGTCGTAGCCGATCCAGGTATAGCCCGCCGAGACCTTGCCGTCGGAGACCGCCTGCAGGATGTCGAACGGCGGGACCAGCTTGCCCGGCTCGAAGACGCGCACCTGCACCTCGCCGCCGCTGGCCGCGTCGAGCTGCTTGGCGACGTACTGCGAGGGCGAGCCCAGCCCCGGCAGGTTGGACGCGAAGGCGATCGGCATCTTCCAGCGGATGTTGTCGGCGGCGGCATCGCTGGCACCGAGACCGGCGGCCAGCAGTCCGCCGACCGCGAAGGCGCCCGCGACCCGCTTCACGCTGTGGGAAAACGACATATGAAACCTCCCTAGTGTTCGTGCCCCGCCTGGACGACGCGGGTTGCGACTGTTGTTGCGGGGCCTGCCCGTGGCATCCCGGCGCCGGTGTATCGACCGGACCGAGTTCCCGGACGCTATCGCAGTGCAGCGTACACCTCAAGGTGCAAATTCGAATTTATCCCTCGGCCACCGGCCGATCGTCGGATTTGCCGGGCAGGCCTGCCGATATTGCGATGGTGCGGTGCATCCAGGGCGTGTAGGTTAACGCGCATGGCTTCCCTTGACGCCATCGCCGCGCGCTTCGACGCCATCCCGGCGCCGCTCCAGGGCGCGCTCATGATGACCGGCGCGGCCCTCGGCTTTTCGCTGATGACAGGCCTGATCCGCCTCGCCTCGGCCAGCCTCGACCCGCTGCAGATCGTCTTCTTCCGCAACTTCTTCGCGCTGCTGTTCATGCTGCCCTGGCTGCTGCGCGTCGGTCCGGGCGCGCTCAGCACGCCGCGCCTGCCCCTGCACTTCGCGCGGGCGGCGGTGGGCTTCGTGGCGATGGCGTGCTGGTTCACCTCGGTCGCGCTGCTGCCGCTCGCGCAGGCGGTGTCGCTGAACTTCACCGTGCCGCTGTTCGCCACGGCCGGGGCGGCGCTGGTGCTGGGCGAGGTGGTGCGCGCGCGGCGCTGGACGGCGACGGTCGTCGGCTTCCTCGGCGTGCTCGTCATCGTGCGGCCAGGCCTGGCGGAAGTCTCCCCGGCGACGGCGCTGCCCGTGGTGGCGGCGCTGTTCATGGCCGGCGCGGCCCTGATCGTGAAGACGCTGTCCCGCAGCGAGAACCCCAGCACGATGGTGTTCTACATGAACTTCTTCCTGACGCCGATGAGCCTGGCGCCGGCGCTGTTCGTGTGGGTCTGGCCGGACTGGATCACCCTGGGCACCGTGGTGCTGATCGGCCTGCTGGCGATGCTGTCGCACCAGCTTCTCACGCGCGCCTTCGCGCGAGCCGACGCTTCGGCGGTGATCCCCTTCCAGTACGCCCGGCTGCCCTTCGTCGCCCTGATCGGCTTCCTCTTCTTCGGCGAGACGCCGGATCTCTGGACCTTCCTCGGCGCCGGAATCATCGCCGCGGCGGCCGTCTACATCGCCCACCGCGAGGCCGTCGCCGCCCGCCAGCGCGGCGAAGCCGCCGGCAGCGCGCGCGACCACCTGGTCTCGCGCGACTAGCTCAGCACCACGCGCAGGAGCGACGCGCCCAGCGACGCCACCACGATCGCGGTCAGCGGCCGGCGCAGCCGCGGATACCAGGCGGGCGCCAGGCCCAGGCGCACCGCCCTCAGGTCGCCGAAGAACACCGCCGTGAAGGTCAGGATCTGCGCGATCACCCCGATCAAGGGCACCATCACCAGCGACGCCCAGGCCACCAGCGCGGGCGCCACCGACCAGCCCAGCCGGGCCCAGGTGCAGGCGGCCCGGCTGTCGCCGCCGGCGCCCAGCCCGGCGAGCGCCGTGCCCCAGTGGACCGCGCCCAGGAAGCCGAGGATCGCCGCGCCGTAATAGAGCTGCACGTCGAGCGCCAGGCTGGCCCAGCGCGGCGACAACGCCCACACCCCCAGGGCGCAGGCGACGAAGGGGATCAGCCCGGCGGCGCCATAGACGGCGGCGGGCCGGGGGATCGGCCCGGCGGCGTAACGCCCGGACGCCGCCGCCTCAGGCGCCTGGGGCGAAGTCATGCCGGGCCGTCGTCATCGCGGTCATTATCGTCCTCGCGCAGCCCCGCCAGGGCCTGGCGCGCCAGCTCGCGGTGGGTGGGCTGGACGTGCTGCTGGATCTGGCGATAGGCGTAGGCGAGCACGGCGGCGTCGTCGATGAAGCCGAAGGCGACCAGGATGTCCGGCACGGCGTCGGCCGGCAGCACGAAATAGGCCAGCGCCCCCATGGCGATCGCCTTGGCCTTGAAGGGCGTCGCCGGATCGCGGGCGCAGTAGTAGGCTGCCACCGCATCCTCGACGAAGGACAGGCGGCCCACCAGGCCGCGCACCTTGTCCCAGAACCCCGCCTGCACGCGCGCCTCGTCGCGGGCGAACTTCTCCGGCCCGATCTCCGTGGCCTCGCGCGCCGTGTCTTCGAAGCGTTCCATGCCGGGAATATGCGTGCCGGCGCCCGCCGGGACAACCTCTCGCGCGCCCGGCTCAGACCTGGAAGCGGCCACGCAGCCGGCCGCGCCAGTGGCGCAGCCAGATGCGCAACACGTCGCCGCGCAGGGCCGGCAGCGGCTTGGGGTCCAGCTCGATGCCCACCTGGTCGATGGCGCCGTCGCGCAGGCGGCGCACGATCAGCTCGATCGCGCCCAGGCGCAGGCGATCGCCCACCACCGGGTCGTCGCGCAGATGGCGGCGCAGGAAGGCGTCCAGCGACAGCCCGTGCTCCGCCTCCGGCACGCTGAGGTCGTACATCGCCGCCAGCTCGCCCACCGGCAGCCCGCCGTCGAAGCTGAACTCGCCCAGCACCTCGGTATCGCGCCCGCGCGGATCGGGTTCCGGCGGCCGGCCGAAGACGGTGTCCAGCTCGGCCAGCCGCTCCGGTGGGCCGAGCAGGACCACGTAGTCGCCCGGGATCAGGGCGCCCGTGTCGTTCGGGCGGCGCATCGTGCCCTCCCGCACGATCGCCACCACGTCGAGGTCCCGGTCCAGCCCGATCGCGTCCAGCGGACGGCCGGCGGCGGCGCTGCCGTCCTGCACCGTGAAGGCCGCCATGTCGCGGCCCACGTCCGGGGGCAGATCGACGTCGAAGCGGTAGGACGGCGCCGGCGGCGGCGGCAGTGCCAGGTTGAACAGCCGCGCCGCCCCGTTCAGCGTCCAGCCCTGCACCACCAGCGATGTCAGCACCACGACGAAGGCCAGGTCGAAGAACAGCCGGGCGTTCGGCACCTCCGCCAGCACCGGCACGGTGCCCAGAAAGATCGGCACGGCGCCGCGCAGCCCGACCCAGGCGATGAACGCCCGCTCCCGCCAGGCGAAGCGGAAGGGCAGCAGGCAGAGCAGCACCGCCGCCGGCCGCCCCACCACGATCAGGAAGGCCGCCACCGCCAGCGCCGGCAGCAGCCGTTCGAGCAAGGTCGAGGGCGTCACCAGCAGGCCCAGCATCAGGAACATCACGATCTGGCTGAGCCAGGCCAGTCCGTCCTGGAAGCGGTCGATGAGCTGCGTGGCGCGGTGGCGCCGGTTGCCCAGAACGATCCCGGCGAGGTAGGCCGCCAGGAAGCCGCTGGCCCCCAGGTTCTGCGCCCCGGCGAAGATAATCAGCGCGCCCGAGAGCGCGAGAACGGGATAGAGCCCGGTGGCAAGCTCCAGCCCGTTGACCAGCCGCAGCAGCACATAGCCGCCCGCCAGCCCGACAACCGCGCCGCCGGCAATCTGCAGCGCGAACATGCCGGCGAAGTCCAGCGCCGTCGCCCAGTTCATGTCCGGCACGCCGCCGCGCAGCAACTCGACGCAGGTCACGGTGAGGAACACCGCCATGGGATCGTTGAGGCCGGATTCCGCCTCCAGCGTCGCGCTGACCCGCTTGACCAGGTTGGTGCCGCGCAGGTGCAGCAGGAAGAACACCGCCGCCGCGTCGGTGGAGCCGACGATGGCGCCGGCGAGCATTCCTTCGACCCAGCCCAGCCCCAGGACCAGCCGCGCAAAGGCCCCGGTCAGCGCGGCGGTCAGCAGCACCCCGAGCGTGGCCAGCACCAGCGCCGGCCAGGAGGCCAGGCGCAGGGTCTCGCGCCGGGTGCGCAGGCCGCCGTCGAACAGCACGATCGCCAGCGCGGCGGCGCCGATGGTGTAGGCCGATTGGAAATCGTCGAAGGCGATGCCGCCCGGCCCGTCCTCGCCCGCCAGCATTCCCAGCGCCAGGAACACCAGCAGCAGCGGCGCGCCGACGCGTGCGGAGACCAGCCCCGCGAAGATGCTGACGAAGATCAGCCCGGCGCCGATCAGGATGAGCTGGTTGCCGAGGTCCATGACGTGCGTCGCGGTCTCCCTGCCGGAGGGTCGTCGGGACGATCGGCGCCCCCCCCGACCATTCTGTATAAACCACGGATTTCGGCGCTGCACACCCCCTGTTGCCGGCCATCCACAAGGGCGCATTTGCCGCGGCGGCCGGATTGCTATAGACCCTCGCCCGTCGGCAACACCGAATGACAGGATCGAGGGAGGACACGCCGATGAAGCTGGAAGGTCAGGCCGCGCTGGTGACCGGCGGCGGCTCCGGTCTGGGGGCGGAGACGGCGCGTCACTTGGCGCGCGCCGGCGCCCGCGTGAGCGTCCTGGACATCGACGGCGAGGCCGCCCGGCAGGTGGGCGAGGAGATCGGCGGCCTGGGGCTGGCCTGCGACGTCGCCGACGCGGAGGACGCCGAGGCGGCGGTCGCCAGGGCGCGGGAGGCGCACGGCGCGGCGCGCGTGCTGGTCAACTGCGCCGGCATCGCGCCACCCAAGAAGATCGTCGGCCGCAACGGCCCGATGCCGCTGGAGGACTTCGAGAAGGTGGTGCGGGTCAACCTGATCGGCAGCTTCAACCTGCTGCGCCTGGCCGCCGCCGACATGCAGCAGCTCGACCCGCTGGACGACGGCGAGCGGGGGATCATCGTCTCCACCGCGTCGATCGCGGCGATGGAGGGGCAGATCGGCCAGGTCGCCTACGCCGCCTCCAAGGCCGGGGTGATGGGGATGATGCTGCCCGCCGCGCGCGAGTTCGCCAAGCACGGCATCCGGGTGAATACCATCGCGCCGGGCCTGATCGGCACGCCGCTGCTGCTCAACATGCCGCGGGAGGTGCAGGACAGCCTGGCCGCGCAGGTGCCCTTCCCGCGCCGCTTCGGCCGGCCGGAGGAGTTCGCGCGCCTGGTGCTGCACATCTGCGAGAACGTGATGCTGAACGGCGAGACCATCCGCCTGGACGGCGCCATGCGGATGCAGGCGAGTTGACGCGCCGACGGCGCGGCGGTCTCACTCCTGGAAAGGCGCGGCGAAGCGGTCGATCTTGCGGGCGAGGTCGATGTCGCGCTGACTCAGCCCGCCCACGTCGTGGCTGGACAGCGTGATCTCGACACGGTTGTAGACATTGAACCACTCGGGGTGGTGGTCCATCTTCTCGGCAGCCAGGGCCACGCGCGACATGAAGCCGAAGGCCTGATTGAAGGACTTGAAGACGAACGACTTGCGGATGGCATCGCGGTCCTCCGCCAGGGTCCAGCCATCCAGGTCCCGCAGCGCTTGCGCGCGTTCCGCCTCGGTGAGCTTGCCGGCCATGAACCGCTCCTCCGTTGCCAGGATCGACGCCATCTAGCTGGCGCCGCGGAACCGCGCCGTCAAGCAAATCGAAACGAAGCATGATAAACTGACTCACATGGCACGCTTTCACGACGTCGACCGTTTCACCACCCCGCCCGAAATCGCGGACATCGAGGCGCTGGCCCGCGAGGCCATGGCGCTGATCCCCGAGGAGCTGCGCCGCTGGGCCAGCGACGTCACGGTGGTCGTCGAGGACTTTCCCGACGACGACACGGTCGAGGAGATGGGGCTGGAATCGGCCTTCGACCTGCTGGGCCTCTACCGCGGCGTCGACCTGCTGGCGAAGTCGGTGCTGGACGCGCCGCAGGACGTCGACATGATCCACCTCTACCGCCGGCCGATCCTCGACTACTGGTGCGAGAGCGGCGAGGACCTGCGCGACCTGGTGCGCCACGTGCTGATCCACGAGATCGGCCATCACTTCGGCTTTGACGACGAGGAGATGGAGCGCATCGAGCAAGGCGTCTCGCCGCGCTAACCGTCCGCCGCCTGTTCGTTTGATCCAGCGCAAGGCCTGGCCGCCGCCCGCGGGCCTACCCTGATCGTGTCATCAACACGGGAACGCGAAGGGGACGGATCATGCCACTCGGAAAAGGCAGAACCATGCTCGCGGCGGCGGCCGCGTCCGCGCTGGCGCTGGGCCTGGCCACCGCCGGCATGGCCGGGTCCGGTCATCAGCAGGGACGGATGCAGGGCTATGGTCAGATGCACGGCCAGGGCTATGGCTATGGACAGCAAGGGCAGATGCCGGGCTACGGACAGGGCTATGGCTACGGCCCGCGGGGCCAGATGATGCCCTATGGGCAGGGTATGATGATGGGGCCGCAAGGCCAAATGGGGCCGTATGGTCAGGGCATGATGATGGGACCGCAAGGCCAAATGATGCCCTACGGTCACGGCATGATGATGGGACCGCAAGGCCAAATGGGGCCCGGTCAGATGATGCCCTACGGGCGGGGCATGATGATGGGGCCGCAGGGCCAAATGGGACCCGGCCAAATGGGACCCGGCCAAATGGGACCCGGCCAGATGGGACCCGGCCAGATGGGACCCGGCCAGATGGGACCCGGCATGGGCGGCATGATGATGGGACCGCAGGGCCGGATGGGGCCGCAAGGGCAGATGGCTCCCGGCACTGGCGGCCGGACATACGGTCAGCAACAGGCGCTGCCCGAGCCGCTCGACGTCGAGGACGTGCGCGCCATGATGGAGCGCCGCCTGGCGATGCACGGCAACCCGCGACTCAAGGTCGGCAAGGTCGAGAAGAGCGAGGACGGCGCCATCGTCGCCGAGATCCTCACCAAGGAGAAGGAAGCGCTCGTCAACCGCTTCGCCGTCGACCCAGGCACCGGCTACATGCAGCCGGTGATGTAGGCACACGCGGCGCAACGCGCTCTCTTGCCGGTCGGGGGCCTGCCGCCGACCGGAATGTTTTTTTGCGACCGATGCAACAGAAGAAAACGTTCGGGGCGCGGGCAAGCCCGCGCCCCGCGTCGACGAATAGCCGGGGCGGCCACTAAAGCGGCCGCCCCCGCACCAGGCGCGGCAGGTCGCCCAGCAGGCCCATGGCGTGGCGCATGAACAGGCGCTTGACCGGGCCGAGCTGGTTGACGGCGCCCAGGCCCAGGTCGCGGGCGAGGCGTAGCGGGGGCAGGTCGTTGGAGAACAGCCGGTCCAGCGAATCGGTGGCGGCCACCAGGATCAGGTTGTCCGGCCGCCGCCAGCGCTGATAGCGCGTCAGCACCTCCGAACTCCCCACGTCCAGGCCCAGGCGGCGGGCGTCGACGATGCACTCGGCCAGCGCCGCCACGTCGCGCAGGCCCAGGTTCAGCCCCTGCCCGGCGATCGGATGGATGGCATGGCCGGCGTCGCCCACCAGCGCCAGCCGCCGGTCGATGTAGCGCTCGGCGTGCAAGCCCGACAGCGGATAGCGGAAGCGCGGGCCGACCGGCCGGACGTCGCCGTGGGTCTCGCCGAAGCGGCGCAGCACCTCCCCCGCGAACACCGCGTCGGAGACCTCCATCATCTTCTCGGCCAGCTCGGGCCGCTCGGTCCAGACGATGGAGGAGCGGTGCGCGCCCTCGGGTGAGTCCACCATCGGCAGCATGGCGAAGGGGCCGGCGGGCAGGAAGTGCTCGTAGGCGACACCGCGGTGCGGCTTTTCGTGTTCCAGTGTCGTCACGACGCCCGCCTGCGCGTAGCGCCAGCGGCGCACGCCGATGCCGGCCTGCTCGCGCAGCCGCGAGTTGCGGCCGTCGCAGGCGCAGACCAGCCGCGCCCGCACCCGCCGGCCGTCGGCCAGCACGCCCTCCACGCCCGAAGCGCGCCGGATCACCCGGTCCACCGCCACCGGTGCCAGGTGTTGCAGATGGTCGAGCCCGGCCAGGAAGCGCTGCTGCGCCCGACGGATCTCCCGGTTCTCCACGATATGGCCGAAGGGCTCGCCCACCTCGCGCGAATCGTAGTGCAGATGACACGGCGAGCGGCCCCGGCCGACGCGGCCGTCGGTGACCAGGATATCCCGGATCGGTTGCGCCGCCTCGGCCGCGAGGTCCCAGAGACCGACGGCCTCGAACATGTGCCGCGAGCCGGCGGCAATGGCCGAGGCGCGGCCGTCGAAGCCGGCGGCCAACACGGCCTCCGGGTCCTCGCGGTCGGCCAGCACGACCTCCACCCCGGCGGTCGCCAGCGCCGCCGCCAGATTGGCCCCCACGAGGCCGCCGCCCACGATCAGGACCTCGGCCTCCAGCACCTCGGTGCTTCTGTCGACTCCCTGTGCGCTCATGCCGGCAAGATCAAGCCGCGGACGGCCATTGTCCAGAGGGCAGGATGCCGCGGCCAGGGAAGTCGCATTTGGCGGAGGCAGGCACAGGCGTAGGGTGGCTTCGCGAAGCAAGCCACCACCTGAAAGGAAACCGCCATCGCCCAGTGGTGGCTTGCCTTTGGCGAAGCCACCCTACGAACTGCTGGGGTGCTCTATTTTTAGGCACTCCTGGTTATGTGATTATACATTAGGCACTCTCGGGCGCCGCACCCGGTCCGGGCCGCCCGCACCGATCCCGCCGTAACTCGCCGAAATCCGCGATTCCGCGCCGCCTCGCGGCGCTTGGCACGCTTCTTGTTTAGCCTTTCGCAGGTGCAGCAACCCGAGGGGAATCCGCCGTGAAACTCGTTATGGCGATCATCAAGCCCTTCAAGCTGGACGATGTCCGCGAGGCGCTGACCGGCCTGGGGATCGAGGGCCTCACCGTCAGCGAGGTCAAGGGCTTTGGCCGGCAGAAGGGCCAGACGGAGATCTACCGCGGCGCGGAGTACGCGGTGAACTTCCTGCCGAAGGTGAAGGTCGAGGTGGTGTTGGCGGACGACCGCGCGGAAAGCGCGGTCGAGGCCATCACCAAGGCGGCCAACACCGGCCGGATCGGCGACGGCAAGGTCTTCGTCCTGGACGTGGCCCGCGCCGTGCGCATCCGCACCGGCGAAACCGATCACGACGCGCTCTAGGAGGCAAAAGGTATGACGCGCATGCGAACGACCCTGCCGCTGGCCGGCGCCCTGGCCCTGGCCGTGGCGACCCTGGCGAGCCCCGCCCGGGCGGAGGTGACGGGCGAGACCGCCTTTGTGTTCAACAGCTTTGCCTTCCTGGTGCACGGCTTCCTGGTGATGCTGATGGCCGCCGGCTTCGCGATGCTGGAGTCCGGTCTGGTGCGCAGCAAGAACACCGCCGCGATCTGCCTGAAGAACATCGCGCTCTACTCCATCGCCGGCATCATGTTCTACCTGGTCGGCTACTCGCTGATGTACGTGGACGTCGACGGCTTCATCGGCTCGTTCAGCCTGTTCTACAACCCGGCCGAGGCGGAACTGGCGCTGATCAATGGCGACGACTCGCCCGAGACGCTGCGGGCCGTGGTGGACAGCGGCTACGCCTCGATGTCCGACTGGTTCTTCCAGATGGTCTTCGTGGCGACCACGGCCTCGATCATCTCCGGCACCGTGGCCGAGCGGATCAAGGTCTGGCCGTTCCTGATCTTCGTGCTGATCCTGGCCGGCTTCCTCTATCCCGTCCAGGCGTCCTGGACCTGGGGCGGCGGCTGGCTGGCGCAGATGGGCTTCTCCGACTTCGCCGGCTCGACCATCGTGCACTCGGTGGGCGGCTG